>JBICIE010000229.1:0-19902 GCA_043101635.1 Phycisphaerales bacterium JB039 | reverse complement strand
CTGCCCGACCGCGGCGTCGAGCAGCACATCGCCACCGGCTACCTGCATCTCGGCATTCGCGACGATGAGCCGACCGATCCGCAGCAGGCGGTCTTCGATGATCTTGATGGCATGCTGGACACCACCTGCCGCGTCACGCTGGCGGTCAGCATGGGCTGCGCCCGCTGCCACGATCACAAGGGCGATCCGATCCCACAGCGCGACTACTACCGCATGCTCTCGTTCTTCGAGGGGCTCAAGCCGTATAAGGTCGGCGGCGGCAACGGCATCAACACGGACAACTTCGTACGCTCGCTGCCGGCTGATCTCGGCTCGGATGAATACGAGCAGGCCCTGACGCAGTGGCAGCGCGAGCGCGATGGCGCCGTCCAGGAGGTCCGCAACATCATCGGCGAGCTGCGCGAGCGCTTCGGCGACCAGTTGGTCGACCAAGCCGGCGCCGGGCTCGAGCAGGGCGAAGTCCTGCGGCTCAGCTTCGACGAAGGCGAGCCGATCCCCGGCGACCTGCGCAGCGCGCAGCCGACTCCCGGCCACGCCGGCGACGCCCTGCAGTTCGAGCGCGGCGGCCGGCTCCTGATCGACCGTCCGGTCGCCGAGAGCTTCACGATCTCACTGTGGTTCCGGGCCGACCGCCCCGGCGCCGGCTCGTCCGCAGACCTGCGCTGGTTCACCGGCAGCGGGCTGGTGGATGCCGAAGTCAGCGGGATTGTCGATGACTTCGGCGTCACGCTCATCGGCGACCAGATCGCCGCCGGCGTCGGCCGACCCGAGACGTTCGTGCACGGCCCGCCCGGCGCTGCCGATGGCGCCTGGCATCACGTCGCTTTCACGCGCGACATGACCTCGGGGCGCATCGCCCTGTGGTTCGACGGCCAGTTCGTCGACGAGGCAACCGGCGGCCGCCAGCCCCTGACGGCCACGGACAAGGTATCCATCGGCCGCCTTCTGCCCGACTTCAACACGCTCGATGGCGCCATCGACGAGGTGCGCTTCTGGGATCGCCCGCTCGATGACCGCGAGATCCTCGACCTCGCCATCGGCGGCGGCGCCCTACCGGCGCACGAGGACCTCGTCGAAGCCACCATCGGCGCCCCTGAAGCACTGCGCCTGCGCGCCGCCGTCGAGCGCATCGCGACGCTCCGCCGGCCGACGCGCGAGTTCGTGCGCGTGCTCTCAGCCCAGGAACTCGATGCCCCGCCCGACAGCTACATCCGCATCCGCGGCAACGCCGGCGCCCGCGGCGAGCAGGTCCGCCCGGGCTTCCCCGAACTGCTCGGCGGCGCCGACGCCGCGATCGCCCCGCCCGCCGATGGCGAGACCTCCGGACGCCGCCTGGCGCTGGCCCGCTGGATCACCTCCCCGGAGAACCCGCGCACTGCCCGGGTCATGGCAAATCGCCTCTGGCAGTTCCACATGGGTCGTGGGATCGTCGGCTCCCCGAATGACTTCGGCGCCCTCGGCGAAGCGCCGACGCACCCAGAACTGCTCGACTGGCTTGCCGCGGAACTGGTTGAGGGCGGCTGGCGCCTCAAGCGCATGCACAAGCTGATCATGATGTCGGCGACCTACCGCATGGCCTCGGCGCCGGACGCCCGCGCCTTGGAACTCGACCCGGTCAACGAACTCTACAGCCGCTTCCAACTGCGCCGGCTCACCGCCGAGGAACTCCGCGACACCATCCTCGCGATCAACGGCTCGCTGAACCTCGAGATGGGCGGGCCGAGCGTCTACCCGCCGCTTCCGGAAGAAGTCCTCGCGACGGCGTCGCGACCCGAAGAGGCGTGGGGTACCGCGACCGCGGAGCAGGCCGCCCGCCGCTCGATCTATATCCACCTGAAACGTTCGCTCAAAGACCCGCTGCTGGAATCGTTCGACATGGCCGACAGCGACGCCAGTTGCCCGGTGCGCTTCAGCACCACGCAGCCGACGCAGGCCCTGACGATGCTCAACAGCGACTTCATGCTCGAGCAGGCCGAGCAGTTGGCTCGGCGCGCCCGCGACGAGTTTCCCGGAGACCGGCGCCAGCGCATCAGCCGCGCCATCGAACTGGCCCTCGTGCGCGACGCCCACCCGCAGGAAATCACCGAAGGGCTCGACCTGATCCGGGAACTGGAAACCGAAGAAGGCCTGACTTCCGAGCGGGCCGAGCAGATGTACTGCCTCATCCTGCTGAACCTCAACGAACTGATGTTCGTGGACTGAGCTGATCAACCATGGCCGAAACGCCCGACAAGCCACGCGACACCTTCTGCCGGCGCACCCGGCGCGAGTTCCTCTGGGAAGCCGGCGGCGCCTTCACCTCAGTCGCCCTGACCGGCATGCTCGCCGCCGAGGGCTTCCTCGCCCGCCAGGCCATCGCCGCCGACGGAATCACGCGGTTCGCGAACCCCCTGTCGCCCAAGGCCCCGCCGGTGGCGCCGCGGGCCAAGAGCGTCATCTTCCTGTTCATGTACGGCGGGCCCAGCCAGGTCGACACCTTCGACTACAAGCCCAGGCTCTACGAACTCGATGGCCAGACCATCCCTGTCGAGACCAAGGGCCGCGGCGGAACCAAGGCCGAGGGGCGCGTCGTGGGCCCGAAGTGGCGCTTCCGCCAGTACGGCCAGTGCGGCGCCTGGATCTCCGACCTGTTCCCGCACCTGGCGACCTGCGTCGATGACATCGCCTTCATCAAGTCCATGCAGGCCGATTCCCCGCTGCACGGCTCGGCCATGCTGCAGATGAACTCCGGCAGCATCCTCTCCGGGCACCCCTGCCTCGGATCATGGGTGAACTACGGCCTCGGCACGGTCAACCAGAACCTGCCCGGCTTCGTCGTCATGCTCGACTCCACCGGCGGCCCCATCAGCGGCGCCAAGAACTGGTCCAGCGGCTTCATGCCGGCCACCTACCAGGGCACGGTGATGCGCCCGACGGGCGCGCCGATCCTTGATCTTGAACCGCCCGACGGCCTCTCGCTGCGCGCCCAGCGCCGCATGCTCGACCGCCTCCGGGCCGCCAACGAACGGCACGCGGCGCAGCGTCCGGGCAACTCGGATCTGGAAGCCCGCATCGCCAGCTACGAGCTTGCCTACCGCATGCAGCAGCACGCTCCCGAGGCGGTCGACATCGCCCGCGAACGTCCCGAGACGCTCGCGCTCTACGGCGTCGATGATGAGCGGACCCGCGAGTTCGGGACCAAGTGCCTGCTGGCCCGCCGTCTGGTCGAGCGCGGCGTGCGCTTCGTCCAGCTCTACGCCGGCGGCAACCACAACGACGCCAACTGGGACGCCCACGGCGACCTCAAGAAGAACCACGACTACCACGCCGGGCGCACCGACAAGCCCATCGCCGGCCTGCTCAAGGATCTCAAACGCCGCGGCATGCTGGAGGACACCCTGGTCATCTGGGGCGGCGAGTTCGGCCGCCAGCCCACCGCCGAGTACGCCGAGGGAACCGGGCGCGACCACAACGCCTACGGCTTCACCATGTGGATGGCCGGCGGCGGCATCCCGGGCGGGCTCAGCGTCGGCGCCACCGATGAACTGGGCAACCGGGCCATCGAGCGGCCCCTGCACGTCCGCAACCTGCACGCCACCATCTTGCACCAGCTCGGCTTCGACCCCAACCATCTCACGTACTTCTTCGCCGGGCTGGATCGCAAGCTGGTGGGGGTCGAGGGGGCCGACCCGATCTGGGAGCTGATCGCCTGAGACCGGCCCTGCCGCCGCGGGAGCCCCCTTGCAACCCGCTCGAAAATGTGCACAATGGAGCCTCCCGGCCGGGGCGTCGCGATCCCGGCCGGGCCCACGCGTCTGAACGTTTCGGCGCATGGGGAGGCGGCCCCCAGGAGGCCGGCGATCGTGAAGACGGGGACCCTGCGAGGTCCGCGTCTGGTTCGCCTGCTCGCCAGGGCCGCCCGCGCTGCCGGAGGTCGGCGGCGCGATGAACTTCGAGGGAGGATCTCAAGCATGAAGCGGACACTCATCATCGCCCTGTGCGCTGCCGTCGGCAGCGCCGCCAGCGCCGGCCCGGATCGCCCCGTCGGCGAAGGACCCGCAGCGGGGCGCGATCCCGGCCCGGTCCCGGGACCGGTCGGCGTCGATACCGATAACTCGGTCAACGACAACTTCGACTGCTACGCGGTCGGGGCGTCGATCAGCGCGCAGCCGGGCTGGGAACTCTGGCCTGGCGGCGCCGACGGTGTCATCACGGACGCCTTCGCATCCAGCGGCGCCAACAGCCTGCATCTGCCCGTGACCAACACGGACGTCGTGCACCAGTTCCCCGACATCACCGACGGCCAGGTCGTCTTCAGCGTGATGACCTACGTGCGCAGCGACGCCAACGACATGGCCTTCGACATCATCGCCCTCAATCAGTACGATGGCGGCGGCGCCGGCACCAACTGGTCGATGCAGGTGCGCTTCGACACCTTCATCGGCGAACTGGAGTCGCAGTTCCGCGGCTTCTTCACGCCCATGATCTACGACCGCTGGGTCGAGCTGCGGGCCGAGATCGACCTCGACGCCGACCTGTGGGACCTGTACTACGACGACGTGCTCTGGGCCGAAGGTCAGTCCTGGACCGATGGCAGCTTCGCCAGCGGTCCCGGCATCCCGGAGTTCGCCGCCATCGACCTCTGGGTCGACTTCACCACCCACCCGTTCGGCGCCTATCTCGATGATGTGCTCGTGACGCGCCCGGGCTGCACCCCGAACCCGACCTGCGGCGGCGCCGATCCCGGCCCCTGCGGCGCCGACTGCTACCCGGACTGCGACGGCTCCGGCGGGCTCGACTTCTTCGACTTCCTGTGCTTCCAGAACGCCTTCGCCGTCGGTGATCCCTACGCCGACTGCGACGCCACCGGCGCTCTCGACTTCTTCGACTTCCTGTGCTTCCAGAACGAGTTCGCGGTCGGCTGCCCGTAACCGCGACAGCATGCTGCACCACCGGGGGCCGCGCCGAGGGCGCGGCCCCTTTCTCGTACGCCGATCGCGGCTGCGATCAGTACGTCTCGATGAACATCCGGCGCGACGGCTTGACCTGCCGGCCGATCATCTTCCGCTCCCAGGTCTGCGGCGCCGCCATCGCCTCGGCGTCGATCGTCACGTACCGGCCGAGCCACTGTGCCGGCAGGATCTCGCTGAAGCGGCGCAGAATGCCGATTTCCATCCCCACCAGCCCGCACATGTACACCAGCGTCCGGTCGCTGCACAGCAGCGGGAGCAGCTCATCGCGATTGGTCCGCAGGCGGTCCTGCACGTACATGCGCCCCGCCCCGTCGGCCGCCCCGGAGGCGGGGTCGATCTGCGGCTGGCGGCTCAGGGCCGTGATGTAGCTGAAGCGCTCGTGCTCGGCGTCCAGCCGCGTGAGCCAGCCGTGGTAGATCAGGTCCGTCTCGTACGGCGCCCCCATGATGAGCGTCACCCGTGATGGCAGGTCCGGGTTCAGCTCGATCAGCTCCTTGATCATGCCGCGGAACGGCGCGATCCCCGTCCCGGTCGCGAAGAACAGGTAGTCGTGCTCCTCGGGCCGGGCCGGCAGCAGGAACCGCTTGCCGGAGGGGCCGGTCAGGCGCACCTCATCCCCCTCGCGCAGATTGCACAGGTAGTTGCTCGCCACGCCGATGTGCAGCCCGGGGCCCTCCCAGCGCTCGTCGATCAGGCGCTTGACGGTGGTGGACAGCACGTTGCCCGCCCCGTCCTCGCCGGCCGAGGGGCAGGCCAGCGAGTACAGGCGCAGCGGCTGCGGCCGGCCCTTGTCGTCTGCGCCCGGTGGGAGCACGCCGAAGGCCTGGCCGGCGCGAAAGCCACCCGCCAGCGCCGATCCGGTAATGTCGAACTCGATGTGCCGGATGAAGCCCGCCGCCTTCGGCGCCGTGCAGATCTCGTTGCGGACGATCCGCCCGACGGCGGGGTCCTCGGCGGTCGCCAGACGCAGCTTGACGTCGGGCAGTTCAGGGCCGGGATCGCGAGTTGTGTCGGTGGCAGCGGGCATGCCGTATTGTTGGCGCACCGGGGCGGAATCGACGCCCCGGCGGCGTATCATGGCTCATGCACTTCCAGACCCACCAGCCGGTGATCGATGATCTCGAGGCGCGGATCGTAACGATCCGCGACTCTCTTTAACTACGACGCCAAGCTCGCCAGACTGGCCGAACTCGAACAGCAGATGGGCGCAACCGGCTTCTGGGACAGCCAGGATCGGGCCCAGAAGATCGTCGCCGAACTGAAGCTCACCAAGGCGCAGACCGGGCCGCTCAAGAGCGTCATGGAGGACTTCGAGAACGCCAGGGTCGCCTACGACATGGCCCGCGAAGCCGGCGATGACGATCTGCTTCGGGAGGCCGACGAATCGCTCTTCGACCTGACCCAGCGGATGGAGAAGGTCGAACTGCAGAGCCTGCTCGGCGGCAAGCACGACCACCGTAACTGCTTCTTCACCATCTCCGCCGGCGACGGCGGCACCGAGGCCAACGACTGGGCCGAGATGCTCCTGCGCATGTACCTGCGCTTCTTCGAGCGGGCCGGCTTCAAGGTCGAGGAGCTGGCCATCAATCACGGCGTGGAGGTCGGCATCGACGATGTCACCCTGCGCGTCGTCGGGCCCTACGCCTTCGGCTACCTCAACTGCGAGCGGGGCACCCACCGGCTCGCCCGAGTCAGCCCATTCAACGCCCAGGGCAAACGCCAGACCAGCTTCGCCACCATCGACGTCACCCCCGAGTTCGACGAGACCGACATCGAGATCCCGGACAAGGACCTCGAGATCAGCGCCTTCGCCCGTTCCAGCGGGCCCGGCGGCCAGAACGTCAACAAGGTCGCCTCCGCCATCCGCCTCGTCCACAAGCCCACCGGGATCATGGTGGTCTCCAGCACCCACCGCGACCAACTGCAAAACAAGCGACAGGCCCTGGCGATCCTCCAGGCCAAGCTCGAGCAGATCGAGGAGGAGCGGCGGGAGGCGGAGATCGCCGAGGCGGCCGGCGGCAAGATGGAGCATCGGGGCTGGGGGGCCCAGATCCGCAGCTACGTCATCTACGACAACCGGGTGAAGGACCACCGGACCGGCTACGAGGTCGGCAGCCCCCAGGAGGTCCTCGACGGGGATCTGGAGGGCTTCATCGACGCCGAACTCCAGCGCAGGCGGGCCGCCAAGGAGGCTGCCGCGACCGCCGGACGGGGGGGCTGAGGTGTTGACCTCGGTCGCGGTCGCTGATAGCTTTCGCTCTCCCGAGCCCGGGGAGGGCCCCGGATTCGAACCGAACCCGTCCGCCGCTCGAATATGGCGGCCGATGACGCCGCGGCCGTGGTCTTCTCGCGGCGCCAGAGGAAGGATGGCAAGCTTGGGTAATCGGACCGCCAGGCTCGCAGTCGCGGGCGTTCTGCTGGGCCTCGCGACCGCCTTCTGCGGCCCGGCCGCGGCACAGGTTCAGCTTGACACCTCCATCTCCCAGCAGGTCTCCCCGCCGATGGATGACATCCAGCGGTGGGCCGCCGAGAACGTGCGGAATCTCGCCAGCGATGACCCCGTGCTGGTGCAGCGGAGCAAGCAGGCCCTGGCCAGACCGCTCCGAGACGCCGCCACCACCGTCGGCTTTCGCGTCAGGGCCTCCGAGGCCATCGTCCCGGCCCTGCGTGCGCTGATCGCCAGCCGGCCCGACCAGGCCGAGGTGGCCGTCAACGCCGCCATCGTCGCCAGCGATCTGGCCTCCGACGGAGGGCTGGCCCTCCTGCGGGACCTGCGGGCCGACCCGCGCCTCGCCGTCCGCTACCGGGCCACCAAGGGGTTCGGCAACGCCATGCTCCTGGCCCTGCAGTCCGAGCCCGCCTTCGACGCCACCGCGGCGATGCAGGTCGCTCGCGACCTCGGGGCCGGCCTGAGCGCCGAGACGGATCCGCAGGTGCTCGTGGCCTACGTTACCGCCCTGGAGGACACCTCCAAGGTGGACCGCTTCCGGGGCCTGCGGGACCTCGCCCTGCAGGAACTGGCCGAGGGGATCAGCGCCCGGCTCGACCGCCTCAACGGAGCGCCGGCAGACCTGACCGAACTGGATCCGCTGGTCCGCGGCCTGGGACATTTCCGCTCCCAGTTGATCCGCGTCGGCGGCGATCCGGTCGGGCCGGCGGCGCGCAAGGCCGGCGTCGAGGCGGCCGGCCACCTGATCGCGTGGGCCTTCCGCTTCACGCGGGCCAACGGGGCCATACCCGAGCCCGATTCCGATCTGCACCGCGTGCTGGTCACGGGTCTCAATCTCGCCGAGAACATCTTCACACTCGTCGACGCCCGGCAGGGCGAGACCATCGAGCGCCTCAGGCTCAAGGACCTCGCCACCGGCGGAAGCGTGCAGGAATTCACCAACGCCGCCGGACGCGTCATCGGCGTCGGCGGAATCCTCGCGCAGGCGCCTTACAGCGTCGCCGAGGGGACCTACCGCCTGAAGTAAGCGGCGCCGCTGCCGGCGGTCCGGGTATGCTCTTGCCATGAAGCTCTTCGCGCCGGCGCTGCTGCTGCTGCTCGTCGTGGCGGCCACGTTTGTCACTGACAAGCCGCTGCCCCCCGCCGACTTCACCTTCATCAACCGCGGCGACGTCACCACGCTCGACCCGCAGCGGATGAGCTGGATGCAGGACCTGCGCGTCGGCCGGCTCGTCTTCGAGGGCCTTGTCGCCAACGACGTCTTCACCGACGGCTACGACATCGTCCCCGCCGTCGCCGAGCGATGGGAGATCTCTCCCGACGGTCTGCTCTACACCTTCCATCTCCGCCCGGACGCCCGGTGGACCAACGGCGCCCCGGTGACGGCCCACGACTTCGTCTACTCCTGGCGGCGCGCCCTGCTCCCGGATACCGCCTCCGACTACTCCGGCCTGTTCCAACTCATCCGCGGCGCCGGCGCGTTCTACGCCTGGCGCGAAGCGGCCCTGAATGAACACGCGGAGGCGGCGCGGGCGCTCTCAGCCGATCAGCGCGAGGCCGAGGCCAGGGCCCTCTGGCAGCGCACCCTCGACGCCTTCGATGATCTGGTCGGGGTCGAGGCCCTCGACGAGCGCACGCTGCGCGTCGAACTGGAGCGGCCCACGCCGTACTTCCTCGACCTGTGCGCGTTCGCCGTCTTCTACCCGGTCTACGAACCGGTCGTCAGCCAGTACGAAACCGTGCAGCCCGCCGACGGGCGCATCAAACTCGAGTCGGGTTGGACCAAGCCGGACAAGCTCGTCTCCAACGGCCCCTATCAGCTCAAGGTCTGGCGCTTCAAGCGCGACATGTACTTTGTTCAGAACCCGCACTACTGGAACCGCCAGGCCCTCGATGTCCAGACCATGAAGTGCCCCTCCGTTGAGGATCCCAACGCCGCCGTCCTCGCCTTCCGCACCGGCACGGTCGACTGGGTCAGCGACGTCACCCCCGCCTACCGGGCCGACATGCTCGCCGACAAGCTCCAGTTCTACGAAGAGAACCGGGCCGAGTACGACCGCCTCAGGGCCATGGGCCTAGATCAGTTTGAGATCGACCGCCGCCTGCCGGATGATCCACGCAAGAACATCCACGCCGTCAGCGCGTTCGGAACCTACTGGTACAACTTCAACTGCCTGCCGGCGCTCCCGGACGGACGCCCCAACCCCTTCCACGACGCCACCGTCCGGCGCGCCTTCGCCATGGCGATCGACAAGCAGACGATCGTCCGCGAGGTGCGCCGCACTGGCGAGCAGGTGGCCACCACGATCATCCCGCCCGGCTCGATCGGCGGCTACGACTCGCCCGCGGGCGTGCCCTTCGATCCCGTCGCCGCGGCCAGACTCCTCGACGACGCCGGCTACGCCGACCGCTCAACCCTGCCCACCATCGAACTGCTCTTCAACAAGGATGCGGGCCACGATCTCATCGCCCAGTCCATCGCCAAGGACTGGGAGCGCTACCTCGGCGTCGAGACCAGGCTGGTGCAGAAGGAGATCAAGGTCTACAAGGACGACCTCAAGAAGCAGAACTACATGACCGGCCGCGCCGGCTGGTACGGCGACTACGGCGATCCGACGACTTTCCTGGATGTCAACCGCCGCGACGATGGCAACAACGACCGCAAGTACGACAACCCCGCCTACGACGCCCTGCTCGACCAGGCCGCTGCCCAGACCGATCCCGACGCCCGCATGGCCCTGCTCGAGGAGGCAGAGCGCATCATCATGGATGAGGACCTCCCGATGGTCCCGATCTTCCACTACGTGACGATGTACCTGTTCGACCCGGATGAACTGAGCGGGATCAACCCCCATCCCCGCACCACGCAGAACCTCTACCTCGTCGATATCCTCGGCGACGGCAAGGGCCGCGACCGCCCCCGCATGATGCGCGATCGCCCCGAAGACCCGTTCACCGCCAGGGAGCCGCGCCGATGAGCGGCCTCATCCTGCGCCGGCTCATCCAGCTTCCGCTCATCCTGCTGGTCATCTACACCATCACGCTGACGCTGGCGTGGGCCATCCCCGGCAACCCGCTGGAAAACCCCGATGGCCGTCAGCCGCCGGCCGCCGTCATCGAGGCCATGGAGCGGCAGTACAACCTCGACAGCTTCCCCCGCTTCTACACCTCCTATCTCGCCAGCGCTACCGGCGCCAGATGGCTGACCGAGACGCTCAGCGGCCAGGCCGCCGGCCGCGCCGAGGCGGCGGCCGCCGCCGGCGTCGCCCCGCCCGAGCGCCGCATCTTCGATCTCGGCCCCGCGCTGTTCTACGAGGACTGGCGCGGCAACGAGATCATCGCCGACAGCCTGCCGGTCTCGGTGACGCTCGGCGCGGTGGCGATCCTCATCGCGCTGATCATCGGGACCGCCGCCGGCGTCGTGGGGGCCGTGCGTCCCAACTCGTTCGCGGATCTGTCCACCCTCGCCATCGCGCTGATCGGCATCAGCCTGCCCAGCTTCGTGATCGGCACCGTGCTGCTGCTCATCTTCCCCGTCATGCTCGGCGTCGGCAGTGTCGGCTCCTGGGGCGCGCTGCAGGACATGATCCTCCCCGCGGTCACCCTCAGCCTGCCGTTTGCCGCCTACATCGCCCGCCTCACGCGCATGGGCATGATCGACGCCCTCGGGACCGACTACATTCGCACCGCCCGCGCCAAGGGCGTCCCCGAGAGCCGCGTGCTGCTCAAGCACGCCCTCAAGAACGCCTTCCTGCCGGTACTCAGCTACCTCGGCCCCGCGACGGCCCTCGCCATGACCGGCTCGTTCATCGTCGAGCGCGTCTTCAACGTCCCGGGCATGGGCCAGCACTTCGTCAACGGCGTGCAGAACAAGGACCTGTTCCTGATCATGGGCGTGGTGCTCATCTTCGCGGGGATGCTGATCATGTTCAATCTCGCGGTGGATGTGCTGTACCGCTGGGTCGATCCGCGGATCGAGTAGGCAGCCGCCACGCGCCTCCGCACTCCGGGCATACGCGGCAGCCATCCGCCTCGCCGGACGCCGACGACAGGTCATACCCGCAGCTCGGACAGAGCCCGGACTCGAGATAGGCCTCGCCGATCTGACCGGCGATCAAGCGACGCCCGACGATTCCCACGACCAGCGCCGGCACGGCGCCAATCGGGATCGCCATTACAATCGCCAGCCATACCGGAAGCCCCGGCGCCGCCAACATGGCCGGGATCGCCAGCCCGCCAAGCGCAACTGCCGGAAGCGCCGCGGCAACGAAGACCAGGATCTGCCGCCCGCTCATAGTCGCCCGAACGTTCTGCTCGGCCGCCTGTCGGCTGCGCCGATCCTCCGCGCCGGGCCACGGCGGGGCAAGCAGGCGCCGTCGGGCGCCGCGGGCGTCGGTAACCTGCGGCCGCAGCAGGAACATCGGCGAAGCCTAAGCGCCGAAGTCCGGCGCGCAAGCGGGGTCCGGGCCCATGCGCCCATGGGCATACGCTCGCCCATGCTCCAGCAGTACGACCCCCGCAACGCGGACCTCCAGGTCAACATCAACGGCCGCCTCGTCCACCGCGATCAGGCCGGCGTCAGCCCCTTCGACTCCGCCGTGCAGGGCGGCGACGCCGTCTGGGAGGGCCTGCGCCTCTACGACGGGCGCATCTTCCGCCTGCGCGAGCACCTCGCCCGCCTGCGCTCCAGCGCCAAGGCCCTCGCCTTCGCCCACATCCCCAGCGACGACGAGATCATCGCCGAGATCCGGCGCACCCTCGAAGCCAACGCCATGCGCGACGGCGTGCACATCCGCCTCACGCTCACCCGCGGCGTCAAGGTCACCAGCGGCATGGACCCGCGCCTGAACCAGTCCGGCCCGACGCTGATCGTCCTCGCCGAGCACAAGCCGCCGGTCTATGACAGCGCCGCCCGCGCCGGCGGTGGGGGGCTCAAGCTCATCACCAGCAGCGTCCGCCGCTTCCCGCCGGATTGCCTGGATCCCAAGATCCACCACTGCAACCTGATCCAGTCGATCCTCGCCAAGATCGAAGCAACGAGCGCCGGCGCCGACGACGCCCTCATGCTCGATGTCCGCGGCTTCATGGCCGAGACCAACGCCACGCACATCTTCATCGTGACCGGCGGCGTCGTCGAGACCAGCCGCCTCGTCGCCTGCCCCGAGGGAATCACGCGGGCGGCCGTCCTGCAACTGTGCGCCAGCGCCGCCATACCCGCCGTCGAGCGCGACATCAGCCTCACGGAGATCTACCGCGCCGACGAGTGCTTCTGCACCGGCACGATGGGTGAGCTTGCCCCGGTCGGCGCTGTCGATGGCCGGAGAATCGGCGATGAAACGCCCGGCCCGCTCACGCGCCGGCTGATCGAAGGATTTCGCGCCCTGGTCGCCCGCGAGGGCGAGCCCATCGTCGGATAGCCGGCGCCGGGGTCACCGCTCCGGCAGCGCCGGGGCCTGCTTCTCGCTGAAGATCACCAGCATCTCCAGGTCTTCCTCGATGTTCACGAACCGGTGCTCCACGCCGGCGCCCACGAACAGCACCGAGCCCTTCCGGCACTCGACGTCCTCGATGCCGGCGCCCGTGCCGACGCGCAGCGTCGCCCGCCCGCGCAGCACGTAGTACAGCTCGTCGGTCTCGTGCGGCGTCTGCTGATCCACGGCGCCGCGCGGCAGCACGAATACCGCGCAGCGCATCGACGGCTTCTTGAGGAACTCGTGATAGGAGCGGTTCAGCTCCTTCCGCTTCGCGAGCACTTCATCGATGCCGAACGCCGCGAACTCCGTGGCCGAGGCTGGCAGACTTGCTCCCGCCAGGGCGCCGAGCCCGGCCCCGGCGAGCGCCGCACCTGCAATCCAGGCCCATCTCATGGCTGATCCTCCTTCTCCGGATTGTTCGCCCACGGGCGCCCGCCGTCAGACCTGGGCCCTGGTCCAGGTTCCCTGCGCAAACCGCAGCGAGAAGATCGCCCCGCGGATGGCAAGCTCGGCGCACATCGCGATCCACAGGCGTGACAGGCTCGGCTCCAGCCCCAGCGGGTTGGGAATCTCGCCCCCGCCCGGCAGCGGGATCACCACGCCCGACAGCAGCCAAGACAGCGGCAGGCGGATGAGGTACGTGGTCGTCCACGTCAGGATCATCACCACCCGCACATCGCCCGCCCCCCGCAGCGCGCTGCGGAACACCAGCCCCAGCCCGAACGGAAGCTGCACCAGCCCGCAGATGAACAGCAGCTTCGGCGCCTGCTCCAGGTGCGCCGGCACCTCCGTCAGCGCCGCCGTCAGCGGATACGGGAACAGAATGAAGATCAGCCCGATGAACCCCATGAACCCGCCGCCGATCCCGGCGCAGATCAGCACCGCCCGGATCGCGCGCGCCGGCGACCCCGCCCCGAGGTACTGCCCGGCAAGCGTCGCCGCGGCCATCCCCATCGCAAAGCCCGGCAGGAAGCTGAAGCTCTCGATCCGGATCGCCACGATGTGGCTGCCCACCAGCCCGCCGGCGGCGCCGACCGCCAGCCGCCCGACGATCAGCAGGATCAGGAAGTTGCCGAACCACATCCCCAGCGTCTCGAGGAAGTTCGGCACGCCGAGGCGCACCAGCCGCCGGATCGTGTGCCAGTGCGGCGCGATGCGGGCCCGGCGCAGGCGGATGCCCCACACCCCGCGTCCGGCCATCCACAGGATGACGCCGGCGCCCACCGCGTCCCCGATCACCGTGCCCAGCGCGATGCCGAACACCCCGAGATTGAACTCGAAGGGGTTGCGCAGGAACACCGTCGTCACCGGCCCGTCGTCGGTCATCGTCGTGTAGCCGAGATCGACGCCGCACAGAGCGAAGCTCACGCCGATGTTCACGATGTTCCGCACGATCATGGCGTGCAGCGGACGCACCGAATCCCCCGCCCCGCGCGCGCAGGCAATCCCCGCAAACAGGATGCCCATGAACGGCACGCCCCCGGCGATGATCCGCATGTACTCGGTAAACAGCGGCGCCGCCTCCGGCGACAGCCCGATCACCGCCGGCAGGTAGGGCGCAATCAGCGCGATGAATGCGCCGGTGGCGCCCCCGACGGTCACCGCCAGCACCAGCGTCTGGCCCAGCGCCGCGTTGGCCACGGCCACCCGCCCCTTGCCGATCGACCGGCTGATCAGCGCGGTGGCGCCGACCCCCATCGCCATGATGATCAGCCCGATGAACCACATCATGTACGAGGCGCCCCCGATCGCGTCGGTGGCCGCCTCACCCTCCGGCAGCCGGGCCGCCAGCGTCGTGTCCGTCAGCCCCACGAGGCTGTTCAGGGCGCTCTCGACCAGGATCGGCCAAGACAGCACCCAGATGGCGCCGCCCATCGTCAGGCCCGCCAGCCGTCCAGTCCGCAGCCGTCCGTCCGCCGTCAGGCCCGTCGCCTGCTCGGCCTGCCCCAGGATGCGGGCACAGCCCATCACCCCGGAGATCGCCCGCCAGTCGATCAGCGTGGCAACTGCCCGGGGCATCGGCAGACGCCCTCGCCCCCGCTCCTCCGGCGAGCCGGGCCGCTGAGACTCATCACCCGTATGTGGCAACTTGCGCTCCCGGCGGACGCTGCCGGCGCCCTTGCCAGTCTAGGCTCCACAGGGGCAAATTCCGGCTGCGCAAGCCCACGGTGGGGCAGACCGCAGCCCGGCGAACCGAACCGGCGACGAGCCCGACGGAAAGCCCCGACGGAAACAGCGAGGAACCAGCCATGCGGCTCAGCTCATTGATCGCACTCATCATCGCGGCAGCGACAGCCCCCGTCCGCGGCTTCGCCGAGCCGCTCCCGACCGACCCCCGGCTGGTCACCGGGACCCTCGACAACGGCCTGGCCTACATCGTCCTGCAGCACGATGAGCCGCCCGACCGCGTCATCCTCCGCCTCCACATCGACTCCGGCTCGCTCAACGAGACCGAGCAGCAGCTTGGTGTGGCCCACTTCCTGGAGCACATGGCCTTCAACGGCTCCGAGCACTTCCCGCCGGGAACCGTCGTGCCGTTCTTCCAGGAGATGGGCATGGCCTTCGGGCGCCATCAGAACGCCTCCACCGGCTTCGACCGGACGTTCTACATGCTGGAACTGCCCGACACCAAACCCGAGACGCTCGCCCGCGGCATGCTCTTCCTCCGCGATGTCGCCTTCGGACTCGACCTCTCCGATGACGAGATCAACGCCGAGCGCGAGATCATCATGGAGGAGAAGCGCACCCGCGAGAGCGCCCAGCAGCGCGTCGTCGAGCAGGTGATCACCCAGCTTGCTCCCGAGTCGATCTTCGGCGAGCGCCTGCCGATCGGAACCGAAGAGACGATCCTCGGCATGGATTCAGCCGACTTCCGCGCGTACTACGACCGCTGGTACGTCCCCTCGAACATGGCGCTGATCGTGGTCGGCGACCTGCCCGCCTCGCAGGTGATCCCGCTCATCGAGGAACGCTTCGGGACCGGCCCGACCCTGCCGCGACCCCGGGACGCCGAGATCGGCGTGATGGAGTCGGTGGGGGAGCGGGCGATCATCGCCACCGATCCGGAGATGTCCCACGCCGAGATCTCCATCTCCCGCGTCTCCCCGCCCCGCGGCCCGACAACCACCACCGACGAGTTCCGGCGCGATCTGGTCGAGTCGCTCGCGTCGCGCATGTTCAACCGCCGGCTGCGGGCCCGCGCCGCCGCGGGAGAGCTGGACGCACTCAACGCCAGCGCCGGCTCCTCCGACTTTGCCGGCGCCCTCCGCTGGACCCAGATCAGCGCCCGCGGCGAGGCCGCCGACTGGCAGGCCATGCTCACCCAGATCGCCGAGGAACTCCAGCGGGCCCGCCTGCACGGCTTCACCGAGCAGGAACTGGCCGACGCCCGCGCCGACGCCCAGGCCGCCGTCGACCGCGCTGTCGAGGTCGAGCCGACCATGTCATCCCGCGCCTTCATGTCCCGGATCCACAACGCGGTGGCCATCGGCGAGCCCCCGATGTCGGCCACCCAGCAGCGCGAACTGGTGCTCGCCGCCCTGCCGACGATCACGCTCGACGAGGTCAGCGAGACCTTCGCCAGCCTCTTCGACTTCAGCGAGGGCGCCGTCTTCATCCTGCAGGCGCCCACAGCGCCCGATCTGCCCACCGAGGCCGAACTCATCCGCGCCGGTCGCGACGCCCTCGCCGTCACCCCTGAGGCCGAGGCCGAGGCCGCCCGCGCCGAGTCACTGCTTGCCAAGGCGCCCGAAGGCGGCGAACTCGCCTGGGGCGTACGCCACGCCGAGAGCGATGTCACCACCATCCACCTCACCAACGGCGTCATCGCCCACATCCGCCCCATGGATGTCAAAGAAGACTCCATCAGCGTGCAGATCCGCATCATGGGCGGCACGATCGAGGAGACCGCCGACAACCGCGGCGTCACCGACGCCGCCTCGCTCGCCTGGGGTCGCGCCCAGGCCGGCGGCGGGCTCACCTCCACCCAGGTGCGCGACCTCATGGTCGGATCAACTGCGTCCGTCCGAGGGCGCGCCGGCCAGGATGTCCTGACCCTGAGCATCTCCAGCAACCCGGATGACCTGGAAGACGGCTTCCAGCTTGCGCACCTGCTGCTGACCGACCCGACCGTCGAAGGCCCCGCCCTCGATCAGTGGAAGACCGGCCAGAAGCAGCTCATCGAGATGCGCCGCAGCCAGCCGGAGATCGCCGCCATCCGCGCCTACTTCGACGCCCTCTTCCCGCCCGACGACATTCGCGTGCGCCTCCTCACCGAAGAGCAGGTCGACGCCATCACCCTCGAGCAGGCCCAGGCGTGGCTCGACCGCATCATCGCCGAAGCGCCGATCGAGGTCGCCGTGGTCGGCGACATCGAAGTCGAGGACGCCGCGGCACTGGTGATCAAGTACCTCGGCTCGCTCCCGTCGCGCCCGAAGGTCACGCCCGAGACCAATCTCGCCCTGCGCACCATGGCCCGCCCCGAAGGGCCCACGACGATCGAGCGCACCATCGAGACGCGCTCCGACAAGGCCATCGTCGTCGCCGGCTTCGCGACCATCGACTACACCGACCACGAAGCCCGCCGCGCCCTGGCCCTGGCCGCCCGGATCCTCTCCACCCGCATGATCGAACAGATCCGCGAGGCCGAGGGCCTCTCCTACAGCCCGACCGCCTCCAGCCAGCCGGCCACCTCGTTCCCCGGCCACGGCGTCTTCATGTCGCAGTCGTCGACCGATCCGGACAAGGCCGCCCGCCTCGCAGACGCCCTCCACAGCCTCTTCGCCGACTTCGCCGCCGATGGCCCCACCGAAGATGAACTGGCCACCGCCAAGCTCCAGTTCGCCAACCAGTTCGCCGAGGACACCCGCGAGCCGCGCTGGTGGCTCGGCGCCATCAGCGACCTGGCCTACCTCGGCGTCTCGCTCGACGAGATCCTCCGCGAGCCGCTCGCGTACGAAGATCTGACCACCGAGCAGGTGCGCGAGACCTTCGCCCAGCACTACCGCCCCGAGAACCGCTTCACCATCATCATCCGCCCGGAAACCCCCGTCGAGAATAGCGACGCGGGCGCCGCCCCCTGAACAGGCTGCGGCTTGTCCCAACAAGTGGCTCGCGCGGGTGGCACAGGCGTCCCGCCTGTGCGCCCAGCCGTGGCATCGCCCTTCCGGGCGATGCGCCTGTCCGACCTTGCCTCAGAACTCCCCCCAGCCTCACCCCTGCCCCGCCGCCGGACCGAACGCCGCCTCCGCCAGTTGCGGCAGCGCCTCGCCACTGGGCATGTGAATCGCCAGATCCACCTGCGCTGTCGCCCCCGTCGGCTCACGGTTTATCTCGACGACCCGCGCTTCGCCATCGGCGGCCAGATCGATCAGCCCCGCCGCGGGATACACCACGGCGCTGGTGCCGATCGCCAGCAGCAGGTCGCACGTCGCCGCGGCAATCATCGCCTGGCGCAACACCGCCTCCGGCAGCGCCTCCCCGAACCACACGATGTTCGGGCGCAGCAGATCGCCGCCTTCGGTGCGCGGCGGGAACCGGTCGAACGACACCCGGTCGATCGGGCGCATCTCGCCGGTCGTCACGCCCCGCCACGTCAGGATCGTGCCGTGCAGTTCCAGGACATTGCGGCTCCCGGCCCGCTGGTGCAGGCCATCGATGTTCTGCGTCGCCAGCGTGAACAGCGCCCCGCGCTGCGCAAGCTCCCTCTCGATGCGCGCCAGCGCGTGATGCCCTGGATTCGGCTGGCAGTCCACACACCGGCAGAAGCGCCAGTGATACCAGCGCGTCACCAGTTCCGGGTCGCGGTGGAAGGCGTCGATATGGGCCAGTTCCATCGGGTCATATTCCGACCACAGGCCCTGCTCGGGATCGCGGAAGGTGTCCAGCCCGCTCTCGGCGCTCACGCCGGCGCCGGTGAAGGCCACGACGCGCCGGGCCTCAGCCAGCCACTGCGCGGCCTGCCGGATCACGTCTTCCATGCCCGATCGTATCGCGCCGGCCGGTAAAAAAAGCCCCGGCCAGTTGCCCGGCCGGAGCTCAGGTGGGATAGAACAGCGTTGGTTCCCCGGACCGGGAGCCCAGGCTCCCGAAGCACATCCTTATGAACGGCGGCGACGAACCGCGCCAAGCCCGGCGATGCCGAACAGACCCAGGGCGCCGGCCGACGGAATCGGCACGACCTCGATCGTCAACTGATCACTGATCGCGACCCAGCGGCCAAGACCCGTCACCGAGTCCACCGCACGGCCCGAGAAGATCAGCGAGTCATCAGCGCCGAGCGTGATCATGCTCAGGTCCACCGGCACATCGACGTTGTCGCCCATCGACAGGCCCGCCGTCGGCTTGGAGACGGTCTCGCTGAACAGCACGTCAATCTCGCCGGTCGAGGCGTCTTCGCGGGCGATGACCAGCTCGACATCCATCTCCCCGCCGACCAGTTGATGGCCGCTCCACAGGACGTTGTAATCGCCGGTCACCGAAACCCGCATGTCGTCGCCGCCGGGATTCATCCAGCGCACCAGCGGAACGTTCTCGTAATTCCACCGCATGTAGTTGTGCGTCATCCGGTCGCGGAACACCGGCGGATTCGCATCGTCCCCGAGCGACCAGGCGCCCTCGCCGATGTCCCACCACTCGCTGTCCCACGTCATCATGGTCGTCGGCTGACGGAACCACTCATTGCCCGAGCCGAGGCCGCCGCCGCCGTGGGCAATCTCGTACTTCCACACCGGCATCCCATCGAACCCCGGGCCGGGATTGCCGGACACGGAGCCATGGGTGTCACCAGGCTGGAAGTCGACCGCCCGCAGCCACTGGTCGCCGACCGTGTACTGGGCCGAGGCAGTGGATGCGCCGGCCAGCGCAACAAGGGCGCCCGCCAGCATGGGGATTGCGTGCCGTCTGGGGCAGTGCATCATGTCCAAGCTCCCTATCTCCAGATCTCTACTAGGAAGCTACCTCGAAAATCGCGGGACGCCAGCGAATCTCGGTAATTCCCTGCAGCGACGGGGCTTCTGACCCGAGGACC
>JBICIE010000228.1:0-29800 GCA_043101635.1 Phycisphaerales bacterium JB039 | reverse complement strand
GGTCGGCCCACGAGAGGCTCTGGCCGTACTTCTTCTTGACCGGCCAGAGCAGGCGCCGGGCCTTGTCCAGATTGGCGTTGTCCGGCCAACTGTTCAGCGGCGCGAAACGCTGCGTGCCATCCGAAGCCCCGCCACGCCCGTCGGTGACGCGATAGGTGCCGGCGCTGTGCCAGGCCATGCGGATGAACAGCGGGCCGTAATGGCCCCAGTCGGCCGGCCACCAGTCCTGTGAGGTCGTCATGACCTCCTCGATGTCTCTCTTGACCGCCGCCAGATCGAGCTTGGCGAACTCGGCCGCGTAGTCGAAGTCCGCGCCGAGCGGGTTGCTCTTGAGCGAGTTCTGATGGAGAATCTCGAGATTCAACTGGTTCGGCCACCAGTCCTGATTGGAAAAGGCGCCGGTCATCTTGTGCTCGTGACCTTCGCCGGCGGCTGTCTGGCGCGCCTGATCTGCGGCGTCATTGCCAGCGTTCTGCGCGAGCGCAGCGCAAGGAGCGTGCAGCGCCGCAGCGCCCACGGCTGCCCGAGCGAGCAAACGGATCGGTTTCATGGGTTCTCCCTTACCTTGATTGAACGACAGGCGCACAGCAGGGCAGCGACGAGTCACAATCGCGTCTGCCCCTGCCAGCCGAGGACTCTCGGCCTTCCTGCGCTCTGTCCGCTCTGAGTCGGAACAAATCAGGCGATTCTATGGCGCGCGCCGCTCGCGCCGATGCGACGCCAGCCTTGAAATGGACCCCGGCTCCCGGCCAGGCTGCCATGCCGACTGCAGGGCGCCTCCTGCGGCCAGCCGCGCCGCCCCCCGAAGCGGGCCCAACTGCGGAATACCCCGGTGCGCTTACGTCGGCGGCGCGCACCCTTCCTTGAGCCACTTTCTCGCCTTTGGGTGAGCTGTCCATGCGGCCCAGAGCATGTCAACGCAGTAGACCGCCTCGGTTTCGTCGCCCGGCGAGTACGTCTCCGCTCGCCGGCGCGGCCTGCGCTTGCGGCCCGTCAGGTACTGCTCGACGTAGGCGTTCCGCTTCCGTGCATGGGCCAGCAGTTCAACTGCGCGCGCTTCGCCGTCTGACTGATGCGCAAGCAAAACGCGTGCCCACGCCGGCGCCGCCAACCAGTCGTTCGGATACCGCTCGAACAGGGCAGCCGCGTCGTTGTACCGCTTGCGCGCCAGGTAACAACCGGCGAGCCAGTCCCGAACCCCCTGGTTGTCATTCGGGTTCAGATCCAGCATCTCCTCGAAGATCCCGATCGCTTCATCGATCCGCTCGGGCGTGCCCCAGTCGAGCAGGGCAAAGGCGAGCTGCGCCATCGCCCGCATGAACGGGCGCGTCTCGATCAGACCCCAGAAATCGCCCCGGTCCTCCGCGAAGCATCGATCGCCGAGGTCGCGCCGCCCTGCCTCGATCGCCCTGCGCTCCTCCACGTACTCGCCCGTCCGCTCGCACTTGATCTCCGCGAGCATCGCCAATGCGTCCACGCAATCCGGATAGACCCCGAGCGCCTGCTGGCAGAGGCTGGTGGCCCTCAGCTCATTGCCGCCGCTGATGGAGTCCATCGCCTCCCACATCAACATCCTGCGCTTCAAATCGCTTGCGCTCTCGAATCGACGGCTTCATGGCGTCTCCCACGCACAGGTGTGTCTGATCAGACGACCTTCCGCATCGTTCCCACTGCGCCCGAGTTGCGCCAGCGGCTCCGGCGGCCTTCCCCCTCGGCGCAATCGCCGCAACTCCCCCGGATGCGAATGTAAGCCGGAGGCCGCGCCGACGCGCAGCCAATCTGCGGCGCCCAGCCACGCCGGGTCCCGTGCAGGAAACGCCGGGAGACCGCCCCGCCAACCAAAACGCCGCCGCGGAAACGCGGCGGCGCCTGAAGCTCCCCGAGCTGGACTCGAACCAGCAACCTAGCGGTTAACAGCCGCTCGCTCTACCGATTGAGCTATCGGGGATCGATGTCCCGGCGCCTCTGGCGCGGGCCCAAAGCCTATCCGGGGCCGCCGGAGGGTCAAGATCCTTCCGGGTCGCCGGAGGGGGTCAAGGCCCGTACCGGCCCCCAGTCTCCGGGCCCTGGCGCCCGGGGGCCGGCGCCCCTACTCGCCCAGCAGGGCGCTGATCTCATCCTCCACCGGGTTGGAGACCTTGCGGGAGGCCTTCCGCTGCTTGCCATCGTCATCATCGGAATGGTCCGGCCGGTCGGCGGCCTCGGCCCGGCCCTGCGCGGCCTCGGCCGACTCGGCCTGCGCCGCCTCCTCCTTGCTCTGCTTGCGCTTGATCGCCTCGATCTTCGCCTTGTCCGGCGCCAGCGTGATGCTCGCCTGCCGCCCGAGCAGCCGCGGCGGGATCTCCACCTTCGAGACGTCGCTGAGGTCCTCCACGATCTCCGCCAGCCGCTCCAGCCCCAGCTCCTTGTGCATCATCTCGCGCCCGCGGAAGCGCTGGGTGATCTGCACCTTGTGCCCGTCCATCAGGAAGCGCCGGGCCTGATCCACGCGGATCTGCACATCGTGCGGGTCGATCTTCACCGACCGGCCCAGGCGGATCTCCTTGAGTTCCGCCTGCTTCGACGAGGAGCGGCTCTTCTGGTCCTTCTTGGAAAGCTCGTACTTGTACTTTCCATAGTCCATGATCTTGCAGACCGGCGGCCGGCTGTTGGCCACAACTTCGACGAGATCGAGCCCCGCTTCCTGGGCCATGCGCATGGCCTCGCTCGTCTCGATGACGCCGATCTGCTCGTTGTCCGGCCCGATCAGCCGCACCGGAGAGATCCGGATCATGTGATTCACGCGCGTCCGCTGGACCGGACCCGCCTCGCGGTAGAACCTTCTCCTGGCTATTGCAACGCTCCTGCTGAGGACGGTGACATGGCGCCCCGGCCCGGCGCGTCCTCCTGCAACCGGGACCGAGTCAGACGTGATACCTGTGAAAGCTGATTCATGGACCCAGCGGGCCCCGCCACGCGCCGGCGCAGCGCGCCACCCACGCATCGGCGGGGCGACTGAACTTGTGCTGCGCTCTGGCAGTCATCGCGTCTCCGGCGGTCCATCGGCGCCGGCGGCCCCGTGCCGCACGGCCCATGTAAGAGGCTAACCGGCGCCGCCCCAGGAAGCAACCCCTACTGCGCCAGCAGCAGCACGAGATTCACAATCACGCTGATCGCCAGCGCCGCCCCCAGCAGCACCAGGATCGGCGTCCGGATGTCGCCGCCCTGCCCGGCCCCGGAGCGGTCCTCCACGATCGCCGCGGCCGCCGCCGCCTCGCCCGAGGCCAGCGACACCAGCTCCGACGCCCCCAAGTCCCGGTGGGCCAAGGGGGGCCGGTCCCCGGCCCGCGCCGCCCGCAGGTCGCCCAGCAGGTCCCGGCAGGTCTGGTACCGGTCGGCCGGCCGCTTGGCCATCATCATCTCGATGACCTCGCTGATCCCCGCCGACAGCCGCGGGTTCACGTGGTCCGGCGGGACCGGGGCGCTCTTGAGGTGCTTGTGCATCACGCTGGAGGGGTTCTTGCCATCGAACGGCACGCTCCCGGTCACCATGTGATACAGCGTCGCCCCCAGCGAGTAGATGTCCGCCGGCGGGCCGATCGCCGTCTCCCCCCGGATCTGCTCCGGGCTGATGTAGTACGGCGTGCCGAAGGCCTTGCCGCTCTCGGCCTCCGCCGCCTCCTTGTCGGTCATGGCCCGGGCCAGGCCCATGTCCGCCAGCTTCACCGCGCCATCGCGCCCAAGCATGATGTTCTTCGGCTTGACATCCCGGTGCACCAGCCCGCGGGAGTGGGCGTGCTCCAGCGCCTCGGCCACCTGGATCGCGATGTCGATCGCCTCGGCCTCCGAGTACCGCTTGTGCTTGACGATGTCATCGTGCACCGTCCGTCCATCCACGTACTCCATCACGAAGTAGTGGTACTCCCCGGCCTTGCCGACGTCGTAGGCCTGCACGATGTTCGGGTGATTAAGCTGGGCCGCGGCCCGGCCCTCGGCGTAGAACCGCTCGATGAACTGGGCGTTGGAGCTGAACTTCCGCGGCAGCACCTTGATGGCCACCAGCCGGTCCAGGTTCAACTGCCGGGCCTTGTACACCGTCGCCATGGCCCCGGCCCCCAGCTTGCCGAGCACCTTGTACCCCGGGATCTTCTGCCCGCTGCGCTCGGCATCGAGGATCTGCTTGAGCCGGGCGATCTGCCGCTTGGTGACGAACTCCTGGTCCACCAGGGCCCGCGCCAGCGACTGCTGGCTGGCTTCCTCGGCCTTCAGCCGGTCCTGGACGTGCTGGACCTCCTCGGCCGTCGCCAGCCCGTAATCGACGATCAGCCGCCCCAGGGCGGTATCGATGCTGGTCCCGCCGCGGGCGACATCCTCCAGGATCCGTTCGGCCTCATCGGGACTGGTCATGCCCACGCCCGGCAGCATCCGCGTGCGGCTCGAGGAGAGCGCTGCCGCGGTGGACTCACTCAGCTCTTGCGACACCCGCTGACTCATGTGCGCCGTCTTGAACCTCCCACGGCCGACAACATAGACCTTCCGGCGCTGGCGGGCCCGGCCCGCTGGCGCGGCCCTGGCGCTTGGCGGCCCCGGGGGACCGCGGGCGCCTGCCCATCCGTCAGCCGGTTCGGATTCGGGGCCCGTCCGGTTCCCCCGATGGCGAGCCGGCAGGCAGGATCCGGCCCCCACCGGCCCCCGCCGCCCCTACGCCGCGATGCTGAGCTGCCCCTGCTCGCCGTTCTCGGGCACACCCAGGAAGACGTTGATCGCCGTGCTGTAGGGTCCCAGGTCCTCGCCGCGGCGGGCCTGGAGCAGGTAGCCGACCTGCTGCGTCCCCGGCGGCACGGTGGCATCCGTGTAGTGCTTGTCGCCGGTCACCGCCAGCAGGCTGAAGGCGCCGGTCGACCCGAGGCGCCGGTGCACCAGCGTGACGATCTCAGCGCCGGGCGCGGGCTGCGTGATCTTCCACGCGAGCGTCACCGCGCCGCTGGGATCCAGCCCGGTGGTGATCTGTGTCGGCGCTGCCGGAAGCGGCGCCGGCTGCGGCGCCGCCGGCGCCGGGATCTCGGCGAGCGTGTAGACGTTCGGGTCGCCGGTGGTCTTGGCGTAGGCCTTGATGGCGGCGATGGCCGCGCTGGCGGCGACGCTCATGTCATCGGTGGCGATGTGAAATGCGCCCGTGCTGGCGATCGCGTTCTGCCTGGCCGTCTGCTGCGTGGTATACGCGGACCTTGCGGCGGTCGTGAGCCCCTGCAATTCCGTGACGGCGGTGAGCGAAAGCCCGATCGCCGTCGGGTCATTGAGCCAGATCGGCAGGTGATACTCGAGGAACTCGATGCGTCCGAGCAGGCTCTTGGGAAGCACAGTCATGTCTTGTCTCCTGTTGCGCAGCCGGGCGACATCGCCGGGCTGGCGTTCGCATCGTCGCCGGGCGGCGGCGGCATCAGTGGCGCAGGCGCCGGGCGCTGCGCCTGCGGCAGCGCAACCGGCCCATCCGGCGCCGCCCGCGCCAGCGCAGCGGTTATGCGGACACGCAAAGGCGCCCGCCTGCGCTGCGCAGGGGAACGGATCGATCACAAAGGAGCGCTCCTGCGCGACAAAGGAGAACGGAAACGTCGCACAGGAGAACGCCTGCGCGACAAAGGAGGACAGAAACCTCGCACAGGAGAACGCCTGCGCGACAAAGGAGGACAGAAACGTCGCAGAGGAGAACGCCTGCGCAACAAAGGAGGACAGAAACGTGACCCGGGCGAAGCGCCCCGGTCCGGAGATGATCCGGACCTGAGCGCGGGCGCACGGCCATCTGCGCACTGTGCCACTTCGCCGCTGTGCCACATCGGGCGCTGGCCCCTGAGCTCGCGCTCAGGGCTCTTTCCGCTGTGCCGCTGCGCCACTGTGCCAGTTCGCCACTGCGCCACTTCGCCGCTTCGCCGCGTTGCCCCCTCACTCCCGCCAGAAGCGCAAGCTCAGCAGCACGATCACCGGGAAGATCTCCAGCCGGGCCATCAGCATCCAGCCGCACAGCAGGATCTTGCTGGCGTCCGTCATCCACGCGTAGTTCTGGATCGCCCCCACCCGCCCCAGCCCCGGGCCGATCGTGCCCAGGGCGCTGACCGAGGCCGTCGCCGCGGTGGCGAAGCTGATGTCGCCCGGCGCCTCGATCGCCAGCAGCACGCCCGTGCCCACCAGCCACAGCAGGATGAACGCCAGGATGTACGCCAACGTGTCCAGCTTGATCTCCTCGCTGACCACCTGCCCCCCCACCCGCAAGGGGCGCACCACGCTGGGGCGGAACGTGCGCTCGATCTGCGCCAGCGCCAGCCGCAGCGCGATCCACAGCCGGATGACCTTGATCCCGCCGGCGGTGGAGCCGGCGCAGCCGCCGATGAACATCAGCAGCACCAGGGCGCCTTTGGCCAGGGTCGGCCACAGGTCGAAATCCGCGGTGCAGAAGCCGGTGGTGGTGTGGATGGAGGCGGCCTGGAAGGTCGCGTGCCGCAGCGCTGCCAGCGCGCCGGTCTCGGTGACCAGCGCCCCAGCGCCATCGGGCGCTGTCGTGATGATGGGCCGGCCCGCCAGCAGCCCGAAACACAGCAGCGCAACCAGCGCGATGGTGACCAGGTAGACCCGCAGCTCGGTATCCCGCGCGATGGCGCCCGCCGAGCGCCGCCGCACCGCCTTGTAGTAAAGGCCGAAGTTCACGCCCCCGGCGATCATGAACAGCACCAGGATCCACTGGATCGCCGCCGAGCGGCCGGCGATGGAGGCGTCGCTGGTGGCAAAGCCGCCGGTGGCCAGCGTGGCGAAGGCGTGGCAGATGGCGTCGAACAGCCCCATGCCCAGGGCCAGCAGCATCCCGATCAGCGCCAGCGTCAGGGCGCTGTAGATGATCAGCAGCACCCGGGCCGTCTCCCGCACCTCCGGGCGCACGCCGCGCGGGCTGGGGCCGGCGGCCTCGACCGTGAACAGCCGCTTGCCGGCGACACCCACCGACGGCAGCACCGCCACGAACAGCACCACGATGCCCAGCCCGCCGATCCAGTGCGTCGTGGCCCGCCACAGGAGCACGCTGCGCGGCAGCTCGTCGATCCCGGTGAGGATGGTGGCGCCGGTGGTGGTCAGCCCGCTCATGGCCTCGAAGTAGCAGTTGACCGGCGAGGCGAACGCGGCAGCGCCGGTTCCGAGGTCGGCCCCGGCGAAGCTGGCCCACAGCAGATACGGCAGGCCGCTGAGCCCGGCGCCGACCAGCCACGACAGCGTCACCAGCAGCAGGGCCTCGCGACGCTCCAGGTCCGTCCGGCCCCGGCGCAGCAGCCGGGATGCGATCGCCCCCGCCGCCAGCCCGCCGGCGCCGCTGATGGCAAAGGCCGCCGCCGCGGCCCGCTCGGCTGTGTCTCCGAACCCGAAGGCCAAGAGCGCGCTCCACGCCGCCACGGCAAGCAGCGCCAGGGAGAGCGCTGCCAGCAGTCGGGCAAGCTGTCGAAGCACGAAGAAGTAGTTCATGATCAGCCGCCGCCGCTACTCGCCCGCCGCGAAGCGCTCCAGATCCGCCGACCGCCGGTGCGGGCCCACCACCAGCACCGTGTCCCCCGCATGCACCACCGAGTCGCCGCCGGGCACGAACGCGTCGCCCCCGTGCTGCACCGCCGCGATGATGAACCCCTCCGGCGTCTTCTGCTCGCGCAGGGCCCGCTCGGCCAGGGGCGAGGCGGCGGTGACACGCACGCGGTAGACATCCAGGGCGCCGCGGCTGAGGCTCGACAGCGCCAGCACCGGGCTGTCGTCGAGCATCTGCGTCAGCTCCCGCATCGCCGCCACCCGCGGGCTGAACGCCATGTCGATCCCCACGTGCTCCAGCAGGTGCAGATAGACCGGCCGCTGCACCACCGCCAGCGCCTGCTTGACGCCCTGGCTCTTGGCCCACGCCCCACCGAGGATGTTGGCCTCATCATCATCGGTGATCGCCACGAAGATGTCGGCCTTGCCCAGATACTCGCTGCGGAACGTGTCCTGGCTGGTGGCGTCGGCGTTGATGACGGTGACCCAGTCCAGCTCCGCGGCCAGCTTCTCGGCGATGGCGCGGTCCGGCTCAAACAGGCGGATGTGAAAGGCCCGGTCGCGCAGGGCCCGGCACAGCCACGCCGCCATGGGCCCCCCGCCCATCACCACGATGTCGCGGGCCTGCAGCTTGGCCTGGCCGAACAGCCGGATCGCCTTGGGCATGACCTCGCGCTCGCCGACCAGCACGACCTTGTCCCCCGCGCGCACCACGGTCTGGCCATCGGGCGCAAAGGCCTCGCCATCGCGCACCACCGCCACCAGCCGGGCCCCGCGCGGGAAAGGCGCCTCCACCAGCCGCTTGCCCAGCGCCGGCGCCCGGTCGGCGACGCCGAACTCCTGCAGCTCGATCTTCCAGTTCGCGAACGACTCGATCGCGATCGCCGCGGGATTTCGGAGGATGTGCGCGATCTGCTCGCTGGTGGCGTACTCCGGGCAGATCAGCCGGTCGATGCCCAGGTGGCGGGCGTAGTGAAAGCGCCGGTCGTCGTAGTACGAGTCCAGGCGCACGCGGGCCACGCTCTTGCGGGCGCCCATGCCTTTGGCGATGGAGGCCGCCAGCAGATTCACCTCATCGCGATCGGTCGCGGCCACCAGCAGATCCGCGGCGCCCACGCCCGCCTCGTCCAGGGTCGCCGCGTGCGCGCAATCGGCGCGCAGCACCGCGACATCCAGCCGGTCGCCGATCTCGCGGACACGGTCCGGGTCGATGTCGATGACCGTAATGCTGTGGCGGGCCGCGGCGAGCGCCTCGGCGGCAAAAGCTCCGACATGCCCGGCGCCGCAGATCAGGATCCTCATGGGGCCCGATCATACCCGGGACCACCGCGAACCGCGTCAAGCGACAACGGCCCCCGGCTATGCTCACGCCATGGGTTTCACGGAAGAGACCGACGCCGCCGGGGCGGCTCCCGCCGCGCCCGATCCGCTGCTGGACGATCTGACCGATCCGCAGCGCCAGGCCGTGCTGTGCACCGAGGGTCCGCTGCTGGTCCTCGCCGCCGCCGGCAGCGGCAAGACCCGCGTGATCACACGGCGCATCGCGCATCTCGTGCGCCTCGGCGTGCCGCCCTGGTCCATCCTCGCGCTCACCTTCACCAACAAGGCCGCCGCGGAGATGCGCCAGCGCGTCGGCGCCCTGCTCAGCTCCGGCGACGCCCCGCCCCGCGGCCTCACCGTCTCCACCTTCCACTCGCTGTGCGCCCGCCTGCTGCGGCGCTACGCCGACATGGCCGCCATCCCGGGGCTGAAGTCCGACTACAGCGTCTACGACTCCGCCGACCAGGCCGCCCTGATGAAGCGCGTCATCGGCGCCCTCGACCTCTCCACCAGCAACTGGCCGCCTCGCTCCGTTCTCAGCGCCATCAGCAACGCCAAGAACGACCTGCTGGACGCCGACGCCTTCGCCGCCCGCGCTGGCGACTTCTACAGCAAGAACATCGCGAAGATCTACAAGGCCTATGAGCGCGCCCTGCGGGATGCCGGCGCCCTCGACTTCGACGACCTCCTGCTGCTGACCGCCCGCCTCCTCAAGACATCCGATCAGGCTCGCGCCGAACTCCGGGCCCGCTGGCAGTACCTGCTCATCGACGAGTACCAGGATACCAACCGGGCCCAGTTCACCATCGCCGCCGAACTCGCAGGGGTTGCAAACGAAGACGGACGCGGCCCGGGGGGCCCCAACATCTGCGTGGTGGGCGACCCTGATCAATCCATCTACGCCTGGCGCGGCGCCGACATCACTAACATACTGGACTTCGAGAAGCACTATCCGAGCGCGCGCGTGATAGCCCTCGGCGAGAACTTCCGCTCCACCGCCCCCATCCTCGCCACCGCCGACCACCTCATCCGCCACAACATCCGGCGCAAGCACAAGGACCTGTTCACCCGCAGCCCCGGCGGCCACCCCGTCGAGGTCACGCTCTGCCGCGATGAGCACCACGAGGCCGACCTGGTTGCCGACTGGCTGGCCGCCCGGCGCGACGACGACAGCCTCGCCTGGAAGGACATGGCCGTCTTCTACCGCACCAACGCCCTCAGCCGCGTCATGGAGGAGGCCCTGCGCGGGCGCGGCGTCCCTTATGTCATCGCCCGCGGCACGGCCTTCTACGACCGCGAGGAAGTCAAGAGCGCCATCGCCTACCTCCGCGTCGTTGCCAACCCCGCCGACGACATCTCGCTGCTGCGCATCGTCAACACCCCGACCCGCGGCATCGGCAAATCCAGCCTCAGCGCCGTCGAGCGCGTCGCCGCCGACCTCGGCGTTCCCGTCCTCGCCGCCATGCGCCGGGCCCGCGACATCGATGGCGCCAGCGCCCGCGCCACCAACGCGATCGGCGCCTTCCTCGACATGCTCGACGGCTGGACCGGCGGCGGGACCTTCATGGGCGCCGACATCACGGGCTCGCTGGCCGATCTCGTCAACCGCATCATCACCGAATCCGGCCTGCGCGACATGTACCAGAAGCAGGCCAAGAGCAGCGGCAGCGAAAGCGACGCCGAGCGCGTGGACAACCTCGACGAACTCGTCAGCAGCGCTGCCGACTTCGAGGCCGAGTTCGACCCCGAGGCCGACCCCGTCAGCTTCACCGATCCCGACCGCGCTGCGGCAGGCGAAGCGGGCGACATCCCCCCGCTGCTCGCCATGCTGCGCGCCTTCCTCGAGTCGGTCAGCCTGGTTGCGGACGCCGACGCCGTCGATCCCGCCAGCGGCGCTGTCACCCTCATGACACTGCACGCCGCCAAGGGCCTCGAGTTTCCCGCCGTCGCCATGATCGGCCTCGAAGAGGGCTCGCTCCCCCACTCCCGGGCCCGCGAGTCGGAAGCCGAACTCGAAGAAGAGCGCCGCCTCTGCTTCGTCGGCGTCACCCGCGCCATGCGCCGGCTGCTGATCACCAGCGCCCGCTACCGCACCCACCGCGGCATCGCCGAACGCACCATCCCCAGCCGCTTCCTGGAAGAGTTCGACCGCGAGCACATCACCTTCAGCGACCGGGCCGATGTCGGCGAGTGGGACGACTTCGGCCCCGTCCGCCGCGGCGGCGGCGCTCCCGACCCGCGAGCCCGCCCCCGCCCCGGCGCCGGCCGCGCTGCCGGCGTCCCCTTCGCGGTCGGCGCCCTGGTCCGCCACCCGCAGTTCGGCGTCGGCTCGATCACCTGGATCCAGGGGGGCGCAAATGCGCGCGCCAGGATCAAGTTCCGCGATGTCGGCGAGAAGACACTTGTGCTCGAGTACGCCCGCCTCACGCCCGTCTCGTGATGTACTCGATGCCTTGATGCCGCGTGCCTTGATCCCTCTTCTCGTCAAAGCAGGATTCGCCATGACCACCGCCCCGACCTCCTCCACCCCCATCAACACCCGCAAGGCGGCCCGGCGCGACCTGAAGTTCACCAGCCTCGACGACCTCGCCGCCGAACTCGACCGCATCCAGCAGGCCCACGATGCTGGAACGCTCCGCGCCACCGGCAACTGGATCCCCGGCCAGATCCTCGCCCACCTTGCCACCTTCTGGAAGTGCGCTCTCGACGGCTTCCCGGCGGAGATGAAGCCGCCGCTTCTGCTGGCGCTCATCGCCAGACTTCTGTTCAAGCGGAAGGCCGCTTCCGGCGCCGCGCCGCCGCCTGGCTTCAAGTCGCCGTTGAAGGTGCGCAACCACCTTGAGCATGGCCCCGGGATCACGTTCGAAGAAAGCATGTCGCAGTTCCGGGCCCAGATCGCCCGCACCCGCGCTGGCGAACGCTTCGACAAGCCTTCTCCCCTGTTCGGCCAGCTCACCCACGACCAGTGGCAGCGCCTCCAGCTCGGCCACTGCCAGCTCCATCTCAGCTTCCTCCATTTCGAGTAGGCGCATGGCTGGTTGGTTGAGCCCGATGCCGCATGGGCGCAGCGTGAGCCCGGGCATTCACGCTGGCGTGCGCCTGGACTGCGATCACTGTTGTGGGGCCGGCGCCGGGCCAGGCGAGGCAGCGCAGTTGCGCGGGGTGGTGAGCGCGAGCGGGCGCGCGGCAGGCCGGCGCTGCGTGGCGCTGCGGGAGCGCCGGCGCTCGGATTGCCGAGGGCGCGCGCTTCGGGACTGAAGCTGGCGGCGGCGCAGCGCTCAGGCGCCGGCGCCCGCGCTACGGGATGTGCGAGCGTTGGGCGCCGATGTCGCCGGGGCGTCAACGGTGAAGCGAGCGGTGCGGGCGCAGGCGGGATCGGAAGATGCGTCTCGGCGGCAGTAGCGGTTGACGGCTGGTTGCGGCGCGCCGAGGATGCGGGCGGCGATGTTGCGGCCATGCCAGCCGGGCGCGGACGGGGCGAGATCGGAGAGGGGGTGGGCTGTGGCGCCCGGCGGCGGGTCGGAGATCGGCGGTGGGCGCAGCGCAGGAGCGTGCTGATCAAGCTGGCGCAGTGCAGGGACGCGAGCCGGATGCGCGGCCGGCACAGGCCGGGGAGGCTGAGGCGCGGGAGCGCGACGCGCCCGAGGGTGAGGCGCGGCAGGCGGAAGCCCGGGGGGCGCACGGGGTCGCGCTGTGGCTCGCGAGCCGGCGAGCTGAGGTCGAGCAGGAGCAGGGCGGCGTCGAGGATGGCCTGATCGCGCTGGAGGCTGGCGTCGATGGAGACGTCGTGATTTGCGCGGGCGCGGGCGCGGAGAGCGCCGCTGAGGGCGCAGGCGAGATTCATCTGGAGGCGGGCCGGATTGGAGGCTCCCGGCGCATCGGATTGCGCGCGCAGCTCGGGCAGGTCGGGACACAGCGGAGGGGCGCATCGCCCGGACGGGCGACGCCACTGGGGCCTGCTGGGGCCCTGGGAGGGGGTTTGCGGGGCGGGATGTGCGGGCGCGACGGGCATGGGAATCGAGTGGTCTGTCTACCCATGGGCGGCGGGACGCAGGTGCGCGCGCGCGGGCGCGCGGTCGAGCCACGTTCACTGAGAAGAAGGCATCAGGGCATGCGGCATCGAGGCACGAGGCCTTGCGCGCCGGCTCGCGCTTACCCGCCCGTCAGCAGCAGCACGCCCAGCAGCACCGCGGCGATCCCGGCGAGTTTGCGTGGCGTCACGACCTCGCCCAGGAACACGAACGCCAGCAGCGCCCCCACCGCCGGCGCCAAGGCGAAGGCGATCGGCTTGACACGCGAGACCTCGCCCAGGCTCAGGGCGGCATAGAAGAAGATCATCGCGGCAGCGCCGGCGATCAGCCCGGAGCCGACGATCAGCTTCGCCAGCGTCGGCCAGCCCGCCTTCGCCCAGTCGCGCGGCTCGGTCCCGAGCCACTGCACGGCGATCAGGTACGCAAGCCACAGCGCTGGCAGCGCAACCGTGCTGCGCACCGCGATCGCCGTCACGGGCCCGATGCGCCCCGTGTGCAGCACGCTGCGCGTGAACACCTCGCCGACGCCCCAGCACACCCCCGCCCCGACCGCCAGCAGCACGCTCTTCATGGCGGTGAGGGTAGCGTGGCGCGCGGTTCGGGCGGCGCGGCGCCCCAGCCGCCGCCGCCCGGCGTCAGCACGACCAGCGCATCGCCCGGCGCCAGGTCCGCCTGCGCAATCGACGGCAGAGCATGTCGCCCACCGGCCCGCTCGATCCACTGCGCCCCCGGCGCTGCCGAACCGCCGCCTGCAGCGCCGTGTGCTCCTTCAACCCGCCGCTGCGTCACCAGAGACAGGCGCGCCGGCGCCAGGAACCGGAGCCGGCGCTCGACTCCATCGCCTCCGCGATGTGCGCCGGCGCCGCCCGAACCGCGCCGGATCGCCATGCGCTCGATGCGAACGGGGAACCTGCGCTCCATCACCTCCGGGTCCGTCAGCGCTGTGTTGGTCATGTGCGAGTGCACGGCGCTGGCGCCCGGTCCGTCGGCGGTCGCGCCGGCGCCGCCGCCGAGGGTCTCATAGAAGCTCGGCCCGGGCGCGCTGGGCGGCGGCCCGAACGCGAGGTTGTTCATCGTGCCCTGCGAGCCTGCCGCAAGCCCGAAGGCCTCGATCAGCGCATCGGCGATGGCCTGGCTGGTTTCGACGTTCCCGCCCGCGACGGCCGGCTCGCGCCCGGGCTCGAAGCGCGGGTTGAGCATGCCGCGGGGCAGACGCAGATCGATGGCCCGCATCAGTCCTTCGTTGAGCGGGATCGGCTCATCGACCAGCAGCCGCAGGGCGTAGACGATGCAACTGCGCACGATGGCCGGCGTGGCGTTGAGCCCGCCCGGATGCTCGGCGCTCGTGCCGGCGAAGTCGATGACTGCGGCGGGCCCGGCGGCGGCCCGCTCGGCGAGGTCAATGCGAACCCGGATCGCCGATCCATCATCCATCCGCCGCTCGGCGCTGCGGGGGCCGGGCGGCAGTTCCGCGAGCTTCCGGCGCAGGAGCCGCTCGGCGCCCGCCTTGATCGCCTCGGCGCGCCGGGCGAAGACGTCTGAACCGGCGGCCGCGGCGACCTGCCGGACCGCCTCCACTCCGCGCCGGACGGACGCGAGCTGCGCCCGCAGGTCGGCCAGGTTCTCCTCGATCGCCCGCGTCGGGTGCTCGGCGCCTTCCAGCAGGCGCTGCGCGCCGGTCCAGTCGGCAGCGCCGGCGCGCACGAGTCGCATCGGCTCGATGAGGACGCCTTCCTGGCGCAGCGCAGTAGCGCCGGCGGGCATCGACCCCGGCGCGACGCCGCCGATCTCGGCGTGATGGGCCCGGCAGGCGATGTAGGCGACCGCAGCCCCGGCGTCCTCGACGAACACGCCCGCGATCAGCGTGACATCCGGCAGGTGCGACCCGCCATAGGCGGGGTGGTTGGTGATGATCACATCGGCGGGACCGATCTCGATGCGCTCCCGCACACGGCGCACGCACTCACCGAGAGCGCCGAGGTGCACGGGCACGTGCGGGGCGCTGATGATCAGTTCGGCGCGGGCATCCAGGATCGCGCAGGAGAAGTCCAGGCGCTGGCGGATGTTGGTGGACAGGGCGCAGCGGCGCAGCGTCTCGCCCATGTCCTCGGCGATGGCCTCCAGCCGGCTGGTGAACAGCTCCTGGCGCACACGGTCATCGCGCGCCGCGGCGGGCGCGCCCGCCTCCTGCGGGGCGCCGGCCTCCAGCACGAGCGCCCCGCGCTGCGACACCATCAGATTCCAACCCGGCGCGACCCAGGTCGTGGCGGTCGGCTCCAGCACGAGGGCCGGGCCCGCGACCGTCCGCCCCGGCGCGAGCTGGTCGCGCCACAGCTTCATCGCGCCGGTCTGCGTCTCATCGTGCCGCTTTCCGCGGCCCGGCGTGGCGGGCGCTGCAGCGCCGGAAGGGCCCACGCCGATCTGCCACGCGCTGGACGGATCCTCCACGATCACGCGCAACGACACGATCTCGATGCGCGCCCGATCGATCTCGACGCCGTACAGCCGCTCGTGCTCGCGCGCGAATCGGTCCGCCAGCGTCGCGACCGGGGCGCCCGGCGGCCACTCCAGATCGATGGTCGATTCCTGCCCCGCCAGGCGCAGCGACACCAGCCGGCGGCGCACGCGCGCCGGCGCGGGCGCCAGCGCGGCTGACGCCTCATCGGCAAGCTCCGCGGAGATGATCTCCATATCCGCGATCGCATCGGCGAGCGGGCGCAGCAACTGTCGCTCGGAGAACTCCTCGACCACCGCGCAGCCGACGCCGACGGCACTGAGCAGTCCCGCCCGCGCCGGGATGATGATGCGGCGCACGCCGAGTCGCCGGGCCACGCCGCAGGCGTGCAGTCCGCCGGCGCCGCCGAAGGCGACCATCGCGTACTCAGCGGGATCGACGCCCTGGCGGGAGGAGACAGCGCGAATGGCGCCGGCCATGCGCTCATCAGCGATGTCGATGAGCCCCTCCAGCAGGGCGTCTCGGCGCGGTGAGGCGCCCGTTTCGCGAGCGATCGCCGCGATGAGTTCAGCGAGGCGCAACTCGGCAGCGCCGGCGTCGATCGGGATCGGGAGGCTGGACGGCTCGATCCGGCCGAGCAGCAGGTTGACGTCGGTCAGAGTGAGCGGCCCGCCGGCGCCGTAGCACGCCGGGCCGGGATCGGCGCCGGCGCTGCGCGGCCCGACCGACAGGCGGCCGTGCTCGAGGGCGCAGATGGAGCCGCCGCCGGCGGCAACGGTCTCGATGGCGAGGGCGGGCGCCAGGATGGTTGCGCCTTCGATGCGCTGCTCGAAGCGATAGCTGAAGCCGTCATCAAGGCGGGCGACATCGGTGCTGGTGCCGCCCATGTCGAAGCTGATGATGCGTGCTTCGCCCTCCGCCCGGCCGGCGTCGAGCGCGCCGGCAACCCCGCCGGCCGGGCCGCTGAGCAGCCCGTCGGTGGCGCGGAAGCGATCGGGCGTGGAGAGGCCGCCGGCGCTGGTCATGATGCGCAGCGAGGCGTGGCGTCCGGCGCGCTGGAGATATGCGCGCAGCACCGGACCGATGTAGGCGTCGATCGCGGCGGTCTGGGCGCGGGCCAGCAGCCCGAGGCGGGCCGCCAGCGCGCTGGAGCGGGAGATGTGGGCAAAGCCCATGTCGAGCAGCAGCCGCTCCACCTCCGCCTCGTGGGCGCAGTTGACATCAGCGTGCAGCAGCGCGATGGCGACCGAGTCGACGCCGGCAGCGCGAAGCTGCGCGCCGGCGCGCTGCACATCATCGGGATCGACCGGGACGATCTCGGCGCCGGCGCTGTCGAGGCGGCAGTTGATCTCCGCCGTCGCCTCGTGCCACAGCGGGCGTCCGGCGACCGTGATTGCGAACAGGTCGGCGCGGCGCTGGTCGCCGATGGCGAGCAGGTCGGCGTGCCCGGCCGGGAGCACCAGCCCGACGCGGGCGCCGCGGCGCTCGAGCAGGGCGTTGGTGGCGCGGGTGGTGGAGAGGCGCACCTCGCACGGAGGCGGCGCCTGGCCCGCAGGTGTTCGCGTGAGCAGGCGGATGGCAAGGGCGGGGGCGTCCTCGCCGGTGGCAATCTCGATGGCGGCGCCTTGCGGGAGCGCGTCGACCTGGCGATCCAGGTGGACCAGCGAGCCGGCGGCCTCGAAGCGATCGATGCGCCAGGCGCCGGCGGCGCGCAACTCGGCCCCGTCGACGAAGCCGTCGGCAGCGCCCCAGCGCTGGCGCAGGCGCAGGCTTCGCGGGCCCACCTGCTCGTCGAGGATGGCCCGCAGGACGCCGCTGGAGAGGACCTTCGTCGTGCGCAGCGCCCCATCCGGCGCCAGGGCCACAGCGTCGGTGAAGGTGCCGCCGGTGTCGATCGCGATGCGCCAGCGTTCGGGCATCGGCAATAATTGGCCGGGGCGGGGTGGATCTGTGGGGCCCCGCCGACCGGACTTTCCGGTATACTGGGGCCGAAGGGGACCCTCGATGATGCGATCAATTGCCGCCGCCGCCATCGCCTGCGCCTGCCTCGCGGCGCCGGCGCCCGCCCAGGACCTGACGGCCGAGACATTCGACAAGTGGGCCGAGTACATCCGTCCGGCCCCGGCGGAATGCTCGTGGGAGGAGATTCGCTGGCTGGAGAGCCTGGGGAAAGGGATCGCGGCGGGGGCAAAGGACCGCAAGCCCGTGCTGCTGTGGGCCATGAACGGGCACCCGCAGGGCTGCACGTGAAACAACGGTGTGATTGCCAGACGGTCCGTCTGGTCTGATGCGGAAGTTCAGGAGTTGGCGTCGAAGTTCGCCCCGTGCGCCGACGAGGTGTGGGCCCTGCACCACGGCAAGGGCGAGGTGGATCTGGTCTTCCAGAAGATCGCCGAGCAGGGACACTACGCGGGGCGGACCGTGCCGACGGACACGCGCCAGGGGATCTACGCGCTGGCGCCGAGCGGCGCGTTTCTGGCCTCGATCAACACGCGCGATCCGCGCGCCATGGCGCGGATGCTGCGCGAGGCGCTGGTGAAGTGGGAGGCGCTGCCGGAGTCCGATCGCTACCCGCGGGAGCTTCCGACGCAGCGAACCTGGGCCGACGAGTATCCGGAGGACGGGCTGGTGCTTCGCACGTATTCGCGCGATCTGCCGCGGGGCGGGGAGGCCGGTCGCCCGGAAGACTGGCGGGCCCAGGCGTGGAACCAGGACTTCGCGTGGTTCACGAAGGCCGAGGCGCGGCAGTTGGCGCCGGAGTCGCTGGCGCCTGGCGCCGAGCGGAAGATCCCGCATCGGCTGCTGGAGCGCATCGCGACGCTGCACCTGGTGGATAACGTGCGCGGGCAGACGCCACCGTACGCGCCGGAGCACCTGAAGGAGGGCGAACTGCGCAGCACGGTGACTGGCGTCGATGGCGATGTGGTGCGCCTGCGTCTGGAGGGCCGCGTTCTGCTGCAGGCGCAGGGCCAGTGGCGCACCAATGGCCATCAGGGCGAGCCGACCCGCAACGAGCGCGGGGCCGGCTTCAAGCTGCTCGGGGCGGCCGACTGGGACACAGGCGCGGAGCGGTTCGTGCGGTTCGACCTGCTTGCGATCGGCGACCGGTGGGGCGCGACGCAGTACAACGGGCGGGCGGACGATCCGGGCCCGGCGCCGATGGGTGTGCTGCTGACGATCAGCGAGGCGGATGTGCGCGTCGCGCCGGCGTACATCTGGCGGTACGACTGGCAGCGGTAGCAGTTCAGGCGGAGCGGCGGCGCGCCAGTTCGGCGTGCTCGCGCACGGTGGAGCGGGCAACGCGATCGATGAAGATCTGGAGCAGGGCCGGATCGTGAGCGCCGATGAGGCGCGTGAGTTCGGCGATGGCGTCGTCGACGCTGAGGGCCCTGCGATAGGGCCGGTCGGTGCGGAGGGCGTCGAAGATGTCGGCGACCTGGACGATGCGGGATGCGAAGTGCATGCGCCAGGCGGGCCCGACCTCGGGATAGCCGCCGCCGCCGTGGCGCAGGTGATGCTCGAAGGCGACGATGGGCGCAACGTCCGGGACGCCGGGGGTCTCGAAGAGGATGCGGGCGCCGGCGACCGGATGCTGGCGCAGGATCTCCCACTCCTCGTCGGTGAAGGCGCCCTGCTTATGAAGCAGGGCACGGGGCGTCTCCTGCTTGCCGATGTCGTGGAGCAGGGCGGCGATGGTCAGGTCGTGCAGATCATCCTGACGCATCCCGAGGGCCTCGGCCAGCGCGGCGCTGAGGATGGCGACATTGACGGCGTGCACGAAGGTGTACTCGTCGTGGCTCTTGAGCATGGCCAGGGGCAGCAGGGAGCCGCGATGGACGGACACGACGGCGCAGATGTCGGCCACGATCGCGGCGAGCAGATCGGCGCTGCTCTGCCCCTTGGCCATGCGTCGCCAGATCTGCTGGAGCGGCGGCGCCTTGCGGCGGAGATCCTCGGGGGAGACGCCGAGCGAGGGGGCGCCGGCCGGAGCGGTCGCGGCGTCGAGATGGCCCAGGGTGACGCCGGCGCCGATGCTGGCGGGGGCCGGACCGGGCTCGGCCAGGGCGCAGAGCAGGCTGGCCAGATCGTTCTGGCTGACGGGGGCGGCGAAGACGAGGCACTCGATCCCCTTGGCCCGGAGACGGGCGCCGAGGCCGTCGCGCAGCGACTGGCTGGAGGGCAGCGAGCTGTCTGCCAGCATGATGCGGTCGTCGAGCACCACGATGCGAATTGCCTCACGGCCCTTCAGGGCGCGCTGGAGCGCCTCGGCTGATCTGCGCAGTTGCTCGCCGACGGCGGGATGCTGCGGGTCGTACAACTCGCGGGCGTAGGCGGCGGCCTGCAGCGCGATGAGCATGGTGTCGACATGCTCGATCATGAGCGCCAGCCTCCGCCGATGAGCCGGGCGCCCAGGAGCACGAGTCGTCCGGGTGACTGCTTCCAGGTGCGCATGTGCAAGCGGATACGGGGATGGTCTGCCCACGGCCTGAGGGCGCGAGCGAGCCACTGGGCCCGGGCGGCGTGGCGCGGGCGCAGCATGCCGGCCAGCAGTCGCAACGAGCGTCCCAGCTCGCGCATGCCGCTGTCGGTCTGGGAGAGGATCTGCACGAGGCGCTGGCGCTCGGCGGGACCGAAGCGCGGCATACCGCGCTCGGCGCGCAGGATGCGCCCGATGTCCTTCACCGGGGCCCGCTTCGGGTGGCGCTCGATGCAGCCGAGGGCGACGCCGCGGACGCGCTCGTCGGGGTCGAGCAGCGCCATGCGGAGTTCGGCCGCGGGCGCATCGCGGGCGCTGGCGAGCCAGTCGATGGCGAGGGCCCGTACCTCCGCCCTGGCGTGGCCGATGGCCTGCTCGAGGACATCGCTGCGCCGGGCCGCGGCGTCCAGCAGGGCGTGGCACGCCTTGGGATTCGGCTCGGCCAGCCGCGCCAGCGACGAGACGATGGCCTCGGGGCTGACGCTGCCCAGATATGAGGCGAGCGGGGCGCGGGCCCGCTGCGCTTCGGGGGTGCGCAGGAAGCGCGCGATCTGCATGACGGCTTCGCGGCCCGCGGCGCCGAGCAGGGCCTCGGCGCCGGGCGGGAGGCTGGCGCGGGCGGCGATGACAGCCAGCACGGCGTCGATGACGGCGGGATCGCGGACACGATCGAGGAGTGCCTCGGCGCTGCGCCGTCGGCTTTCATCGGCGCGCTGGTAGGCGGCGCCGCTGGCGGCGAGCACAGCGCCGAAGACGAGTTCGAACTCTGCGGCCTCTATGAGGTCGTCCAGGCTGTCGCAGACGCGCTGCAGCGCGCCGATCCCGGGCGGAGCATCCGGCGAGCGGCGGAGCACTTCGCACGCGACGCGCCCGATCTTGATCGTCTCGACCTGCGAGCCCGGCTTGCCCAGCGCCGGCGATTCGACGCCGCGGCTGAGGTCGCGCAGGTGCGCGTTGTACTCGTCGGAGGCGTAGATCTCGTCGGAGCGGCGCTGCAGGAGTTCCTCGACGGATCCTGCCACGCCATCGGAGGTCCAGAAATCCGAGTCCTCCAGGCGCATCTTCAGGCGCTCGAGTTCATCGGTCACGCCCGAGCCCTCGCCGATGGAGAGCAGCCGGCGCATGAGCATGAGCGCTTCGGGCGGCGCCGGACGCGGCGTCTGGTCGATCGCTTCGATGGCGTCGAGCACTTCGGCCAGCGACATGGTCTCGGCGAAGCGCTCCAGCAGCGCGATCGACCGCGACAACTGGGACGGGTCGAGATGGAGCAACTGCCGTCGCAGCTTCGGGCTCAGGGCGGCGACGAAGGTGCGCAGTCGCTGCAGCGTGGGACCGTCGGCCATCTGCAGCGCGAGCGTCTTGACGTGCTCGGTGAGTTCCTCGTAGCCGGGCAGACCGCCCTCGAGCGCGCCGCTGTCGATGGCCACGGCCAGATCGGCGGGGTCGATGTCGCCGGCGCCGGTCAGGTTGTGCAGGACATCCTGGACGCCGATCGTGGCGCCCTGGGTGCGCGCGCCGGCGATGGCCCGCAGGCCGGCGGTCTGGAGGGCCTCCAGCCGGATGGCGCCGCCGGAGGCCTTCTCGACATGGCGGGCCAGGCCCTCGCCGCGGAGGCCCTCGCGGGTGGCCGCGTGCAGCAGTTCGCCCACCTTGCGGAGGTTCGTGGCGGGGATGGACCGGATGAACTCGACGGCCCCGATGTCGCTGTTGCGCAGATCACGGCTGACGGGGTCAGCGGCGCCGGCGTCGCCGAGCAGTTCGGCCCGCACCGCCCCTTCCCGGCAGGCCGAGCGAATGGCGCCGGCGACCTGGCGGCAGGCCACGTCGACCGCCGGATGGTCCGCGGTGTACAGCCCGCAGACATGGCGGATCCTGGCCAGTTGCTCCATCAGGGAGCGGCCGGTCGCAGCCGGTATGGCTTGATTCTCATTCCCCACGACGAGAGCCTCTCGTTGTGCGTTCCCGGGTTCGGAGATCGGCCGCGGCGCTGCGGGAGATGACCGGCGCATCAGCAGAAGGCGCACAATGCGGGCGCTTCCCGGCGCCGGAGGCGCGAAGGGCCGGTGTTATCGAACCTGGCCCGGATGGGGCGGCTCCGGCTCAGGAGGGCGGCGTGAGCTTGCGCAGCAGGCGGCCGTACTCGATCACGCGGCGCACGATCTCGCGCATCGGCTCCTTGACGATCAGGTGATCGCCGCTGATGAGCGTGAGCGTGGTGTCGGGGTTTTCCTCGACGGTGCGGATGAGTTCGGCGTTGACGACGAACTTCTGGCCGTTGAGGCGTGTGAGTTCGATCACGAGGCGGCTCCTGGCTACCTGCCGAGGACGAGCAGTTGCTGCATGAGTTCATCGGTCGTCCGCACGACGCGCCCCGCAGCGCTGTAGCCGGTGCTGGTGAGGATCATCTCGATGAACTCCTGGCCGAGATCGACATTGCTCATCTCGAGGGCGCCGGCCCGGACGGCGCCGGCCCCGAAGGCGCCGGGCGTCGTGACGACGACATCGCCGCTGTTGGGTCCGGAGCGGAAGAGGTTGCTGGCGTCGGCGATGAGGCCCTCGGCGTTCATGAACGTGGCGAGGGCGACCTGACCGATCGGCCGGTTGCGTCCGTTGTCGAAGACGCCGGTGATGACGCCGTCGGCCTGGACGCCGAAGGCGCTGAGCGTGCCGAAGGGGGCGCCATTGGCTTCGACGCCGATGGCCGAGTCGGGCTGGGTCGCGGCGGTCAGGTTGCCGGCGTCGCGGTCGAAGATGAGATTGAAGACGATCGGGTCGAACGCCCCGGTGTCCGGCCGGGCGATCGGGACGGGCACGCTGGCCTCGGTGATCAGGGCGCCGGAACTGTTGAAGTTCACCTCGCCCGTAGCCGCGGCAATGCCGGAGGCGGTCGGCTCGGTTCCCTCGACGTAGTAGCGCCAGGTCGTGCCCTGATCGGCGACGCGGCTCTCGAGCACCATCGTGATGTTGACCTCGGCGCTGGCGCCGAGGGAGTCGAAGGCGACCATCGTGGTGCGCTGCGATTCGCCATCGGCCTGGCGATCCTGCTGGGTCACGAGCGGCCGGCCGATGTCCTCGCCGGCGGCGTCGAGCAGGAACAGATCATCGCTGTGCAGCACGATGTTGTTGTCGCGCCCGGCGTTGCCCTCGATGAAGATCTCGCCGGTTGCGGTGTCCAGGCGCACGCCCGGCGCGGAGTCTGCGCTGGCGGGCGTGTCGGTCCGGATGCCCAGGGCACGGGCCAGGAAGTCCATCAGCGACTGCACGGTGGTGGCGGCGGTGATGTCGAGCCGGTCGGCCGGAAGCGTGCGCCCGCCGAACTCGCCCTTCTCGACGCCGCGCAGTTCCAGCGACTGGCCATCGGCGAACAGCGGCGTGTCGGGGCCGGCGGCGGGATCGGCCAGTTCGGTCAGCAGGCTGGCAGGCTCGATGGCGCTGGCGGGATCGTCCGGCGGATTGGCGGCGCCGGTGATCAGGGAGAAGCCCGTGTCGGCAGCCGCGAGCAGGCGCGTGATGGAGCCGACGGTGGCGACGTCGCCGGAGGCGTCGAGATTGCCACGGATCTCGGCTCGCGAGGTGGCCTCGGCGAATCCGAGCGTGCCGATGGGGATGCGGATGGGATTGAGCTGGCCCTGGACGACGTTGAAGCCGCTGTCGACGCCGTAGCCGAGGACGCGCTCGCCGGTAGGCGTGACGAGTTCGCCGGCCTCGCTGACGCCGAAGGCGCCGGCGCGGGTGTACATCTGATCTTCGCCGCGCCGGACGATGAACCAGCCGGCGCCCTCGATGGCAAGATCGCGCGGGTTGCCGGTCTGGGCCAAAGCGCCGGCGCCGACGTCGCGCTGGACGCCTGCGACCGAGACGCCGAGGCCGATCTGGCCGGGGTTACTGCCGCCGGTGCTCTGGCCGGGCTCGGTTCCGACGCGGAAGGTGCGGCTGACCTGCGGGGTCTGGAGCAGGCGCGAGCCCTTGAACGCGGTGGTGTTGACGTTGGCGATGTTGTTGCCGATGACATCGAGCCTGCGGGCGCTGACGTTCAGCCCGGACAGGCCGGAGTACAGGGCGGTGGTCGAAGCCATAGCGTGGTCCTTCAGGCGGTGGGGCGCGACAGCGCCTCGAGCAGCGAGGGATTGGAGATGATGGTGGCGCCCGGGCGGGGCGCGGCGGCGGGCTGGGCGGGCGGCGCTGCGATCACGGCGTCGACACCGACGATCGGCTCGGCGCCGGCGGGATCGACGGCCGCGGTGATGGTCCGGGCGCCGACATCCAGCACCAGGGCGTGGCCGTCGAGGAGCACGGCGGCGGTGGTTGCGCCGGCGGCCTCGGCGCGGTCGGCGGCCGTCGCCAGGCGCTGGAGCTGCTCGTCGGTGAGGCGCAGGTCGAGGCCGGGGCCGAGCGCAACAGCGCGTCCCGAGCTGAACTGCGCCTGCTGCGCCTGCTCGAGCAGGTCGGCGAAGTCGGCGCTGGCGGGGCTGTGGGCCGGCGCAGGGCCGTGGACGCTTCGGGCGGCGGCGGGGAGCAGCGAGAGCAGTCCGAGCGGCAGCGGCGTCATGGGGCGCCTCCCAGGAGCGTGGCGGGATCGAGCATCTCGAAGACATCATCCATGCGCACGCGCTGGCCGCTGTCGAGGTTGAGTACCGGCCCGTCGGCGGTGCGGCTGACCGACAGCACATAGCCCTGGGCCTCGCGGGCGCCGTCGTACCCGCCGATGTACTTGCCGATCAGGCTGGAAGCGCTGGAGAGCTGGCCCTGCAGCACGATCGACTCGAGCTTGTCGGCGAGATCGATGTCCGACTGGATGGACCGGATGCTGGAGATCTGATCGAGCAGGGCCTGGGAGTCGTTGGGCTCCAGGGGATCATGGCCCTGCATCTCGGTCATCATGATCTCGACGAACTGCTCGCTCGTCAGGGCGCCGAAGGCGTTGGGTACCTGCTGCTGCGCTGCGCCGATGCCGGCGGTGGCGTCGAAATCCATGGCTCGTCTCCGCTGCGCCTAGGCGACTGTGTCGAGGCGGAGCATGACGAGCGTCTCCGACGCATCGCCTGCGGACTGCGGAAACGCCGGATCCTCCGGCGGCTGGGGCTGCTGCTGCGACGGCGCGGGTTCGCGGCCCTGGTGGCGGGCGCCATCGTCCTGATGGCCGGGACCTGCGCCGTCGTGGCCGGCCTGGTGCTGCTGGGGGGTCTGGCCGGTCTCAGCGGGGCGCGTGGGGGCCGCCGGCGCTGCGCGCTCTGGGGCATCCGGCGCGGTGACATCGAGCGTCTCGACGCGCAGGCCGCGGCTCTCCAGCGCGGCCTTGAGCGCGCCGAGGTTGGCGAGGATCAGGTCCCGCGACTCCGGGCTGGAGGCCTCGAAGCGGGCCCGCACCGCGCCCTTGTCGAGGGTCATCTCGATGCGCAGTTCGCCGAGGGTCGCCGGCTTGAGCTGGAGCGTCAGCGAGCCGCCGCCCTGGCGAAGCACGGCGCCGAGGCCGCGCTCGATCTGGGTCTGCATCGTGCGCGCAGCGGTCGCGGCGGGGGTCGCCGGGCGGGCCGGCGCTGCGCGCTGGGCCGACTCGATGCGCAGCGCAGGGGCTGACGCGGGGGCCGCAGGCGCAGCGGCGCCGGGCGCCTGGGGCGTCGGCGCGGCGACCGGCGCTGCGGGGCCTGGCGAAGCCCCCCCACCGCCTGCATTGGCCTGAGCCGGCGCCCCGCGGGCGTCGGGGCCGGGCGTCTGCGGACTGGCAGAACCGTCTCGAGGCGTCGGCGAGGGCCGGGTGTCGGCGCCGGTTTCGGCCTGGCGCGGCGGATCCTGGGCGGCCGGCTGGTCGCGGCCGGAGCGCGGCTGCTGCTGAAGCGGGGCACCGGGCGCGGCGGGGGCGGGACGGGCCGCGGCGTGCGACTCGGCGCCGGGGATGCGCGGCCCGGGCGCGGCGAGCTGGTCGGAGGCCAGCTCGGCCAGATCGACGCCGAACTGCTGGCCCGTGGCGCGGGCCATCGCCTCCTGGGCCCAGTGAGCCGACGCGGAGCGGCGGGCCGGACCGCCGGCGAGCGCATCGGCTGCGCGATCCGCGGGGCCGGCAGGCGCAAGAAGCGAGTCCATGGGCGCAGGCGTGAGCAGCGCCATCAGCAGAGCCGGCTCGAACGCCGCGTGGGCGGCGGGGCGGGCCTGGGCGCCCTGCTGGGGCAACTGGGCGAACTGGCTATGGACCGAGTGGACCATCGGGCTCCTCGCTCGCGGCGGCGAGGCCACGAGTCCGGAGCCGTTCCAGCAAACCGGCTGCCAGAGCCGGGTCATCCTTCTCGAACTCGGCGATGATCTTGTTGCGCTGGCGGTCCTGCATGGCGTTGAGGTAGGCCACGACCAGCTCTTCGCCGCGCTCGGGCGAGCCGCCGGCCGCGCCTGCGCCGGTCAGGAGCTGGCCGAGCATGTTGCGGGCAGCGTCGGGCCGGAGGCCTTCGTAGACGCGCAGCGCGGTCTGGAACTGCTCGGCGCCCTCGCTCTCGGCGATGCGGGCCTGCTCGGCCTCGAAGGCGCTCTTCTGGCGCTCGAAGGCCTCGCGCTCGCGCTCGAGCTGCTCGCGCTCGATGCGGACTGTCTCCTGCAGATCGCTGACGAGCTGGCGCATGCGGTTGATGCGCTGCAGGTCCATCTCGCTGGCCTCGATCTTGGCCTGGACGACGCCGTCGGCGGTGATGGGGATGCCGGGCGCCTCGGACTGTGCCGCGAGTTCGCGGGCCCTGGTCGCCTGCTCGAGCATTTCCTTCTCGGATCGCTCGCGCTCGCGCTGCTCGGGGATCGGCTCCTGGATGATGGCGCGGAGCTGGCGGGCCCGCTCCCAGTCCATGCGATCCGAAGCCACCAGCCAGCCGGTGAAGCCGGCCAGCGCCAGCAGGTTGCCGATCGCCATGGCGCTGATGATGCCCCAGATGGTCTTCATGCCGCGTCTCCGCGAAGTTCGGTCGATCGGCCGGCCCGCATGACGGCGAGCTCATCGAGTTCGGCCATCTCGCGCCGGGCCTGCTGCCGCTTCCACTGCTCGTATCGGCGATCCCGCAGCAGTTCGACCGCCTTCCGGCGGCGGGCCGCGTCGAGCAGGTCGAGGCGGGCGCCATCCAGCCGGCGCAGCACGCCGGCGAGTTGCAGGGCATCCTGCTGGGCGATTCGGATCTGGGCCAGCGCGGCGGCGCCCTGACGGCGGGCGGCATCCAGATCGATGCGCCCGCCGGCCCGCTCGGCGTCCAGGGCCGCGGCCAGGTCCCGCTTCTCCTGGACGATCTGCGACTGGATCGCGCGGATCCGCTCTTCCAGTTCCGACGCCTCGCGCTGCAGCCGGGCCACGACGATCTGTCGATCGCGCTCCTCGCGCTGCCGCTGCTCGAGGGCCGCCTGAAGCTGAAACGTGAAACGCGCCATTGCCGGTTATCCCTTCTGCGCCTGCTGCTGAGATTCGGCCGCTCTCCTGCCATCCCGCTGCGCCAGGCGCAGTCGGAGCTTCTCGCCGGTTTCGATGGCGAGGCGGATGAGCCGGTCGCGCACCTTCTCGAATGGTTCGTGCTCGGAGCGCGCCTGGCGCAGCAGTTCCATCAGGCGTGGGTAGTAGTCGATCGCGACATCGGTCTCCGGATCGGCGCCACGGGCGTAGGCGCCGATCTGGATGAGATCCTCGCTGCGCCGGTAGGCTGCCAGCAGGGCCAGGATCTGGCGGCGGGCGTGGACGTGGCGGTCGTCGCAGACCTCCTCGGCGACGCGGCTCACCGAGGCCAGCGGGTCGATAGCCGGGTAGTGGCCGCGCTCGGCGAGATCGCGGCTGAGGATGAGATGGCCATCCAGCACGCCGCGGCAGGCGTCAGCGACCGGCTCGGTCAGGTCATCACCCTCGACGAGGATCGTGTACAGCCCCGTGATGGAACCGGCGCCGTCGATGGCGCCGGCCCGCTCCAGCAGCAGCGGCAGGTTGGCAAAGACGCTGGGCGTATAGCCGCGGGTCGCCGGCGGTTCGCCGACCGACAGCCCGACCTGGCGCTGGGCGTGCGCAAAGCGCGTGACCGAGTCCATCACGAGCAGCGCATCACGCCCCGCGTCGCGGAACCACTCCGCGGCGGCGCAGGCGACCTTGGCGGCCCGCAGACGCATCAGTGGCGATTCGTCGCTGGTCGCGACGACCACAACCGAGCGGGCCAGGCCTTCTGGTCCGAGGACGGTCTCGATGAAGTCGCGGACTTCGCGCCCGCGCTCGCCAATGAGGGCGATGACGCTGACATCGGCGTCCGACGCCCGCGCGATCTGACCGAGCAGCGTGCTTTTGCCGACGCCGGGGCCGGCGAAGATGCCGATGCGCTGGCCGCGGCCGAGAGTGGCGAACAGGTCGATGGCGCGCACGCCGGTGTGCAGGGCCTGGTGGATGCGCCGGCGGCGCATGGCGCCGAGGGGCGCCGGGGAGATCTCACGCGGCGCGGTGTCGTGGATCGGGCCGAGGCCATCGATCGGGCGGCCGAGGCCGTCGATGACACGCCCGAGCAGGCCGGGGCCGATCGGAGCGGTCTGAGCGATCTGGCCGCCGATGACGCGGTCGCCGGGCCGGATGCCGCCGGTCTGGCCAATCACCATCACGATGGCGCGCCCGCTGTCGAATCCGACGATCTCGCCGGGGGAGGCGGTCCGGGCGCCGGCTGAGGTGATCTGCACCAGCGATCCCACCGGGAGCGGCAGGGACTCCACGAGCACGGTCAGGCCGCGCAGCGACACGACGACGCCGGAGACCTCCAGCGGCAGGGCCCGCTCGGCGGCGCCGATCCGGTCAGCCAGGGAGATCACCGTCGCGCTCCTCGGGGTCGCCCGGCATCAGTTCGGCGGCGAGACGATCGAGCTGCAGATCGATCCGGCCATCGATGCGCGCGCCGCCGGGTGTGGTGACGATCACATCGCCCGGGGCGAGATCGTCGCGCGCGACGACATCAACGTGGGCCGAGCCGGCGGCCCTGCGCCCGATCTCGGGGATCGCCTGGAGGGCGGCCTCGCGCTCGGCGCTGCTGACTTCGATGCGCAGCGTCGAACCGGCGGCGACGTGCTCGAGAGCGGCTTCGAGCTGCGCTGCCGCGGCGGCCGGATCTATGGCGATGGCCCGCCTGGTCACGCGCCTGGCGATGGCCATGGCGAGGCGAAGCAAGTCGGCCCGGGCCTCGCGCAGCATCTGCTCGCGCGACTGCTCGAAGTCGCTGAGCGCCGACTCGAAGCCGGCGCGGAGGTGCTCGAGCTGCTGTGCCGCCTGCTCGGCCGCCTGGGCTGCGGCCTCGCGCCGGCCCTCGGCCCGGCCGGCCTCGAGCCCCTCGGCGCGACCCTCGCGGCGGCCCTCTTCGGCGGCGCCGGCGATGAGGCGCTGTCGCTCGGCGCGGGCTTCTTCAACGATGCGCTCGGCCTCGGCCCGGGCCTGGGCCTTGAGCTGCTCGCCCATCGCGGCGATGTCACCGAGGTCGAGCACGACGGCGCTGCGAAGGACCGAGTCGGCTTGGGCGGCAGGGATCAGCATGGCGAGGAAGTGGCAGAGTGGCAGAGTGCCAAAGTGGCAAAGTGCGCGATGAGAATAGCGGCGCGCGCGGAGTTGACCCGATCGTCGCGGCATCGCCGACTGTGTCTCTTCACTCTGCCACTTCGCCACTCTGCCACTTTGCCACTTCCCCTCACACCAGCAGATCGCCGTCGCCGCGGCCCTCGATGATGACCTCGCCGGCCTCCTCGAGGCGGCGCACGATGTCGACGATGCGCTGCTGGGCCGCCTCGACATCGCTCACGCGCACCGGGCCCATGTACTGCATGTCCTCGCGGATGAGCGTGGCGGCCCGCTCCGACATGTTGCTGAAGATCTTGGCCTGCAGCTCTTCCGACGCGGTCTTGAGCGCCAGCGCCAGCTCGTCGTTGTCGACCTCCTTGAGCACGGCCTGGATCTTCAGCAACATGTCGGAGCGGGCCGCCACGCTCATCCGCGAGGACATGCAGTACATGGGC
>JBICIE010000227.1:0-2983 GCA_043101635.1 Phycisphaerales bacterium JB039 | reverse complement strand
CATGCCAAGAGTTCTTAACCCAATGCACACATTACCGGCCCTGTTCGTCGGGGCAATTCTGGCGCTGCCTGGCGGCGCCGGCGCGCTGCCGCCGGGCGATCCCGGCGGACCGGCCGACGCCGCCAGGCAGCGCCAGAATTGCCCCGACGAACAGGGCCGGTAATGTGTGCATTGGGTTAAGAACTCTTGGCATGGGCATACAAATCTCCTTCGGGGCGCAGCCGCTGCAACGCAACTAGGCCGAGCCTCCGGATTGCTAAAGCACTCGAGGTCAGCAGCACAGACGACCGGGCGCGACGGCCGGTCGGCAGCGCACGGTTCGTGATGGTCGGATTCCCTGGCGGGTTTTGGCGGCCGCTGCGCGCCATCGCCGAATGCGCGCGGTACGCGGTCGGCCTGCTGGCGCCGGCCCCCCCGACACTCTCAACCGACGGCGGCGCCCTGGCGAGCGGTGACAGCCGCGGTCGGCCCCCCGACGCCGGCCGCCCTTGCGCGGGCGCCCCGGTCCGGGCCTGCGGCCAGTGTACCGGCCGCCCCGGACCTGTCAATAGGAAACGACCCGGCCCCCCCTGTCACCAGAGCGCAGCCGGCGCCTGAGCTCTCCCGACTCGCCCCCCTCAGTTCGTCGCCACCGACCGCACGCCCGGCACGTGCTCCTTCAGATTCCGCTCGATCCCGTGGCGCAGCGTGATCTCGCTGGAGGGGCAGCCCACGCAGGCGCCGTGCAGCCGGATGATGACATCCCCCTCCTCGCTCACATCGACCAGTTCGACATCGCCGCCATCGGCCTGCACCGCCGGGCGGATGCAGTCGATCACGGTCTGGACCTGCTCGCGAAGGGCGTCTGGGCGGCTCATCGCCATAAGCATAGTCCGAGGCGGCCTTTGTGGCCTCGTCCCCGCTGCGCCGCCAGGGGCGATAGACTCGCCCATGGGCAGATCGACGATGCGCACGTGCGGCCTTCCTGGCCTGCTGGCCCTGCTCGGGAGCCTGTGGCTCAGCGCGTCGACGGGATGCTCCACAGCGCCGGCGCGCCCGGTCAACGATCCGCGGACCGACTACCAGGATCCCTCCCTGCCCCTGGACCAGCGCATCGAGGCCCTCCAGACCGCCTGGGACCGGGCCCCCGCCGAGCCCGGCGGGCGCGACGCCTTCCGCGTGGCCGTCAAGGGGATCGCCTGGTCCCAGCAGGCGCCCACCGAGCTGCGCCTCGCTTCCATCCGGACCCTGCTGCTGGAGACCGATCCCGCCGCACTCGCCGACGCCCGCGAACTCATGCGCATGCGCCTCTGGCAGGAGCGCAACGAGGAGGTCATCGCCCTGATCGCGCGCGAGGCCGCCGAGCGCCAGTGGGTCGAGTACAGCGGCGCGCTCGTCCGCAGCTACGCCCGACGCTGGCCCTCGACCCCCGATGATGATCGTCCCGAGCGGGCCGCCCTCGAGGCGCTGCGCCCGGGCCAGCCGATCGAGCGCATCGTGCTGGAGGTCTTCCTCGATCCGGGCGAAGCTGCCCTGCGCACCATCGACATGAACCGCCGCACCCGCGCCGACGCCTGGGACCTGCTGTCCCGCCTCGACGCCACCGGCGCCGTGCGCATGGCGGCAACCCGCGACCAGTCGCTCACCGCTCGCAGCGAGGACGGCCAGCGCGTCCTCGAAGACCTGCGGGCCGGCGCCCGCGACCTCGGCGTCATCCCGATCACCGGCGACGAACTCGCCTGGCTGCAGGCCCTGCGCCAGCCCGCGTCGCGCAACTGGTGGGCCGAGGCCACCGCGGCGGTCGGGCAACTGAGCCCCGAGCAGCGCGTCGGCCTGCGCCTGCGCCACATCGAGCCGCTGCGCTGGGCCGCCGAGATGCGCCCGCACTGGGTCGACGCCACACGCGAGGAACTGCTCTCCGAGCTGCGCATGCGCCTCGATGGGCGGCGCGTGACCCGGCGCACCGCCGGCGTCTCCGGCCGCCTGCCCGAGCGACTGGAAGACCACGAGAACGTCCTGACCTGGGGCGATGCGCTGGCGATCCTCGTGGTCGACGTCGCTGCCCACGATTCCGGCGTCGTCCGCAGCGTCTTCGCCCAGATCTCCAGCGACCGGTCCGATCGCACCACCGAGTACGGCGGGCTGCTGCACGTCCGCGCCGCCCCGGACGACGACGCTGGCCTCTTCGAGGCGACGCTCTTCCCGCCCCGGCCCAACGAGCGCCCCGCCGACGACCAGTTCATCGCCTCCGCCGACATGATCGAGCAGGGCGTGCGCACCCTCGCCCATTATCACTTCCACGCCCAGCGGACCAACTCCGCAACGCTCGCCGGCCCCAGCGGTGGCGATCTCGATTACGCCGACCGTTACGGCGTCAACTGCCTCGTCTTCACCAGCGTCGAGCGCGGCGCCGTCGCGGCGGACTACTACTGCGCCGGCGGGATCATCATCGATCTCGGCCGCATCGATGAGCCCTAGCCGCCCATGCTGCACGCCATCATCATCGGGGCCGTCCTGGCCCTGCTCGTCAGCGAACCGATGTGGGCCGGGCGCAGCCTGCCGCTGGACCCCCTCCCGGCGCTCGCCCTGACGCTCGCCGCAACATTCGGGGTCTGGATCGCCGCCGCCGCCCTGACCCTCGCCGCGGCCCGCCGCCTCGACCGCGGCCGCCCCCTGCGCTGGGCCAGGATCGCCGAGATGGCCCTCATCGCCGGACGCCTCGGCGTCGGCGCCGTGCAGATCGCCGCGCTGCTCACCCTCGGCCTGCTGCCCGCCGTGCGCGCCGTGATCGGCAACTGGCCGGCGCTCGATGAACTCGTGGCCCTGCTCCCCCTGTATCTCGGCCTGGCCCTGATGGCCCTGGCTTCCTACCCGCTGGAGCGACGCTTCCGCGAGGCCACCCTGCTGCGCCGCATCGATGAAGGCGCCGAACTCGCCCGCCTGCACGGGCCGCTCGGCCACACCCTCAGCGTGCTGCGCAACCAGATGGCGCTGGACAGGCCGC
>JBICIE010000226.1:0-14184 GCA_043101635.1 Phycisphaerales bacterium JB039 | reverse complement strand
CTATGACAGAGTGCCTGGGCACTCCAGCCGGCGCAAACCACCCTCCCGGGGAGAACGCATGAGCGGGCCCACTGTTCCATCTTCTCGAACGCTTCTGCTGGTCCCGACGCCCAGGGAATTCGCCGCGGTCGCCCGGGGGATTCGCGCCGAGCCCGCCGAGGTGGCCCCCTGGCGGGCCATCGCCCCCCGCAGCGGGCTGGAAATGGCGATGTCGGGACCAGCAGAAGCGTTCGAGAAGATGGAACAGTGGGCCCGCTCATGCGTTCTCCCCGGGAGGGTGGTTTGCGCCGGCTGGAGTGCCCAGGCACTCTGTCATAGGGCGGACGCCACCGATAGACTTTGAAGGGCCGAATCCCCCGCGAGGAGCATTGACAATGTCTGAGCTGAGACGAGCGGCGCGGCGCGGAAGCGCCCCCGTCAAGATCATTGCCGCGATCGCCCTGGTGGGCGCGGCTGCGGGGGTCGGGTGGCTCATGGTGGGCCGCTCGAGCGGGTCTGCGGCGGCGTCGGCGGCGGACATCGCGACGGTGTCCGTCGGCAGCTTCGACATCACCACGATCGCCACCGGGGATCTGCAGGCCCGGCGCCAGGTCGAGATCCGCAGCGAGCTGGATGTGCGGGCCCAGATCGTCCAGCTTGTCGACGAGGGTGTGCGCGTCAAGGCGGGGGATGTTCTGGTCAAGCTCAACTCCGAGGAGATCGAGCGGGAGATCCAGGAGGAGACGCTGCGCGTGGAGGAGGCCCGCTCGGCCCTGACCAGCGCCGAGAACGCGGTGCTGATCCAGGTCAGCGAGAACGAGTCGCGGATGCGCCAGGCCGAGCTGACCCTGGAGCTTGCCAACCTGGCCCTGCGCCAGTGGGAGGAAGGGGATGTCAAGAAGCGCCGCGAGGAGCTGCGCATCGCCCTGGAGAAGGCCGAGCGCGACTACGAGCGGCTGAAGGAGAAGGCCGAGAACTCGGCGGAGCTCTACGAGCGCAACTTCAAGAGCAAGAACGACTTCGAGGTCGACCAGATCGCCGCCATCGAGGCTCAGGCCCGGCTGACGACCGCCAAGCTCGACCATGACATCTACGAGACCTACACCTACGCCCGCGAGGAGAAGCAGAAGCGGTCGGATGTCGAGGAGGCGATCGCGGAACTGGAGCGGGTGAAGAAGGAGAACGAGAGCAAGCTCGCCAGCGAGCAGGCGCAGCTTGCCAACCGCCGCCGGCAGCTCGAGATCCGCGAGAACAAGCTGAGCGACCTGACCGATCAGCTCGAGAAGACGACGATCCGGGCGCCGAAGGAAGGCCTGGTGGTGTACTACTCCAGCGCTCAGGGGCGCCGGATGTGGGATGACAACCGCGGCACGCTGCAGGTCGGTCGCGAGGTGAATCCGCGCGAGACGCTGATCGTCCTGCCGGACACTGCCGAGATGATCGCTTCGGTACAGGTGCACGAGACGATTGCGGGGCGCGTCAATCCCGGCCAGTCGGCGACGGTGCGGATCGACGCACTGGGCGGCGCGGCGGTCAACGGCGTGGTCGAGAGCGTGGGCGTGCTGGCCGAGAGCGGGGGCTGGCGCGATCCGAACCTGCGCGAGTACAACGTCCGGATCGCGCTGGACAGCGCTGCCGAAGGATTGAAGCCATCCATGCGGTGCGAGGCGGAGATCCGCCTGGGCCGTGTCGAAGAGGCGCTGTCGGCGCCGGTGGCGGCCATCTTCAACGAGGGCGCGCTGCACTTCGTCTACTCGCCGCGGGATGGCAAGTACCATCGCGTGCCCGTCAGCGTCGGCCGGCGAAGCAGTACGCGGGTGGAGATCACCTCCGGACTTGGCGATGGCGATCTGGTGCTGGCCCGCGAGCCGGCGGCGGCCGAGGTGCTGGCCGAGGCGTGGGACCAGGCCGAACTGCAACTGGTCGGCTTCGACATCGGTGACGACGGCCGCCCCCACCCGATTGGCGCCAAGAGCGACGGTGAGGCCGATTCGCCGCGCCGGCCGGGTCCTGGCCGTCAGCGTCCCGGCGGGCCGGGGCGCGGCGCCAGCCAGTCGGGTGAGACCACCAGTGCTCCGGCAGCGCCCGAGGCGCAGCGCGGCGCGGTTGCGCCGGTCGGCGCCGGCGCCGACACCAAGTAGCGGGTTGAAGGCGGGCAGACGGGCGCAGCGTCCTTGCGATCATGGCGGTTCGGGCCCCTGCGCCGCGCATCGAGGGCCGTGACGGGCGCGCCCGCCGACGGGCTCAGGCGGTGCGCCGGTACCTGGCGGCGCCGTTGATGCGGGCCTTGTGGGCCATGGTCAGGTCGAACTCGCCCGGGCTGGCCGGATAGAAGTTGTCGCGACTGACGTCGAAGCCCTCCGCCTCGACGATCTGGACGCCGCCGACGGTCAGCAGATCGATGGAGCGGGCGTCATCGTCCAGTCCGCGCTCGATGCGCTCGGGGGCAAGGCTGATCTCGCGCACCACGGGCCGGCAGGGATCGGTGGGGCGCCAGGCCTCGACGACGCCGATGGTTCCGTCGCTGAGGCGCACCATCGAGCCGGGCGGATAGGGCGGCACGACCGAGAGCAGCGCGCGGTAGACGACCGGGTCGATCCAGTCGCGGTGCGGCGGCTCGCGCAGCGCGCGCAGGGCGCGCACCGTGGGGCGGCGCGCGGCGCCGCGCAGCTCGGCGCCCGGGGCGTCGGCCGGGTTGCGCAGGCGCTCGAACATGTCGGCGGCGGCGACGATGCGCGCAAAGATGTGGATGTCCGAGCCGGCGACTTCAAGCTCCTCGCCGGCGAGCGTTCGTCGGCGGGGAAAGCCCGATCCGTCGTAGCGCTGGTGATGGTGCAGCACGACCGCGGCGGCGGCGGGCCCGATGGCGCCTCGGACCAGTTCGTAGCCGATGCGCACGTGCGCCTGCCATGCGGGATCGGTTTCGTCGTGATCGCGGTTCCAGCGATCGAGCGTCTCGGGATCGAGGTACAGCATCCCGACATCGTGCATCATGGCGCCGACGCCGAGGTTGGTGACCTCGCGGGCCTTGCGGGCCGTCAGGCGCGTGCGCTGCGAGACCAGGTAGTCATCCAGCTTCAGGCCCATCAGCAGGCTGATGAAGCAGACGTTGGTGGCGTGGCGGGCGATGGGGCTGGAGGCGTCGCCCAGCAGTTCCTGCACGAACAGCGCGGCCCGCGGGCGCCGGATCAGATTGTCCAGCAGGCCCGCGATGGCCCGCCGGTACGCGGCCCAGTCCAGCGACGCGTGCCCGGCGATGGCGATCTCCTCGAAGGCGTCGGCGACCGTCCCCGCCAGGCGCGCGTGCGAGGCGAAGATCTCCGGACAGACCGTCTCGGCGATGAAGTCCATGCCGGGGTACTGGATCCACAGCTCGCGCAGCTCGATCTCGCGCAGGCGATCGATGACGCGCTGCTCCAGCGCGATGTCCGCCTTGAGCAGCACCGTGCCGGGCCGGCGCGGGTGGTAGATCGGCAGGGCCAGGCGCATGCCCGGGCGCGCAGCCGCCAGCGAGACTCGCAGCATCGGCAACCTCCGGCGGGACCGTCCCGCGTCGAGGTCATCGGCCCGATGACGGTCCGGCTTGGGGCGCGGCGTTATCCGGACCAGACGAGCCACAGGTAGGCCGCGTAGGCAATCAGGAGCACCGCGCCTTCCAGGCGGCCGATGCACAGGCGCGCGGCCATGATGGGCAGACAGGCGACGGCGAAGCCCAGCATCCACGGGGCGTCGCGCCACATGGTCTCGGGCGGGACGCGCAGCGGCTGCGCCAGCGACGAGACGCCCAGCACGCACAGGATGTTGAAGATGTTCGAGCCGAGCACGTTGCCGACGACGATCTCGGAGTGCTTGCGCAGGGCCGCCATCACGCAGGTGGCGAGCTCCGGCAGGCTGGTGCCGACGGCGACCATCGAGATGCCGATGACGGTCTCGGAGACGCCGAGGCTGCGCGCGATGCGCTCGGAACTGTCGACGACGAGTTCGGCGCCGCCAACCAGCGCGCCCAGTCCCAGGAGCAGCGCAAGGGCGATCGCCAGCTTTGGCCCGAAGCGAAGCAGGCGCCCGAGCCCGGGCGGCTGCTCGACGACCCACTCGGCCTGGCTGACATCCTTCTTGCGGGCGCTGAGGGCCGTGATGGCGATGAAGGCGAGCAGGCCGGCGCTGAGGATGGCCCCTTCCAGGCGCGAGATCTGCCCGCCCATCAGCGCCCCGGCGCCGAAGAAGCTGACGGCCAGCATCATCGGCGCCTCCCGGCGCACCACCGCCGAGCGCACGCGCACGGGCCAGATCAGGGCGGTCGTGCCCAGAATGAGCGCGACGTTGGCGGTGTTGGAACCGACGACAGCGCCGATGACCAGTTCGCCCCGGTCCTGCACCGCCGCGCGCACGCCCGCGGCCAGTTCCGGCATGCTGGTGCCGAAGGCCACGACGGTCAGTCCGACCACGAACGAGGAGATGCCGGCGCGGGTGGCGAGCTCGGCGGCGCCGCGCACCAGCAGATCGGCGCCGATGATCAGCGAGGTCAGGCCCGCCACGAGCAGGCAGATGTCCCACAGCGTGCTCACTGCGCGATCCGTCGCCTCGGGTTCCGCCGGCCTGGCTGCATGCGGGCAGAGGGTAGCGTCAGGGGCCCGGCGTCGCGGCGGCGAGCTCGAAGTCGTCGGGGAGCCGGGGAATCAGCACCAGCATGATGCGCATCGGGCTGCCGGCGGCCGGATCCTGGCGCAGCATGGCCTCGCCGAGGCTCGGCAGGGTCGGCCCCGGGGGGCCGGCGGGCCCCAGGGCGTCCGGCTCGGGATCGGTCGGGTCCTCGCCCCACCGCGCGCCGGGCCGCTCCGGGAGGATCAGCAGGGCCGCGCCACCGTCCAGGGCAGTCTCGAGGACGAAGCGGCTGAACACCACGCCCTCGGCCTCCACCGGCGGCCGCGGCGGCCGATCGACCAGGTCTCGCAGCGAGGGCGCCCGGGCCCGCCCCTGGTGCTGCAGCGCCAGATCCAGGCGCACCTGGGCCCGCGGCGCCATCCCCGAGCCCGGCAGGCTGGGGGAGACCCAGCAGCGCCCGAGCAGGCGCAGCCGGCCGGGCTCCAGGCGCAGAAGGCCGGAATCGAGCTGCACGACCTGGCGCGCCGAATAGGGCCCGCGGGCGAGTTCCATCCACTGCGGATGCTCGCCCAGCCACTGGCGCTGGACCGCGCCGGGGCTCCCGAGGGCCGCCTGCACATCGGCCAGCCGGTCGATCGGCACGCGCACCAGCCGCAGGCCGTTGGCGCTCCACAGGTCGCGCATCTCGGGGCTGAGCGGGCCGGCGTCCGCGGCCCAGGGGGCCAGGGCGCCGCCGATGTCCAGCGCCGGGCCCTCCCGAAGGCCCCAGATGCGCAGTTCGAGCCCGGCCCGGTCGCCGTGGACCACCGGCGCAACCGGGTCGGCACGCGACGGCGACGGGGCCATGCTGGCGCAGCCGGCGGTCGCGAGCCCGCATGCGATAAGGGCGATCGCGCAGCGCACAAGGCCATCATACCGCAAGCGGGGGCCCGGGCCGCCGGTCGGCGGTTCATGGGCGGGCAATTTGCGGGCGGGCGATGCGGGACAGGAGAAAGGCCCGCTGGATCGCCTCGGCGGGCGCGCCGGATGGGACTACGACCAGGTCGGCGCCGGGGCGACGGGCCAGCACGATGACGCTGTCGCCCTGGGCCCGGAGCACCCAGGTGGGGCGGTCGTGGCAGGCGGCCTCCCACATCGGCCACGCCGCGGCGACATCGAGGTAGCGCCGGTGGTCGCCCCAGATGTGCGACTCGGGGTAGCGGGCGCAGTGCGCGGCGAGTTCGAGTTGCGTCATCCGCCGGATCGACTGGGGGTCCATGCGCGACGGTACCGCGGCGTGCGCGCGCAGTCCATGACGATGAACGGTGAACGATGGTCGCTGCGGGCGCAGCGGGGCGAACAGCAGACGCGGCGGCGCGCGGAGCCCGTGTCAGTCGCACCCCGCAGCGAACAGGTTCGCAAAGGCGAGGAAGTCGAAGAGGGTCAATTCGCCATCATGATCGAAGTCGGCGGGACAGTCGGGGGCGGGGAAGGTGACGCTCCAGCCTTCGAGGCGGCCACCGTTCTTGCCGCGGCCGACGATGGTGCGTCCGTCGGCGCTGATGGCTGTGGCCGCGTAGAGGACCCAGTTGGACAGGTCGAGCCCGTGTTCAGCCTGGAGGTAGTCCTTGAGATCGCGCATGCCGAGCGATTCGGTCCAGATGAACGCCTCGCCGTCACCCAGGAGCGTCTGTCCGCCGACGACGGTGGCGCCATCGGCGGAGACGTCGTATGCGGCGACGCGAGTCTTGCCGGGCGGGGCGCCGAGGATTTCGTACCCGCCTGACTCGGTCCAGCGGAAGGCGAGGCTGGTTGTGCCGATGACAACTTCGCCGACGATGAACTGACCGCCGTCGGATAGCCCGTTGGCGTACGTCAGGCTCGCTCCGTCGGGCACACCCAGGCCAACGAGGCCCTCCGTCTCGGTCCACCGGAAGGCCTGGTGGCCCGTCGGCATTCCGGCCCAGCCGACGATGACCGATCCATCCGCGCTCACAGCATTGGCGATACTGCTTGAACTGAGCGTGCCAAGGCCGATCATGCCCTCCGCGTCGGTCCAGCGATACGCTTCGAACAATGCGGAATCGGGGGCGCTGTAGCCCACGATGACTCCGGTGTCGCTGATGTCCATCGCCTCGCTCTGGAATCGTCCGCCCGGGAGGTCGCCGAGCATTCGGAAGCCCTCGTCGCGGGACCATCGGAATCCCTCGAGTTCTCCCGATGCGCTCCGCTGGGTTCCAACGACGAACGTTGCGCCATCTGCCTGCCTGCGGGTGATCGCGCTGGCCTCCCAGCGCATGTCTGATGGCGTACCGATACGGGTGAGGGGAAGGCCGAGGCGACCTGCGAGCGCGACATGATCCGGGGCTTCGGTGGCGCCGGCCACGAGATCACCATCGGTCGTGAGTCCATAGATTGCACTGATCTGACCGGCGCCGCGGAACACGGCAGGCGGCTGCGTGCAGCCGTCGGCGAAGAGGTTCTGGTATTCGATGAAGTCAAAGACGTCCAAGGCGCCGTCGCGCGTGACGTCGGCCCGGCATATCGGCGCTTCGGGCAGCCGGATGATCCACGCCTCGGGCTTGCCGTCGCCGATGAGCGTGCGACCATCGGGCGAAATGTCGGTGACGCGCCTCAACTCCCAGCCGCTGAGGTCGAGGCCGTACCGGCGCGGCAGGAAGTCATTGAGATCCTCGATGCCGCTCCACATGGTCCAGATGAACGGCCGATAGATGACTTCAAGTCCCTCGTAGCCGACCACGATCGAGCCATCTGCATTCGTGGCTTCTGCTCTTACAGGCAGCCCTGCCGGGAGCCGGCCCAGAAGGGTCATGTCACCGAGGTCGCGCGAGCGGAAGGCCTCGCGTCCACCGGATACCAACGTTGCTTCGCCTACGACAACCGTTCCATCGGCTGAGATGTCCGCTATGGCAGCGGTGCGCACATCGGATCGGAGCGGGAGCGGGACCATCCCCTGCGATGGCGTCCAGATGATCGCCGTCCAATCCGCAACGCTCGTTCTGCTTGCGCCGGCTATGACACTGCCATCGTGGTTCGTCGATCCTGCGCCACTTCCGAAAACGCTACCGGGAAGGCCACCAAGTCCGACCAGTCCGTCCTTTTCAGTCCATCGCAGCGCCTCATATCCCGCGGCTGAGTTCCCGGTACCCACAAGAACGCGACCGTCATCACTGACGCCATAAACACTGCTGCCGAATCTACCACCGGGCAGATCGCCCAGCCCGCGCACGCCGTCGTTCGCTGTCCAGCGGAAGGCCTCGGGATCGCCGCTGGTGTGCCGGGCTTCGCCCGCAATGACATAACCGCTCGGTCCAAGTCCGATGCCGAACGCCTCGGCGTCACCCCCGAATCCGGCAAGTGCCGCAGGTGGCAGGCCGGGGACGAGCACGGCGGCGCTGTCAACGACGTCGTAGATGCGTCCCGCGATGGCCGAGCCGTCCGGCGCCAGGCGATTCCCGTCAAACCGGGTGATGGAGAAGTCGCCCAGGCCCCAGATGGTGGCCTGGTCCTGCGCGTGGGCGGCGCCGGCGCAGGCGGCGAGTGCGGCCAGCACGGCGCGGTGTGGGCGGGGAGATGGCATGGTGCGTCTCCTTGGATGATCCGGCTGCGAAACCCCGCGCCCAGTGTACCGGAAGCCGCCGGCATGCACAAGGGGCTTCTCAGCGCGCGCAGATTGCACGGTTGAGCCCCCGATTCCGGGGGGCGGCAGGCGCCCGTCTTGCGGCAGGATCAGGCCGGCGCCGGCAGGGCGTCGGGCGGGGCGTCGGGATCTTCCTCGGCCGCGGCCTTGGCGCGCTGGCGGCGCTCTTCGGCCTTGCGCTTCTCGGCCTCGGCTTCCAGCAGTTCGCTGACGGAGGGCTTGGCGAGCTTCTGGCCCTTCATGAGGCGGTCGACCTCGTCGGCATCCAGCGTCTCGTGGCGCAGCAGGGCCTCGGCGACGGCGACGACCTTCTCCCAGTTGTCCGTCAGCATCTGCTCGGCGTCGCGGAAGGCCGCGTCCACCATGCTGCGGATCTCCTCGTCGATCAGGCGGGCGGTCTCGTCGGAGTATTCCTTCTCCGGGATGAAGCTGTCGCGGTTGTCGGTTCCGCTGTAGCGGACGAAGCCGAGGCGGTCGCTCATGCCCCACTCGACGATCATGTGGCGGGCGAAGGTCGTGACCTGCTGGATGTCCATGGCGGCGCCGCTGGAGACATCGCCGGTCTTGCGCTGCTCGGCGATGCGTCCGCCGCAGAGCACGCGCATGGTGGCCTTGAGCCAGCGGAGGCCGAAGCCGTAGCGGTCCTTCTCGGGCAGGCTGAAGGTGGCGCCGCCCATCTCGCCGCGCGGGATGATGGTGACCTTGTGCAGCGGGTCGGCGTCTTCCAGCAGCATCTGCAGCACGGCGTGGCCGGCCTCGTGATAGGCGGTGGCGATGCGCTCCTGCTCCTCGATGACGCGGCTCTTGCGGCTTCGTCCGAACTTGACCTTGTCGCGGGCCTCTTCGAGATCTTCCTGCTCGATGAAGTCCTTGTTGCGCATGGTGGCGGCGATGGCGGCCTCGTTGATGATGGCGGCGAGGTCGGCGCCGCTGAACATCGGCGTGCCGCGGGCGATGCGTTCCATGGCGACATCCGGCCCCATCTTCACCTTCTTGGCGTGGACCTCGAGGATCTCCAGGCGGCCCTTGATGTCGGGCAGCGGCACCTGGATCTGGCGGTCGAAGCGGCCGGGGCGGATGAGGGCGGGATCGAGCACATCCGGGCGGTTGGTGGCGGCGATGACGATGACGCCATCGGTGCTGGTGAAGCCGTCCATCTCGACGAGGATGGCGTTGAGCGTCTGTTCGCGCTCATCGTGGCCGCCGGTGGTGAAGCCGCCGCCGCGCCGGCGGCCGACGGCGTCGATCTCATCGAGGAAGACGATGCAGGGCGCGTTCTCCTTGGCCTGCTTGAACAGGTCGCGGACGCGGCTGGCGCCGACGCCGACGAACATCTCGACGAAGTCGGAGCCGGAGATGCTGAAGAAGGGCACATCGGCCTCGCCGGCGATGGCCTTGGCCAGCAGCGTCTTGCCGCAGCCGGGGGCGCCGCTGAGCAGCACGCCGCGCGGGATGCGTCCGCCGAGCTTGGTGAACTTGCGCGGGTTCTTGAGGAACTCGATGATGTCGGTGTCGTCCTCCTTGGCCTCGTCGATGCCGGCGACATCCTTGAAGGTGATGCCGGTGAGTTCCTTGCTGAAGACGCGGTGGCGGCTCTTGCCGAAGTTGCCCAGCACGCCGCCGCCGCCGGCCGCCGAGCGGATGCCGCGGCTGATGATGAAGAACAGCACGACCAGCAGCAGCAGTGGCAGCAGGAAGATGAGCATGCCCGGCCACTTGGGGGTGGGGCGGGTCTTGTAGTCGCCGCCGGTGATCTCGGTGATCTGGGTGGCGATCTCCTCGCGATTGAGGCTGTTGGCGACGACGGCGATCAACTGCTCCTTGCCGGTCGCCGGGTCGCGCCGGATGGCGGTGACCTGCTCGTCGTGGACCACGATGCTGCTGGTGTCGATGTCGCCGCTGTCGTAGAGGTTGCGGAACTCGGCGATGGAGACGCGCTCGGAGGGGCCGGCCGAGTTGAACAGGGCCACCAGCAGGAGGCTCATGACGACGGCGATGAGGATCAGGGCCATCCCGCGGGAAGGCTGGAGCCCCTGCGCGGCCGGCCGGGCGCCGCCCGGGCGCTGCGGCGGCTGCTGTTCGGTTCGCTCTGGGCTCTGATTCGGGCTGGTCATCAGCAGATTCTCGCCGGTTCGTCTGTTGAACGGGTTGGCGTCCTGGTTTGTTCGGCGTTTCGGGCCGCTGGATCCGCTCGCGAGGGCGAAATGAACACCGCAAATCCGCCCCAGGCGGGCCCGGCGGCCACTGTTCGGGCCTCCAATATGGGAGGTTAGCGCGCCAGCGGGATCAGAAATCGGACCGCAACTGGGCCACGATCTCCTGCGCCAGACGGTTGATTGCGCCCGATCGGCCCACGCCAATGCGGTCCCCCGTGCCGCGGACCGGCACGAAGGTCTCCTGCCCGGTGAAGCCGAGGCGGACGACGCGGGGCTCGCCGGAGCGGGCGTCCTCGAAGCGGAAGTTGACGGTGATCCGGTATGCCAGTTCCTGCGTCAGGCCGGTGCCGCGCTGGACGGAGACGGCGCGGAGGTCGACGCTGCGTACTTCTCCGGTGAGGCGGGCCTCGGCCCGCTGCGCGCTGGTGACGGCCCACGGCGTGACGCGCTGCATCTCCTTGACGATGGCCTCGGCGAGTTCGGCCTCCAGCCCGACCTCGTAGGTGTCATTGCGGAACATCTCGACGGCGACGGTGGAGATGTCGCTCGGGTAGGCGCCGCTGAGGGTGTATCCGGCCCCGCGGCCTCCGGAGCAGGCGCCCGGCAGGCAGGCCGCCAGCAGGATGCAGATGGCCCGGCGCGTGGTCATGGGGCGGCGCCCTGCTCGACGATGTCGAGCCAGCCGCGGTCCTCCATGATCTGCATCGCCTCCGCCGTGGCGGCGGTCTCGGGGTGGCGGCGCAGCAGCCGTTGCAGCGTAAAGCGGGCCGAGGTGGTGTCCCCGCGCTGAAGATACCAGCGCGCCTTCTCGAGCATGTGCTCGCCGGCGGAGTTGTCGACGCGGACGAGGATGGCCTCGATGCGCGAGCGGTTCTCGTCGGTGGGATACTCCTCCAGGTAGCGTTCCGCCAGGGCCCGGGTCTCGACCAGGGCCGCGCCGTTGTAGCGAGGCCCCTTGAAGCGGGCCCAGTTGGTGGTGATGCGCAGCAGGAGCATGTCGCGGCTCATGGCGCTGGTGGCGAAGTGCTCATCGAACTTCTGACCCACCAGGGCGGCGCTGGCGAGGTCGCGCTGGCGCAGGAAGTACTGGGCCAGCTCGCGAAAGGACTCCTCGGCCAGGGTGGACTGCGGCAGGCGCTCCACGACGCGGATCATGATCTCCACGCCGGTGCTGTAGGCGCTGACGATCCGCAGGCCGAGGATCTTGCGCTTCTTGCCCCGCAGGTAGTCGGCGGCGATGTCGAATTCGCGTTCGATCACCGTGACATACTCGGGCGACTCGGGAAAGGCCAGGGCGACCTCCTCGAAGTCGTACAGGGCGTCCCATTCGTTGCCCGCGGCGAGCTTGGCCTCCCCGCGCAGGCGCAGCGCCGTCGGCAGCCAGGGGTTGTCGCTGAAGTTGTTGCGCCGGATCCACTCGTTGAGCTGGGTGCGGGCCCGGCCGGGGCGGCCGTCGTTGATCAGGCGGGCCGCCTCGGCGAGAAAGAGCTCGTCGGGGTCGGTGGGCGCGGCGGCCAGCTCCCACTGGCCTTCCTCGGTCAGCGTGTACTGGTTGTGCTGGGCGCCGGCGTCGGGCGCCAGGGGCAGCGTCAGCAGCAGCGCGAGGAGCAGTCGCATCGGCTGCAACGATACGCCCCGGGCTGCGAACTGCCGCAGGTGGCAATGATCGACTGCCCGGCCGCCCGCCGGGCTCTGGAGGGCCAGTGGCGGATCGACCTCGCATCGTGATCACCGGCGCCGGGGCCGTCTCGCCGATCGGAATAGGGCTTGCGGCGATGGCTCATGGGCTTCGGGCGGGCGCCAGCGGGGTGCGTCCGCTGCGGATTGAGCCGGGAGGGCACGCCTCGACGGTGGGGGCCGACTGCGCTGGCTGGGACCCGGCTTCGGTGATGCGCACGGCCGAGGCGGAGAAGCTGCCTCGGATGGTCCCGATGGCCCTGGCGGCGGCAGAGGAGGCCATGCGCCGGAGCGGACTGACCACCCGCGTCGAGGATGTCGAGGCCGCCCGCGGCATCGGGCTGGCGCTGGGCACGGGGGCGGGAGGCATCGACTTCACGATCGACCAGTTCGATCGCCGGCGCGAGGGCCGGCGGATGAGCATGTGGGCCCTGACCAACGCCACGCATGGCAATCTCTCGGGCGAGTTGTCCATCCGGCTCGGCCTGCACGGGCCGTCTCTGTGCGTCAGCGACGGGTGCGCCAGCGCCAGCGACGCCTGCGGGCTGGCGCTGGAACTGCTGCGCTCGCAGCGCCCTGGGGCGCCGGAGGCGATGGTGGTGGTGGGGGCGGATGCGCATCTGCGCTCCGAGGTCTTCGAGAGCATGGAAGCGCTCGGCGTGATCACGCCGCTGGACTGCGCCGGCGACGCCGAGGTGGCCGCGGGGGCGAGCCGGCCGTTCGATCGCAGGCGCGACGGGTTCGTGCTCGGCGAGGGCGCCTGGGCGATCACGCTGGAGCGCGAGGCGCACGCGCGCCTTCGCGGGGCGCCGATCATCGGCGAGCTTGCCGGCTACGGCGTGACCTGCGACGCATATCACCGCGTGCGACCCGACCCGGACATGGCCGAGTGCGCCCGGGCCATGCGCCTGTGCGCTGCCGACGCCGGCGCCGGGATGGACGAGTTCGAACTGATCCACTACCACGGCACGGCGACGCAGCTCAACGACGCGCTGGAGACGCGGGCGGTGAAGCTGGCCTTCGGCGAGCACGCCCGGCGGCTGCGCGGCACGAGCGTCAAGGGCCAGATTGGCCATCCTCAGGGCGCCTGCGGCATGGCGGCGCTGGTGGCGACGCTGATCGGCATGAATCCCGTCTGCGCCGGCGATGAGGGGCGGCCGTTCGTTGCGCCGACGATCAACATGGAGGAGCCGGATCCGGACTGTGATCTCGATTACACGCCGAACACAGCGCCGGAACTGGAGCGCCGGTCGCGGCTGGCAATGATCAACTGCCTGGCGTTCGGGGCGAAGAACGCGGCGCTGGCGCTGCGGGCGCCCTACGAGCCCGGATCTTCGCGCTGAGCGCGATCATCCTCGAAGCGCACTTCCTCGATGATGGTGCGGCGCAGCGTGACCTTGCGCCCGTCGAGTTCGCCTTCGCGCTCCTCGACCTGGCGCCGCACTTCCTGCCGGTTGGGATCGGCGGGGTCGGTCTTGACGGCCCTGGTGATGTGGCCGACGAACTCGCCGAGGGACCGCATGATGGTCTTGCGCTCCGCCATGGGGAGATGATACGCGCCGCGGTTTGCGGCGTATCCTCAGCCATGCGGGATGGGGCGATCTTCGAGGAGGTCCAGGGCTTCCACCAGAACCGGGTGGCCCTGCTGATCGTGGCTGCGGTGGTCATCGCTCTTGCCGGGGCCGCGGGCGTCGTGCAGTTGGCTCTTCCGTCGCGGGGCTCGCTCGTGATCGTGGCGATCGTGGCGGTCGCCCCGCTGACGATCTTCGCGCTGCGCATGCGCACGACGGTGTCCGAGGAAGCGCTCACGGTGACGATGCGTCCGCTGATCCGCCGGCGCGTGCCCATCGAGCAGATCGACGAGGTCGAGGCGATCCGGTACAGCCCGCTGCGCGAGGGTGGGGGATGGGGCGTGCGCATCAGCGCCAGCTACGGCCTGGTGCTGAACGTCTCCGGCGGCGAGGGCGTGCGCATCGTGGCGGGCGGGAAGCGATACCTCATCGGCTCGCTTCGGGCCGAGGAACTGGCCGCGGCGATCGAGGTCGCCCGGGAGGCCGCGGCAGAGCGTGCGCCGGCGCCGGCGGGCGGCAGCGGGCCGATCGGCCCCAAAGCTTGCGTAACGGCCAAGCA
>JBICIE010000225.1:0-19066 GCA_043101635.1 Phycisphaerales bacterium JB039 | reverse complement strand
ACGGCCTTGCGCGCCTCGGCGCGGATGTCCTCCAGCGTGCGCGTGTAGGCGCCGGGCTCATCTTTGCGCCGCTTGAACTCGCAGAACGCGCAGCGCAGCGCGCACACGTTCGAGTAGTTCAGGTGCCGGTTGATGTTGTAGTACGCGACATCCCCGTGCAGGCGCCGGCGCACCAGGTCGGCCAGTTCCACCACCGTCCAGATGTCCGGCGTGCGATAGAGCAGATCGCCATCGTCCAGCGACAGGCGCTGGCCGGCCTCGATCTTGGTCCGGATGGCCTCCAGATCTGAGTCGGTGGTGGCGGGGGGGATCTCAGGTGCGGCGGTGGCCACGGCGTCTCCTGCAGAGGTTTCAGGAAGTTTTGAAAGTATTGACGGCCCGGCCCGCCCCTTCAAGCCCGGGCCGCCCGTCCCCAACAAGCCATAGTCTCCGGAGCCTCCCATGTCAGCCCCAGAGCCATCCCGGCCGCTCCCGGCGCCGTCCCCGGGACCATCCGATGCCCCGCCCACGCAGGCGCCGCCGCCGGCGCCGGCGCCCACCACCTGGCCGGGCGTCCTCGGGACCATCGCGATCGTTCTCGGCGCCCTCGGCGCCTTTGGGGCCGTGATCGGCTTCGCCGCGGCAGTCGGCCTGCCGCGTCTGCTGGCGGGGATACTGCCCGCAGAAGCCGTCGCGGCGATGCAGGCGGGCGCGCTGCATCCGGCGGCCATGGCGGCCCTGCAGGGCGCCAGCGCACTGGTCGCGATCCTGCTGCTGGTTTCGGGCGTCCGCCTTGTGCAGCGCCGCCAGAGCGGCGCCATGCTGCTGCGGCGCTGGGCGTTGCTGAAAATCGTGCTGGTGGTCGTCAGCGCTGCCGTGGGGGCGATCATGACCCGCTCGCAGTTCGCGGCGATGCAGGCGACGGCGCCGGGCGGCCCTCCGCCGGGCTTCCAGGCGGCGATGGCCCTGGTGGGCGCCGGCTTCGGCGTGCTCTGGGGCTGGGCCCTGCCGATCTTCTCGCTGGTGTGGCTCGGGCGGGCGAAGATCCGATCTGAGATCGACGGCTGGGCGCCGTAAGCGCCGGGGAACCAGATGCGCTGCAAGACCTGCGACTACGCGTTGTGGAACCTCCGCGATCGGACCTGCCCGGAGTGCGGGCGCAACTTCAGCCCCAGCGAGTACGAGTTCGTCCCCGGGTCGGTGCGTTATCTGTGCCCCCACTGCGGGCAGCAGTACTACGGCACGGATCAGTCGGGTCATCTCGTGCCGCGCGCCTTCGACTGCGTCAAGTGCGGCGTGCACATCCACATGGATCACATGGTGCTGCTGCCGGCCGAGGGCTACAGCGACGCCCAGACCATGCAGGCGACCAACCCGTGGCTGACGCCGGGGGTCTCGCTGCCGCGGCGCTGGCTGAGCACGGTCAAGATGGCCATGTTCCAGCCGGGCCAGCTCATCGAGGGCACTCCCCCGGAGAGTTCGCGCCGGGCTGCCTGGGGCTTTGCGCTGCTCACCCAGGGGTCGGTGGCCCTGGTGGGCGTCGCGCTGTGGCTCATGATGATGATGCTGATGAGCACGGTGGGTGGCGCAGGCATGGGCGCCGGCGCCGCCATCGGGATGGCCCTGCTCGGGGCTGTCATGGGCGTGCTCTTCGCGCTGATCGGATTCTTCCTCAGCGCGTTTCTCTGGGCCGCGGCGGCCCACTTCATCCTGCTGCTCGGCGGCGGGACCGAGCGCGGCTTCGTCCGCACGCTGCAGTGCGTCCTCTATTCCTCCGGCGCCAACGTCCTCATGATCATCCCCTGCGCCAACTACTTCGCCTGGATCTGGTGGGTCGTCAGCTGCGCCATCATGCTTAAGCAGGGCCATCGCATCGGCGGGCTGCGGGCCGCGACCGCGGCGATCATCGCGCCGCTGGTCTTTGTCATTGCCTTCGTCGGTCTCTATGTCGGGGTCGTCTTCATGGCGGTCACCACCGCCCGCGGGGCCGCCGCCGGGGCGGCCGCGGCCCAGGCCCAGTTCACACCCAGCGGCGCGACCGCCGCCATGACCAGCGCCCTGCTGGACCACGCCGCCGACGTCGGCGCCTGGCCGGATCACGCGGCCCGCCTGCTCGACGACGGCCTTGCCGCCGACGACTTTGCCGGCGCGATCAGCCCGACCAACCCCGCCGACATCACCGCGGCCGGCGAACCACTGACCCAGCTTCAGCAGTTGCCGCGCGCCGCCCGCAGCGCCGCCATCGACGCCATTGTCGAGCAATTGCCACCGGATCTGGTCGCCCACCGCGTCGGCGACTTCGTCTTCACCTACCACGGGATCGCGCCGGAGGGCGCCGACGGGCGACTCTGGCTCGTGATCGAGTCGCCGCCGAGCAACCCGCTGCTGCCGCCGGCGCAGATCCTCGTCGGCCAGGCCGACGGCGGCGCCGCCAGCTACCCGACCGCTGATTTCCCCGGCGCCCTCGAGCGACAGAACACCATCCGCGCCGCCCACGATCTGGCGCCCCTCTGGCACCCCGACTACGTGCAGGAAGAGCGGCCGCAGACAGCCCGCGATCCGGGATGAGCCCGGTTGGGGCCGGCTGGGCCCTCGGCGCAGGGCCGGGACGCTGATGAGCGCCTGCGCCGCCGCCAGAACGCCCTGTCCGGGCCCCCGGACAGGGCTGCCAGATCGGCAGGCGGAAGCGGCCTGGGCCCGTCAGCGGCGGGCCCGAACCGGCCCCGCAGGCGCGCATCTGGCGCGACGGCCCGGGCCTGCGCGGCCGGCCCGCTGGCGCCCGGGTTGCACAGCGACAGGTTGGATCGCAGGCCGCCCGGGCGCGGGCTGCCCAGCGCAAGGAGATTTTCATGTCGAAGATCATCGGCATTGACCTCGGAACCACCAACTCGGTCGTCGCCATCATGGAGGGCGCCCAGCCGAAGGTGCTCATCAACGCCTCCGGCAACCGGACCACGCCCTCGGTCGTGGCCTTCACCGACAAGGGCGAGCGGCTGGTCGGCCAGCCCGCCCGCCACCAGCAGGTGACCAACCCGAAGAACACGGTCTTCTCGATCAAGCGCTTCATGGGCCGTCGGCACAAGGAAGTGGCCTCGGAGGAGAAACTCGTTCCCTACGAGGTCACCGGCGGCGCCGAGGACTTCGTGAAGGTCAAGGTGCGCGACAAGGAGTACACGCCGCAGCAGGTCTCGGCGTTCATCCTCCAGGACCTCAAGAAGGTCGCCGAGGACTATCTCGGGGAGAAGGTGGACCGCGCGGTCATCACCGTGCCCGCCTACTTCAATGACTCGCAGCGCCAGGCGACCAAGGACGCCGGCGAGATCGCCGGCCTCAAGGTCGAGCGCATCATCAACGAGCCCACCGCCGCGGCCCTGGCCTACGGCCTGGACAAGAAGACCAACGAGAAGGTCGCCGTATTCGACCTCGGCGGCGGCACCTTCGACATCTCCATCCTCGATGTCGGCGATGGCGTCTTCGAGGTGCTGAGCACCAACGGCGACACCCACCTCGGCGGCGATGACTGGGACCAGCGCCTGATCGACTACCTCGCCGACCAGTTCCGCAAGAAGGAGGGCGTCGACATCCGCAGCGACGCCATGGCGCTCCAGCGCCTCAAGGAGGCCGCGGAGAAGGCCAAGACCGAACTATCGACCATGCAGGAGACCACGGTCAACCTGCCGTTCATCACCGCGACCGACACCGGCCCCAAGCACCTGCAGGAGACCATCACCCGCAGCAAGTTCGAGAGCCTGTGCGACGACCTGTACAAGCGGCTCCGCGAGCCGTGCATCCAGGCCCTCAAGGACGCCAAGCTGGACGCCAGCAAGGTCGATGAGATCGTGCTGGTCGGCGGCTCGACCCGCATGCCGCGGGTGCAGGCCATCGCCAGGGAGATCTTCGGCAAGGAGCCCAACCGCAGCGTCAACCCCGATGAAGTCGTCGCCATCGGCGCCGCGATCCAGGGCGGCGTGCTGCAGGGTGATGTCAAGGATGTGCTGCTGCTGGATGTCACGCCCCTGAGCCTCGGCGTCGAGACCCTCGGCGGCGTAATGACCAAGCTCATCGAGAAGAACACCACCATCCCGACGAGCAAGAAGGAGACCTTCTCGACCGCGGCGGACAATCAGACCAGCGTGCAGATCCACGTGCTGCAGGGCGAGCGCGAGTTTGCCCGCGACAACCGCACGCTCGGGCAGTTCGAACTCGGCGGGATCCCGCCGTCTCCCCGCGGCATGCCGCAGATCGAAGTCGAGTTCGCCATCGACGCCAACGGCATCCTCACGGTCACCGCGACCGAGAAGTCCAGCGGCAAGAAGGCCGACATCAAGATTACCAATTCGGGCGGCCTGTCCAAGGACGAGATCGAGAAGATGCAGGCGGACGCCGCGGCACACGCCGAGGAGGACAAGCGCCGGCGCGAGACGGTCGAGACCAAGAACCGGGCTGAGAACATGGTCCACCAGACCCGCAAGAGCCTGGAGGAGCACGGCGAAAAGGTCTCTTCCGAAGTGCGCAGCCGCATCGAAAGCGCCCTGAGCAACGTCGAGGACAAGCTCAAGGGCGATGACAAGAGCGCCATCGAGGCGGCCCTCAAGGAACTCGAGTCCAGCGCCATGGAACTCGGGCGCGTGATCTACGAGGCCGAGGCCGCCAAGCAGGCCGGCGCCGGCGGCGCCCAGCCCGGCGCATCGGGATCCTCCGGCGGCGACGAGGATGTCATCGACGCCGAGTACGAGGTGAAGGAAGACAAGCAGTAGGCGGAGCGACAACCTGACAAGCACCCAGAGCCCGGTCGGTTGCCCGGGCTCTTTGCTTGCGCGCACCATGCAGTAGGGCAGAATTCCATCCTGCCGGCGGAGAGCTCAACTTCAGCGCAGATGCGCGATGCGCTTCGCCATCAGCCGCGCCGCCATCGCCCGATGGCTGCGCGCGTTCTTCTCGTGCGGATCAAGCTCCGCACTGGTTCGCGCATACTCCGGCGCCACCAGGAACATCGGGTCATACCCGAACCCCCCCTGGCCGCGCGGAACCTCCCCCGGCAACCCGATCCTACCCTCGAGCGTCCCGCGGGTCGTGGCGAGGATTGCCGAAGCGCGGGTGGCACAGGCGTCTCGCCTGTGCGACACAGGCTTCCGCTGCGGAATCCAGAGGTACGGGTAGTTGCGTGGATCACCGACGATTCCCGCCCTCACCGGATTCAGTCGCATGTACTCCCACTTCTCCTCGAATTCATCTGCATCGCGCACGATGCGGTCGAAAGACTCGTCCTGCCACAGCCGGCCGTGTTGATCCCGGGCTTTGAGAATGCGGTGCGCGGTGAAACTCTTGATGCTGTGCAGCACGGAGCCGAGCGGAGTCCAGCCGCCCGCCGCGCGCGGCATGGGCTTGAGCATCATGTGCACATGGTCTGGCATAACAACGACTATTTCGACCCAGGCGCTTCGCTCATGAACGAAGCGGCACGCTTCCAGCACGATCTCCCGCTCTGAGCCCACCAATTCTCCTGCGGCGACCCGGAAGGTCACGAAGTACGTCGAACCTCCAGCCTGCCAGTGTGGGAGGTTTCGCCGGCTGGTGACAAGACGGGGCCCGATGGACGGAAGCACAGGCGAGACGCCTGTGCCACCAGGACCTGCCGCCTCCTTCACCTGCCCCGCCAGCGCCATCACGCACACGAACCGCGCAGCGCGATCCTCCGGCGCCACGCCCTCCAGCTCGCGCAGCAGACGCTCGTTGTTCAGCCGATCGCGCTGGTCGCGCGACATCCCCGCCTCGCGCCCGTCGGTGCACCAGTGACTGCTGATCACGCCCGGCGCCCCGGCAAGGGCGTCGACCTCGAGGCCCGAGTCATCGGCGAGGCACGCCAGGCCCGTTGCGCGGGCGTAGTACAGCGCCTTGGTCGAGGCGTTCGCCTCGAACGTGTCCCCGGTCTCAGGCGCCTCATCGTATGCGCCCAGATCCGCCAGCGCCACCGCGCCGATCCCGAGCTTCTCCAGAATCGCGCGCAGCTCGCGGACCTTGTGCGGGTTGCCCGTCGCGATCACGATGCGGTCAAGTGACACGGGCCGATGGTAGCGCAGGCGCTGCGAGCCGCCCGGCCCGTGGCCTAGACTCTGCGCCGTGACTGCCGACCCGATCACCGAACTGGGGCTTCGCGACCATCCTCGCTTCCGGGCGCGCGCCGGAGCGGGCGCAATCGAGAGCGTCAATCCCGCCACGGGCAAGCCCATCGGCGCCATCGCGCTCGATGACCGCGCAGCGCTCCAGCAGCAGCTTGCCGAAGCCGTCGAGACCTTCCGCATCTGGCGCATGGTTCCAGCGCCGCAGCGCGGCCTCGTCGTGCGCGCCATCGGCGACGAACTGCGCGCCCACAAGAACGCCCTCGGTCGCCTCGTTTCCATGGAGGTCGGCAAGATCCTCCCCGAGGGCCTCGGCGAGGTGCAGGAGACGATCGACATCGCCGACTTTGCCGTCGGCCTCAGCCGCCAGCTCGGCGGCCCGACGCTCCCCAGCGAACGCGATCAGCATCGCATGTTCGAGCAGTGGCATCCGCTCGGGCCCATCGGCGTCATCACCGCCTTCAACTTCCCCAACGCCGTCTGGGGCTGGAACGCGATGCTCGCGGCGGTCTGCGGCGACGTCGTCATCTGGAAGCCGTCGCTGCTGGCGCCGCTGACGGCGCTGGCGTCCAACATGATCGCCGATCGCGTCGCCACCGAGATGGGCTACCCCGGCGTCTTCCGCCTCATCATCGGGACCGACGATGAGATCGGCGAATCGCTCATCGCCGATCGGCGCCTGCCGCTGATCAGCGCCACCGGCTCCTGCCGCATGGGCCGGCGCGTCGGCGCCGTCGTGGCGCAGCGTCTTGGCCGCTGCCTGCTGGAACTCGGCGGCAACAACGCCGCCATCGTCGATGCGACCGCCGATCTCGATCTGGCCCTCAAGTCCTGCGTCTTCGGCGCCGTCGGCACCGCCGGCCAGCGCTGCACCACCACGCGCCGCCTGCTGCTGCACGAATCGATCGCCGACGACTTCCTCGAGCGCATGATCGCCGCCTACCGCACCATCCGTATTGGCGATCCACTCGAGGAAGGTGTGCTGGTCGGGCCGGTCATCGGCCAGCGCGCAGTCGACGACTATCTTGCCGCCATCGAGCAGGCCCGCGCTCAGGGCGGCGAAGTGCTCGTCGGCGGCAGCGTGGCCCGTCCGTCCGGCGCCGACGGCAACCCGCTGGGAGGCTGGTTCGTCGAGCCCACCATCGTCCGCGCCCCCGCCGGCGGCCTCGCGATCGCCCGGGAGGAGACCTTCGCGCCGATCCTCTACACCTTCACCTACAACGACCTCGATGATGCGCTGGCTCGGCACAACGAGGTCGACCAGGGGCTCTCCAGCGCCATGTTCACCAACGACCTGCGCGCCAGCGAGCGCTTCCTCGGCCCGGCCGGCAGCGACTGCGGCATCGCCAACATCAACAGCGGTACCAGCGGCGCCGAGATCGGCGGCGCCTTCGGCGGCGAGAAGGACACCGGCGGCGGACGCGAGAGCGGCTCGGACTCATGGAAGGCCTACATGCGCCGCCAGACCTGCTCGATCAACTCGGGGACGGAATTGCGACTAGCCCAGGGGATCCGCTTTGAGTGAGCAGCAGACACAGGATGCGCTGGCCATCGCCGCCATCGCCGAAATCCGCAGCGGCATGACCGTCGGCATGGGCACCGGGCGCACCGCCAAGCGCGGCATCCGCGCCCTCGCCGAGCGCTACCACAGGGAGAAGCTTGATATCCGCTGCGTCTCAACCAGCGAAGGATCCGAGGCCCTCGGCCGCGAGTTGGGCCTGCCTGTCTGCGACTTCGCCACCGTCGAGAGCCTCGACTACATGTTCGACGGCGCCGACGAGATCGATGCGCAGCTCCGCATGCTCAAGGGCTCCGGCGGCGCCATGACCCGCGAACGCATGATCGCCTGGGCCGCCCGCCGGCGCATCTACATGGTCGACCGTTCCAAGATGGTCGACCGGCTCGGCGCCAACAACCCGCTGCCCATCGCCGTCATGGCCTTCGGCCTCGCCAGCATCCGGGCCGAGCTGCGCGACATGGGCCTGGCCGGCGTGTGCCGGCGCACCCTCGATGGCCACCTCTTCCTCACCGACAACGGCAACCTCATCGTGGACGCCATGATCGGCGACGTCGATCTCGAGGAACTCGCCGACGCCCTCAACGCGATCCCCGGCGTGATCGACCACGGCCTCTTCCTCACCGAGGCCGACGAGGTCCTCGTCGACGCCGGCAACGGCCAGGTCGACCGACTGCTCCCCCCCGAACGCTGAGCGCCCTCAAAAGTGGCAACCCCCGGGTCTCTCCCGGGGGCGCCAGCTCGCAAGGGAGTTGCGTTCGATTACTCGAGGCCGCCCGGCGCCGGGTCGGCCGGAGGCGGCCCCCCGCGCCCCGGCCCCATGCCCCGGCTCAGTCCTTGACCACGGCCCCGACCCATTCCCGGGCCCATTCCCGGTCCCTGACCCAGCCCCTGGCCCTGACCGCGCCCGCCCATCCCGGGCTGTCCAGCCCGACCGGGCCGATTCGCCGCGCCCGGGCCACGCTGGCCCGGCGCCGCCTGACCCAGCCCACGCGGCGGCAGCGCCTGCTGGCGCGACATGCCGCGCCCGGGTCGATTCATCGCCGGGCCCTGGCCCCGCGGCGTCGCCCGCATAGCGCGCTGCCGGGGCGGCGCCTGCTGCGGCTGCGCCTGGCGCTGTCCGGGACGGTTGATCGCGCCCTGGCCGCGCCCCTGGGGATTCGCCCGCATGCCGCGCTGAGGCTGGGCCCGTTGCGGCTGCACATTGCGTCCGCCCGGAGCGAGGGCCCGGCCGCGCCCAGGCGCCTGACCCTGCATCTGGCGAGGCTCGCCGGTGCGATTGCCGGCGCCCGGTCCGAGGCCCGCGCCCGTGCCACGATCCTCGCCGCACTCGCAGCCGCATGAGCCGTCACGCAGCCGGGCGCCCTGGCGCAGCCCGAGACGCGGGGTCCCGTCGGCACGCGGCTGACGAGCCCAGTAGCCGGGACCCTGCGGCGCCTGCTGCTGAGCTTGCGGTCTGTCCACGTTGGGCGCCGGCTGCGCCATGCGCTGCCGCGGGGCGTCCGCCCGGGGCGCCCGCTGGGCCCGGCGCTGCGGAGCGTCCTGGTTCGGGTTCTGCGTATCCACCTGCGCCGCGAGGGGAGCCGTAAGCAGTGCGCCGATCGCGCACACGATCAGTGGTCGGTACATGACCATCTCCTTGTGCTGCCCGGTCCGGGCCTCCCTTACCCGGCCGGCGGATTCAGTTCCAAGTCCGATGGCCAAACGCCCCCCTCCGGCGCGGTATTGCCGCAGGAAACGCTGTACCATCTGTTTGTGCCCGGCAACCCGGCCAGAGCGTTCACCCTGATCGAGCTGCTGGTGGTCATTGCCATCATCGCGACGCTGATCGCCATCCTCCTGCCCGCCCTCTCCGGCGCCCGCACGAGCGGACGAACCGTCCGCTGCCTCTCCAACATGCGCCAGCTTGCAGTTGGTTGGGCTTTGTACGCTGGCGAGAACGACGACCTCTCCATCCCCGGTCAGCCCGGCCGCTTCTCGGATGTGAAGAAGAACCTGACCTTCATCGGCAACGGCGAGCATTACCGGCCCCGCTGGTTCGCCATCATGGGCTCCGCCGCGGGCTTCTACGCCTACGGCGAGCCAAGCGAAGACCCCGCCGACGAGCACAGCTACCCGATCCAGAACGAGATCTTCCTGTGCCCCGAGGCAAGCGACTGGATCAGCACGCGCAACTGCCCCTACGGCTACAACCACCAGTTCCTGGGCAACGCCCGCTGGCGCTACGACACTGAGGGCGCCGGCTTCATCAACTTCCCCGTGCGCGCAAGCTCGGTGCTTCCTTCCAGCACCGCGCTGTTCGGCGACTCGATGGGCACGGCCGCCGGCAAGCCCGCCAGCGCCCGCACGCCCAACCTGCCGGACGGCTCGCGCCATCCGGAACTGACCGCGCTCGGCGGCCACGGGTACATCATCGATCCGCCGCGGCTTGTCCCCGGAGCCGACTACGCCGACCGGCGCAACCGCGCCCCGCAGCACCGCTCGGCCCCGCACGAGCGCCACCGCAACAGCACGAACATGGCCTTCTGCGACGGCCACGCCGAAACCACGAACCTGCGCGATCTGGGGTACGAAGTCGGCGATGGCGGCGAGGTGCTGATCGACGGTCCGAGAGCCACCAACCGCCTGTTCAGCGGCGGCGGAACCGACGATGATCCGCCTCTGGTCAGCCCATAGCGCGCAGCAGCACTGCTACCGTCCGCCCATGACTCGCCTCGCCTTCGGCTTCATGACCGGCACGAGTTGCGACGGACTCGATGCCGCCGCGGTCGCCGCCGAGGGCGCCGGCCTCGACGTGCGCTGCCGCATCGGTGCGACGGTGAGCCTCGATTTCGGCGCCCTGGCCGAGCCCGTCCGCGCCCTCGCCCGCGGCCGGGCCGCTTCCGCCGGCGACATCGCCCGCCTCTCACTCGACCTCGCCGAACTGCACGCCGAAGGCGTGCGCCGGCTGCGCGCCGAGGCGGGCGATCCCGATCTCGTGTGCGTCCACGGCCAGACCGTCTTCCACGATCCGCCGGCAAGCTGGCAGCTTGTCAATCCGTGGCCGATTGCGCGCGCCGCAGGCTGTCCCGTTCTGACCGATCTGCGCGCCGCCGACCTCGCCGCTGGCGGCCAGGGCGCCCCGATCACGCCGGTCGCCGACTGGATCCTCTTCCGCTCCGGCGCCGAGACCCGCGTCATCGTCAACCTCGGTGGCTTCTGCAACATCACGCTCCTGCCCGCCGGCGCCGGGCTCGAAGCGATCCATGCCCGCGATGTCTGTGCGTGCAATCACGCACTGGACGCCGCCGCCCGGCGAGCTCTGGACGCTCCGTTCGACGCCGACGGCGCCGGCGCGTCCCGCGGCGAGCCCGATGCGCGCGCCACCGAGTCGCTGGCCGCCATCCTGAGCGCCCAGGCAACCGCTGGACGCTCGCTCGGCTCGGCAGACGAAGCGGACGCAATCGCGCGCTGGCTCGACACCCACGCCGGCCTGGCGCCCGCCGACCTCCTCACCAGCGCCACCGCGGCCGTCGCCAGCGTGATCGCCGGAACCCTCAACGCCCTCCATCCGCCGCCACAGCGGATCCTCATCGCCGGCGGCAGCGTCCGCAACCGCGCCCTCGTGCGCGCCATCGCTGAGCGCGCCGGCGCCGGGGTCTCGACAACAGCCGACAGCGGTGTCGATCCCCTCTACCGCGAGGCCGCCGCCATGGCGGTCCTCGGCTGCCTGGCGCACGATGGCGTGCGCTGCGCCCTGCCGCACGTCACCGGCGCCGATCGACCGATACTCTGGGAAGGATCATGGACGAACCTCGCCCCAGCACGGATGCAGGGCCCGCCGACGGCGCCCACCCGCCCGACCGCGCCCGGATAGACACCGAGCAGCGCAATCCTCGCACCATGGATCTCGGCTCGCTCGATGTCGAGGCCTGCCTGCAGCGCATCAACGCCGAGGACCGCCTTGTGCCGGACGCCGTTGCGCGCGCCATCCCGGCCATCGCGGCATTCGTGACGGGCGCCGCCGAGCGCATTGCCCGCGGCGGACGCCTCATCTACCTCGGCGCCGGCACCTCCGGCCGCCTCGGCGTGCTGGACGCCGCCGAATGCCCCCCCACCTTCATGACCGATCCGGGGCTGGTCCTCGGCCTGATCGCCGGCGGCGACAGCGCCCTGCGCCGCTCCAGCGAGGGGATGGAGGACGATCCCCGCGGCGCCCTCAGCGAGTTCGACGCGATCGACCTGGGCCAGCGCGACAGCGTGCTCGGCATCGCCGCGGGCGGTACCACGCCCTACGTCCGCGGCGGGCTGGAGGAAGCCGCCCGGCGCGGAGCCCTGACCGGCCTGCTCACCTGCGCTGCCATCGATCCGCCCGCGGGCGTTGGCCACCTCATCTTCATCGACACCGGCCCCGAGGCGATCACCGGCTCCACCCGTATGAAGGCCGGCACGGCGACCAAGCTTGCGCTGAGCATGATCTCGACCACGCTGATGATCCAGCTCGGCAAGGTGCATGAGAACCTGATGGTCGACCTGCGAGCCACCAACGCCAAGCTGCGCGACCGCGCGGCCCGCATCGTCACGCAGTTGACCGGAGCGACGCGGACCGAGGCCTTCGACCTGCTGGACGCCGCCGGCGGACGCGTCAAGATCGCCGTCCTCATGCGTCAGTTGGCTGTGCCGGCAGCCGAAGCCGAACGCGCCCTCGACGCCGCTGGCGGCCGCCTCGACACCGCCCTCGCGCAGGGCGCTCCATCATGATGTTCACGCTCGCCAGCGCTCCGGGCCTCGCCGCGCTCGACTGGGTCATCGTCGCGGCATATCTCGCCGGCGTGCTGCTGCTCGGCGCCGCCGTCGGCCGGCGCCAGAACACGACCGATGAGTACTTCCGCGCAGGCGGGCGCATGCCCATGCTCGCGGTCTCGGTCAGCGTGCTGGCGACCAGCCTGTCCGCGGCGACCTTCATCGGCGGCCCGCAACAGGCCTTCCGCGGCGATCTGACCTATCTGGCAGCGAGCCTCGGCGGGATTCTGGCCGCGTTCATCGTCGCCGGCGTCTTCATCCCCGCCTTCTACCGCCACGGCGTCACCACGGTGTACGAACTGCTGGAGCGTTCCTTCGGCGCCGGCGGGCGCATGGCGGCCAGCCTGATGTTCCAGATCGGCCGCATCTTCGCCAGCGGCGCCCGCCTGTTCATGGCCGCGATTCCCGTTGCCCTGATCCTGTTCATCGAGCCGGGCGACCCCCTCACGCCGACTTCCCTGATCCCCGCCATCCTCATCGTGGCGCTCGTCGCGACGATTTACACAGCGATGGGCGGCATCCGCGCGGTCATCTGGACCGACCTCGCTCAAACGATCATCCTCGTCGGCGCTGCCGCCGTCGGCGCCATCGTGCTGCTCAATCGCATCCCGCTGGAGCCCGGCGCGATCATCGACACGCTCGCGGCGTCGAAGGTCGATCCCGGCGCGGAGGGTTCCCCATCCAAGCTGCGACTGCTCAACCTCGGCGCCGATCTCAACTCCAACTACAGCCTGCTGGCCATCCTCATCGGCCTGACGATGTTCAACGTCGCCGCCTACGGGACTGATCAGGACCTCACGCAGCGCATGCTCACCTGCCGCAGCGCCCGCGCCGGCGGCGCATCCATGATCCTGTCGCAACTCTTCGGCCTCGTGACGACCGCCCTGTTCATGGGCCTCGGCCTGCTGCTGTACCTGTACTATACGCGTCCCGATGTCATGGGCGCTGCAGCGCCCGAGCACATGGATGACGGACGCCAGGTCTTCTTGAACTTCATCCTCGGCGAACTGCCCATCGGTGTGCGCGGCCTGCTGATGGCCGGCCTGTTCGCCGCGGCGATGAGCAGCCTCGACTCGGCCCTCAACGCCATGAGCAGCGCGTTCGTGTGCGATGTCTACCGCCCGCTGCGCCCGGGCGAGAGCGACCGCCACTACGTCATCGTCAGCCGCCTCGCCGTCGCCGGCTGGGCCGTCGCCCTCGCGGGCTTCGCCTGCGTGTGCACAGTCTGGCAGGCCGCCAGCGGGCAGACGCTGATCGACTTCGCCCTCGGCGTGATGGTCTTCGCCTATGGCGGCTTGCTGGGCGTGTTCATCGCGGCGCTGCTGGGCGTGCGCCGCACGACGGAATGGACCATCGCAGGTCTCGGCGTCGGGATGCTCGCGGTCACACACATCCGGTTTGGCCCCGAGCGCGGCGAGCTCGCGTTCGCTTGGCACATGGTCATCGCCACGACGCTCAGCACGACGACGGTTCTGCTTGGCCGGCCGCGACGAGCGATTGAAGCTCCATGAGCTCAAAGCACATAGAACATCTCGCCGGCCGCCGTCTCATGGTCGGCATCCGCGGGGCCGGGCCGGACGATACAGCCTTCCGACAAGACCTCGACGCCTGTCGCGAAGCCCGCGTCGGCGGGATCATCCTCTTCGATGTCGATGTGCCGCAGATGCGTGCGGCGATGGCCCGCGGCGCGCGCGCAGACGAAGCCCGCACTCAGGCCACCCGCAACATCACTTCCCCCGCCCAGCTTCGCGAACTGACCGGCCTGCTGCGCGACGCTCTCGGCCCCGACCTGCTCATCGCCATCGACCAGGAAGGCGGCGCCGTCGCCCGCCTCAATCCCTCCCGCGGCTTCGCCGCCACGCCCTCAGCCGCCGAGTTCGCCCGCCTCGCCCCAGATGCGCAAGTCGCCGCCGCCGATGCCCTCGCCGGCGCCGTCGCAGACGCCGGCATCGACATCAACTTCGCCCCCTGCGTCGATCTCGCCCTCAATCCGGACAGCGACGTGATCGCCGGCGCCGGGCGCGCCTTCAGTGCCGATCCTGAGGTTGTCATCACCTGCGCCCGGCGCATCATCGACGCCCACGCCCGCGCCGGTGTGACCACTTGCCTCAAGCACTTCCCCGGCCACGGCAGCGCCCGCGCCGACTCGCACGAATCGCTCCCCGACATCACCGACTCGCATCAGCCCGAACTCGAACTGGCGCCCTACCGCGCCCTGCTCGGGTACCCCCCCACTCCGTGGGGGGCGCGTGGGTACCCCCCCACTCCGTGGGGGGCGAGTGGGTACCCCCCCACTCCGTGGGGGGCGAGGTCCACCAGCCCCCATCCTGCAGAAGCCCCCCCACGGAGTGTGGGGGCACCCATGGTCATGACCGGCCACCTGCTCCACCGCGCCCTCGATCCCCACCTGCCCGCCAGTCTCTCGCCCGCCATCACGACCGGCCTGCTGCGCAACCAACTCGGCTTCGGCGGCGTCATCATCACCGACTCGCTCGACATGCGCGCCATCCGCGATCGCTTCAGCGCCGCCGAAGCCGCCATCCTCGCCCTGCGCGCCGGCGCCGACATCGCCCTCGACGGCCACAACCTGACCGCTGACCGCCCCTGCGAAGCCGTCGCCCTGCGTGACGCCATCGCGCGCGCAGCGCGCGATGGCGCCCTTGATCCCGAGGCCCTCGCCGCGAGCGCCGCCCGCGCCGACCGACTCTGCGGCAACCGCGGCCGCTGAGCGGTCGCTCATTCGTCAGCGCGCACCCGCTCCCGGGCGCTGCGCCCTGCGGCGGCGATCACAACCGCCCGTCCGTTGCGCTCGGCCACGCCCCACGCGATCTGCCCCAGTTGACCCTGCGGGTCAATCGATTCGGGCAACAGCCCGAGCGCCCAGGTCCGCGTCTGCGGATCGAAGCTCACGCCGCGCAGCAGGCGCATCAGCGATCGCATCTGCGCCTCCAGCGCCCCCGCCTGCACCGTTGGCAGCGCCGGCGCCACGACCGTCGCGCTGCCGCCCGGCGGCCACCCGCCCGGCCCCGGAATCACCGCCGCGCTCTCGTCCAGCAGCGCCACCAGCCGTCCAAGCTGCGGCCCGTTGGCCCGCAGCCACTGCTGCACTGCCGGCACGCGCTGCATGCGCTCCGCCTCATCCAGCGACGCCCCCCACGTCGCCAGCGAACGCGACACCGCCTGCGGCCACGCCATCGCCAGCGCGCACGCCCAGGGAGCCTCCGGCGCCGGCCCGAGCGCATCGGGCCACCGCGCCATCGCCACGGTCTTGCGGTGCAGCACCGCCGGTCCTTCGGCTCGCGAACTCCACGTGGCGTCCACCGCGAGCATCGCCGGCGCCCCGCCGACCAGCCGCCCGTGCAGCATGAACGACCGCGCGTTGCTCAGCCCCCAGGCCTGCAGGAACTGCCCCGCCAGCCCGTCCGAGATCGCCTCCGGAAACGCCCGCCGGAAGCGGTCCAGGTCCGCCGCAAGTTCGAACACGCGCGGGCCGCGTGCGGCCTCTTCCCCCGCCGACTCGCGGAGGCTGTCAAGCGCCAGCCCCCGGTGCGCCGCCCACGGATCGCGCAGCCACTGCCGCTGGCGCTCCTCCAGCCACCGCGCCATCGCGCCCTCGCCGATCGCCACGATGAACCGCCCCTCTTCCGAGTACCACGCGACTTCCCGCCACGGGGGCCAGTCGGGGCGGCTGTACGCCATGGCCGCGCGCCCGGCGCCGACATCGATTCTGCGCTGCGCTCCCGCGCCGGCGCGCTGGTCATAATCCACCAGCGCTGCCCGCACGGTATCGCGCAGCGGCGCGTGATCGGCGCCGGTCCAGATCTCCACCACCAGCGCAAGCGAGGTGATCTGCAGTCCGTCGCCGCCTTCGCCCGCGTCGCCGCCCACCTCCAGCAGGATGATCCGGTGCGCAGCGCTGCTCAGGGCGCTGGCCACCAGCGCCGCCGCGACCGCCTCCCCCGTCTCGCCCTCCGGCAGCAGGCCGCCGGCCACCGCAACCCGCATCAGCGACTCGCTGAGCGAAAGCCCCGGCGCCGCGTCGGCCCGCCCGCCCAGCGGCCCCGGATCCAGGGCCCACGACAGCGTCGCCCCCGGCGGCAATTGAAAGAAGCCGTCCGGCGCCTGGCCCCGGGCCGGCACGCAAGCGGCCGCCACAAGTGCGGCGGCCGCCAGCAGATTCCAGCAGCGCAGGATCAGCACCTGCGCCTCGCATCCGGCAGTTCAGAAGTCCGGATCGTCATCATGGATCGGCTCCCAGCTCTGGTTGCGCATCTGCTCCTGCATCGCGCCGCCTGTCATGCCGGCGCCGACGATGGCGCCGCCGATGAACGAGCCCAGATCACCCACGCCCAGCACGCCCGCCGCGTTGACCAGCGTAGACCGGTCCCCCGTCCACTGCGTGACGTAATCGTCGCCATCCCAGAACGACGTCATCACCAGCGGGCGGGCGCCGGCCACCAGTTCCGCGTACGGCGGCAGGATCAGGCCCGGATCCCGCTGGGTGTGCGGCGAGCGGACCGCGTTGGCCAGCGCCGTCGTCACCATGCCCATCCACGGATAGCCATCGCGGATCGTGCGGGGCGCATCGACGAATATCAGGCTGGTTGCGCCCGAGTAGTCGATCTTCTCCGCCTTGAACGAGGCGTTGTCCGCGAGCCCCGCACCGCCGCGCTCGAGCTGGCGCACGGCGCCGGCGGCGCTCTGCGCGGTCAGCCCGGCCACCAGCCACTCGCCGGTGACCGCCAGCGTCGGCGACATCGGCGCCGGCAGGCCGGGCGTGCGCAGTTGCGTGTATGACACGCCATCGTGCTCGAACTGCGACAGCGTCACCCCGAACGCGTCGGTGTCGATCTCCTCGGCGACGATGTGGTTGAACATGCCGCTCAGTTGCGTCAGCGTCTGGCGGACCTCGCCGGTGTCGGTGAGCTTCACCAGCATCGCGCTGCTGAGGAAGCCCCCGCCGCCGGTCGAGTCGGACAGATAGAACATCCAGGTGTCGCCGAGCGACTCGATCAGCGCGGGCACATCCACGCCCATCTGCGATTCGATCTGCTCGAAGACCTCCTCCAGCGACATCCCCTGGGCCTGCAGCGCCGGCTCGATCTGCGCCAGCGTGCGCTCCATCTGCTGTGCCGTATCGGCCTTGCCCACCCAGACCATGCTCGCGTCGGCCGGGATCGCCTGCAGGTCTGCCCGCGTGATCGTCTTCTGCGTCAGCCCGAGGCCCTCGGCGTACTGCGCCGCTCGCCGCACGCGCAGCGATTCCACGCCGTGCGTCTGCGTAAACCCCGACGTGTACTCCACCGCGATGGCGTCCTCGCCCAGCATCCCCTGGCTGGTGAGCTGCGATTCAATCATCTGGCCCTGCTCGCCGAGCATGCCGATGAACCCGCGGGCCATGTTGGTGAACGGCGCCGCCGCCGCGAAGTCCAGCACGCCGCGGGCCACCACCTCCATCCCGCGCTCGCCCTGCGGCAACTGCTCGAACACCGCGTCCGGGTCCGGCACGGCCCCGAAGTGGATCTCGTAGCGATGCCCGTCGGCCGCCTGGCGCGGCCCGTAGGCCAGCTTGCCGAACGGCAGTTGCATTTCGTTCATCCCGGCGAACCGCTGGCTCGGCTGCATCTCCATGTCGAAGCCCGACTCGGCACGCAGGCGCTCCACCGCCCCGTGCATCCGCACCGCCTCTTCCATCCCGCCCGGCAGGTGGAAGCTCATGATCGCCCCGACCTGCGGCGCCCCGGTGTTCGGATCGAACCCCTTCTGCGTCACGATGAAGCGCATCGGACCGCTCAGGCGCGAGATCGCAAGCTCCACCAGCGGCCAGGGCACATGCTCGCGCATCTCCTCCAGTTCATCAAGCTCGAAGATCTCCCTCAGCCGGTCGGGGACCATCGACCCGGCCCGCACCAGCCCCGCGTCCTTCTCCGAGGGGAACCAGGCGCTGGCGCCCTGGTGCTCCCACGCGATCATCGTCTTCAGTTCCGGCTCGTCCTGCCCCAGCGCCAACGGCGCCACCAGCACGCTGCCCGCCACCAACCAGCTTGTCATCGCTCTTGTGTTCATCGTCGACTCCCCTTCCGTGGCGCAGCGCCACCAGGTGTGATCTCCTCTGCTTGTTCTGGACCCGGCCCCGCGGCTTTCAGGGATGCGCCGCGCTGGGAGCCCGGGCCCGCTCTCCATAGAGTTGGCCCCGTGCCCGAGCCCGAGCGCATCCTGCTGATCCGTCCCAGCGCCCTCGGCGATGTGGCGCGATCGGTCCCGGTGCTGGCCACTCTGCGCACAGCATATCCCGGCGCCCGGATCGACTGGCTCGTCCAGGACGCCTTTGCCGACGTCGTGCGGGGGCTTCCGGCGCTCACCGGCGTGGTTCCGTTTCCGCGGAATCGCTTCCGCGGCCCCCTGGCGGTCCCCCGACTGCTCAGGTGGTTACCGGTCCTCCGGCCCGCCCGTTACACCCTCGCCATCGACGCCCAGGGCCTCGCCCGCAGCGGCGCCATGGCCCTCGCGACCGGCGCCCACCGGCGCCTCGGCCACGCCGACGCCCGTGAGGGCGCCTGGCTCGCATACACCAACCGCGTCCGCCCGGGTCCGGCCATCCACACCGTCGACCGCATGCTCACCCTCACCGGCGCCCTCGGGCTGCAGCCGGTAGATCGGAAGAGCGTCG
>JBICIE010000224.1:0-63769 GCA_043101635.1 Phycisphaerales bacterium JB039 | reverse complement strand
GTGACCATGCCTCCGCGGGGGGAGGCGAGGGGGGCGCCGCCCCCTTCGCGCGAGCGCGCAGGCGCGTGCGCAAGAACACATACGTGGGGCCGATGGACGGGCTCAGTCCATGTCAAGCTCGCCGTGCAGTCTGCCGCAGATGATGCACTCGAAGACATACGCCTGCGGCGAGCCGCCGCGCTCGGCCTTGTCGATGAAGTAGTCCATGGTCTCGCCCGGGGTGTGTTTGGCCCAGCGGGCGTTGATCTGCTCGGCGGCCTGGGCCCACTTGCCGCGGAGTTCCGCAGCGCCGGCAGCGCCGAGGTAGCGGCAGGCGCGGCCGCAGCAGATGTGCCACGGCTGCGACTGCCACGCGAAGAAGCCGGGCGTGCGACCCTCGACTTCGGCGGCGTCCTCGGGCGTCAGTTCAGGCGCCGGGCCGGCGGGACGCAGGCCGGGTTTGGGCGTTGCGCCGAAGATCGCAGCGCAGGCGATGTCGTCGGCGTCCGGAGCGTCCTTGCGGACCATCTCGGGGCGGATCCAGGACTCGTTGAAACTCATGCCGCGGGCGGCCGCCGAGCCATCGGCGATGCACCACGGGCAGATGGCGGGGCGGTCCGGCTCGGGGATGTGGTAGTCGCTGATGATGTACTTCCAGCCGCGGGCCTTGCCGCAGAGCGTGCAGGGCTCGTCTGTTCGGGCGAAGACGCCCTCGGCGACGGGATCGGCGAAGAGGCGGAAGGTGGGCAGGTCGTCCATGGCGCCTCAGCATACCGCGCGCGGGCCTGATCCGCAGATGTGGGGGCGGCGCCCCCACGCCCCCGCCCGGAGTGAAGGATGCGGCGGCTGAGGGAACCCAAGGGCGCGAGCCCCGGGCGCTGTGGCGCCGGCCCGCGCGATGTGCGCCCGTCTGCCCGACGCTTGCGCGTCTGGGTTCCCTTCGCGCACGCCGTGACGTCCGCCGGCCCTGCCGCGGGGGGAGGCGAGGGGGGCGCCGCCCCTTCGCACGAGCGGTGCGGTACACTGCCGGACCGCAGGCCACAGGAGCAGTACGACAATGACGCCCGATGAAGCCGCCGAGCAGTTTCTCGCCACGTTCAAGTCGATCATCGCGCAAGATGTCGGGCAGACGCTGGCGCCGGTCCGGACCGGGGAGCCGATGACCAATCCCTTCACGCAGCAGGCGGTCTCCCCGGAGCGCACGCGGCTGCACGCTGCACTGTCGCAAGCCGGGCTGCTGGATGATCCGCAGTTCTGCACGGATCTGGCCACGCTGATGGTGGACGCATCGGCGATGACATTCACCACACTGCTGACGCTGCACGATGGCGGGTGGCTGCTGGACGATGGCTCGGAGATCGAACTGCGCACGCGCGGGGGCGAGCCGCTGCCGAAGGCGCTGCACGAGCGGTTCGGGATGATCGAGCCGATTGGCAACCCCCAGGCGCCGCAGTGGTGATGAAAGGGCGCCGCCGGACGCCGGAGGGGCCGACGCACTTCCTGCGGTTCGAGGGAGTCCCGCAGAAAGACAATCCCGACTACCTGGAGTTCGGTGGCGCGTTCATCAACTGCTGGGTGCGGGCGCCATCGCTCGAGGCCGCGCGGACGACCGCCCGCGCCGAGATCGCCGACGCCGGCTGGACGATCATCGAAGACATTGAGGCGTACATCATCGAGCGGACTGACTACACCGATGACCAGCAGACGGCCATAGACCGCTTCGACCAGGCGCAAATCGATGGCGAGGTGTACGAGTTCAACACCTACCCGCCGGAAGATCTCGATGATGATGAGGATGATGAGTCCGGCGGTTGATCGCCGATGTGGGGGCGGCGCCCCCACGCCCCCGCTCGGAGGGGCGGGTGTGGCTGCTGAGGAACCGGGGGAGCGCAAGTCAGGGCGCGATGGGCGCCGGGCGCACAGGGCGAGCGCCCGTGCGCCCGGCGCTTGCGCATCCGGGTTCCCTTGAGACGGTGCGGTCCAGGCGGGTCTTGCATCAGCCGGGGCAGCCGGCGCTGAAGGCGTTCTGGAAGCAGAGGAAGTCGAAGAAGGTCAGTTCGCCATCGCCATCACAGTCGGCGTAGCAGGGCGACTCGATGAACAGCAGGCCGGATGGGCTGCCGCTGAGGCCGCCGGCGCCGCTGGTCAGCAGCGGGCCGATGACATCGCCGGTGGCGCGGTCGAACTGGAGCACCTGTCCGCTGCCGCCGGCGCTGGCGACGATCAGCCTGCCATCGGGCGCGACGGTGATGTCGCGCGGGCTGTCGAGGCCGCCCTGGCCGGGATCGACGAGCGTCACCGGCGCGCTGCCGGGTTCGACCACGAGGATGTCGTTGGACTGCTCGCCGGTGATGTACAGCCGGCCGGAAGCTTCCAGGTGCAGGCCGGTGGGGCCATCGAGGCCGAGGGCGCCGGCGGGCACGATGTCGCTGTCGTAGGCGCCGGTGTCGCCATCGAGCAGGATGACGTTGTCACTGGCGTGACCGGCGACGATCAGATCGCCGGCGGCGTCGAAGATGATGTCCCGCGGCGAGTTCATCGTCGAGGAACCGGGGTCGGCAAAGACCTGGAGGAAGACGCCGGTGGCGCCGTCGTAGCGCAGGATCTCGTCGGTGCTGCTGCTGGCGACATAGAGATCGCCGCCGGGGCCGAAGGCCAGGCCCTCGGGGTTGGAGAGGCCGCCGCTGCCGGATGCGACGAACTGGTCGAGGAACTCGCCGGTCCGGCCGTCGTAGCGCATGATCGAGTTGGTGTCCTGGCTGGAGACGTACAGGACGCCATCGGCAGCCCGCGCCATGAAGCGGGCGTCGTTGAGCGGGCTGACGCCGCTGCCGACGAAGTGGTCGTACGGCTCGGCGCCGGGATAGTCGAAGCGGACGATCTTGTCTCCGAAGGCGTCGGAGACGAGCATCTGCTGGGCTGAGGCGGGCGCTGCGGCGGCAAAGCCTGCCGCGGTCATGAGCGCAAGTGAGCGAAAACGCGTGCGTGTCATCTCTGTTCTCCACTATTCTGAAAGTGCGGGTGGCCGTCGCGCTCCGCAGCGCGATGGCGATGCGCGCCACGGAACGGGCACGCGGAGGCCGGCGCAGGTCCGAGCAGCGAAGGGCCGCGCCCGGGCGAGTTCGGCCGGCGTCAAAGAGCAGCCTACACCAACGCCGCGGCATCCTCAAGAGGGAAATCCGGACAACATTGCCTCACGCGCGAATGGGTGATTGCCTGATCTGGATCTCAAAAGTGTGGCGCTGCGATATCGCGCCGGGTGCGGCGCGCACGTGAGATGTGCTTCATATCATCGGTTGCCGGATCGGCTTCGACATGCGCGGCATCGCGCGCTAGGGTGCGCCGGGGACACGGCGCTGCGATCGCATTGCGATCTGACCGCGAATGGTCACACCGGATGTCGCGGCGGGCCCGGTCGCAGGCGCACCCTGCAATGAAAGGACATCATGCCGATTGTGAACATCAAACTTGTGGAAGGCGCCTTCGACAGCGATCAGAAGCGGCTGCTGCTGGAGCGCATCACGGACGCCATCGAGTCGATCTATCCGGGGCTGCGCGACGTCACGTTCGTGACGATCGACGAGTACGCGGACGCCGAATGGTCGATCGCGGGCGAGGCGATCACGGAGGAGAAGGTCGCGGCCCACGCCCGCGGGCAACTCGGCGGGGCCGGGGCGCCGGCCGAAGCAGCGGCGGGATCATCGCAAAGGCCAGGTAGCCGGCCAGGCTGATCGCCCCCGGCGCGGTGGTGAACCGGCCGGCCCATGCCGCGAGGGTCTGGTGGCGGAGGATCCCGGCGAGCGCGGCTTCAGCGGTCAGCAGCAGCGCGAGCGCAACAGCGCCCATCGCTGCGCGCGCAGCGGGGGCGCGCAGGCCCATGGCGCCGGCGAGCCATCGGGCCACGATGGCCGAGAAGATCAGGATCAGCGGGATCTCGGTGAGCAGCGCCGCGATCTCGCCGATGCGCGGGCGCAGCACGACCTGGCGGACCGGGGCGAGCAGGAACCCCGCGCTGAAGGCGGCGGCGAAGTAGATGACGCCCGCGAGGAGCCACCGGGGCCTGCCGCCGCGCCGCTCGTCGTGTGCGCTGCTCACGCCGGATTGTTGTGCGCGCCGGGCGGCAGATCGCGGGAAAAGCGGGCAGGCGCTCGAGCGCCTGCCCGCAGCGCGTCACGGGGCGCAAGGCGAAACTCAGCCGGGGCAGCCGGCGGCGAAGGCGTTCTGGAAGCAGAGGAAGTCGAAGAAGTCGAGCGAGCCGGAGCCGTCGCAGTCCGGGTAGCACTCGCTGGAGGCGGGCAGGAACAGCAGGGCCGCCGGGTCGCCGCTGAGGCCGGCGGCGCCGGCGCCGAGCATCGGCCCGAGCGGGTCGCCGGAGAGGGCGTTGTACTTGAGCACCTGGCCGGCGCCGCCCATGCTGGTGACGATCAGGGCGCCATCGTCGGCGACGGTGAGGTCGAACGGCGAGTCGAGCCCGGCGAAGCCGGAGGGAACGAGCGTTGCGGGCGTTCCACCGGAGGGCACGACAATGACGCTGTCGCTGAGATCGCTGGCGATGTAGAGACGGCCGGTGTCGCCCAGGAACAGGCCGACGGGCCCATCGAGCCCGGCTTCGCCCGCAGCCACGACATCGTCCATGAAGGCGCCGGTTGCGCCATCAAGGCGGATGACGCGGTCTTTGGCGTAGGACGCGACGATCAGGTTGCCGGTGGGCTCGAAGACGAGGTCCTGCGGGTTGTCCATGATGGCGGCGCCGGGGGCTGAGAAGACATTGAGGAAGATGCCGCTCGTGCCGTGGAAGCGGAGGATCTGGTCGGTGGCGGCGCTGGCGACATAGAGATGGCCATCGGGGCCGAAGGCGAGGCCGGACGGGTAGTTCAGGCCGCCGCTGCCGGAGGCGACGAACGTGCCGAGGTACTGCCCGGTCTGGCCATCGTACCGCATGATGGAGTGCGAGTTGAGACTGACCACGTAGAGGTTGCCATCGGGCCCGAAGGTCATGAAGCGGCTGTTGGCCAGCGGGCTGACGCCGGCGGCGACGAAGTGATCGATCGGCGCCGCGGAGGGATACTCGAAGCGGACGATCTTGTTGCCGCCGGCATCGGAAATCAGCAGTTGCGTCTGGGCCGCGGCCGGGGCGGCGAGGAGCGCCGCGGCGAGCAGGGCCGGGGCGCGGAGGTCGATGCGGATCATCTCGTTCTCCTGAGTGGCGGCGCCCGAGGGCTTGCGCGCCGGTGCGCGCCGACCGGCCGCCGGCTGCGTGGCGCCTGCCGCAGCCCGCGTCGCCAGGGCGTTCTCCGATGGACGTCCATCCAGCGCATGGCCAGTGCCCGATTCAGACTAATCCGGCGGCCGCGGCGCCAGCAACGGGGTGGAATCCCCGAAGTGGGCGCTGTGGCGCGCGTGCAAGCCGCGGGCGCCATTCCCGAACCCTGTGACGGGCGTCCTGCCGGGCGCGGCGGTATGCTGTCGGCCCGGAGCCCCCGGGAGCAAGGGAACGACCATGGCACAGATTGCATCGATGCGGATTCGGAGGCGGCTGGCGGCCTCGACAGCGCTGGCCGTCGGCCTCAGTTGCGGCGGCGCGATGGCCCAGCCCGGGCCGGTCCCGCTCGGCGCCGGCGAGATGGTCACCGGCTCGCTGGAGACGGAGGCGGCGCGGAGCTATGCGCTGGAGGTGGCCGCGGGCCAGTTCATCTGCGGCGAGGCCAACCAACTGGATGTGGATGTCGTGGTGACGGTGCTGGACCCGTCGGGGAAGCGCATCGCGACGTTCGACGGGCCGGGGCGGGGGCCGGAGCCGTTTCAGTTCGAGTCGGACGAGGCGGGGACGTACCGGATCGAGATCGCGCCGTTCCAGGGCCAGCGGGGCGACTACACGCTGGTCATCTCGCGGATGGAGCCGATCGCGACGGACCCGGGAGCCCGGGTGGACCAGTTGATGGCGGCGTATGACCGGCCGGATGTCCCCGGCGGGGTGGTCGCGGTGATCGAGGCGGGCGAGATCACCTTCGCCCGGGCGTACGGGGCGGCGAACCTGACGGAGCCGGCGCCCTTCGAGGTCGACACGCGCACGAACATCGGCTCGACCTCCAAGCAGTTCACGGCGATGGCGATCCTGCTGCTGGCGCAGCGCGGGAAGCTGTCGCTGGATGACGATGTGCGCAGGCACATTCCGGAGCTGCCGGACTTCGGCGAGACCGTGACCCTGCGCCACCTGCTGACGCACACCAGCGGGTACCGGGAGATCCTCAACACGCTGGCGCTGGCGGGCTGGCGGCTGGATGAGGGCGACTACATCGACCGGCGGCAGATCATCGAGGTCGTGCAGCGGCAGCCGGCGCTGCAGAACAGCCCGGGGGCGGAATGGAACTACAACAACACCGGGTACGGGCTGCTGGCACAGATCGTCGAGCGCATCAGCGGGGAGAGCTTCCCCGACTGGATGCGGGCGAACATCTTTGCGCCGCTGGGGATGGATGACACCTCGGTGCGGGCGCACCCGGGGCAGATCATCGCGCACAGCGCCCAGGGGTACGCGCCGGAGGGCGCAACCGGCGGCTTCCGCAACGCGCCAGACCTGGGCGGGGCCCCCGGCCCCGGGGCCATCTACACCACCGTCGGCGACCTGGCGAAGTGGGTGGCCAACTACCGCACGGGCGAACTGGGCGGGCGGGAGGCTCTCGAGCAGATGATGACGCCCTGCACGCTGACAACAGGAACGCCGGTGAACTACGGTCTCGGCCTGTTCATCGACGAGTACCGGGGGCTCAAGCGCATCCACCACGGCGGCGCCGACACGGCGCACCGCTCCATGCTGATGTACTTCCCGGAACTGGACGCCGCGGTGATCACGCAGAGCAACAACGCGCTGTTTGCGCCGACGATCGCCGGCAGCGTGGCGGAGGCGTTTTTCGGTGAGCATCTTGAGGATGAACCCGAGACGCCGGAGCTGGCGGCGGCGGACGCCGAGGCGACCGATTTCGACCCGGCCAGCTACGACCCGAAGGCTTTCGACGCTCTCGCCGGGCGCTACGAACTGGAGGAACTGCCGGGATTCGTCCTGACCTTCACGCGGGAGGAGGACAAGCTGTTCATCCAGGCGACGGGGCAGCCCAAAGTCGAGATCGTGCCGAGCGGGCCGATGGCGTTCCGGCTGACGGTCACCGACGCAAGCATGACGTTTCACGCCGGCGACAATGGCGCGGTGGAAAGCCTGACGCTGCACCAGAACGGCGATCATCCGGCAAAGCGGCTGAAGGAAGCCGCGTGGGCCCCCACCGCCGAGGAGCTTGGGGCGTACACGGGGCGGTACTACAGCGAAGAGCTGGAGACGTTCTACCAGATCGCGCTGGAGGATGGCGCGCTGGCGCTCAAGCACCGTCGATTCGATGACATCGCGCTGACGCCGGGGGCGAAGCACGTGTTCAGCGGCGGGTTTCCGGTGGCGGAGGTGACCTTCGAGGCGGACGACTCCGGCGCGATCGTGGGCCTGGAGGTCTCTAACGGGCGGACCCGCGGGGTGCGATTCGTGCGGTTCCCGTAGGCGGCGGGGGCGCGGCCGGTCACGCCGGCGCGGCTGAGCAGCGCTCGGGGCTCGATGACGCCGCATCACTGGCGGGCCCGGGCGCGGGCCGCATCAACCGCCCTGGGGCGCAGGCCGCTTCTTCTGCAGGGTGGCGAACCAGGCGGCGCTGGCGATGGCGCTGACGCCGGCGAGCCAGCTCATCCCGAGCTGCGAGCCGGTGGCGAGCGTCAGGTCGAACTGCTCGGCGCCGAAGAGGCCCGGGGCGATGCGATAGAGAGCGCCGCCGGCGCCGGCCAGGCTGACGATGAGGCCCGCCACGGCGGCGATGCCGCGCCACGCGGCTCGCAGGGCGAGCAGGCCGCAGATGAAGATCAGCGCGCCGAAGATGGCGGGAATCAGCGCTGTTGCGCTCTGCTGGCCGGAGCCGAAGTAGCCCGCGGCCCCGAGCAGGATGAGCAGGGCGCCGACGATCAGCACGATCCTGGTGATGAAGCCGGCGACGCGGCCGCGTCGCTGCTGCTGCTCGGACTCGATCGGGCGGCCGGCGCCGCTGAGCAGCCAGGAGGCGCCGAGCACGACCAGCAGGGTGGTCGCCGCGGCCATGGCAAGCTGGGCCCCGGTGGCCAGGTCGAGCTGGAGCTGCTCGCCGGCGGCGAGCTTGGGCGCCAGGCGCGACAGTGAGCCGGCGACGCCGGCGAGGGCGACCACGGTGGCGATCGCAACGGTCGGCCGCTGCCAGGCTCGGCGCAGACCGAGACCGCCGCAGAGGGCGATGACAACGCCGAAGATGGCGGGAATAAGAGCGGTGGCGCTCTCCTGGCCCGACCCGAGATACGCGCCGGCGCCCAGAGCGATCAGTCCCAACCCCACGATGAGCACGACAATGGCCACGGTCGCCTCCTTTCCCCGCGGGAGATGGTATGGCGGGGGTGGCGCGATCGACGGCTCGGGCGCCGGCGACAGCGCGGCGGCCGCGAGGGTGGCCCGGCGAACGTGCTGCCGGGAGTGTCCCATAAGCGCGGCTGGCTGCTCCCGAGCGACCGGCGCCCTCGCCGAGGGCGCTGATTCCCGCTCAAGTGCTCTACCGGGTCCAGCCAACGCCCGATACTGATGGCATGGAGGCCCACGACCAGTTCAGTGCGCGCGCCGGCGCTGCTGACCCCCAGAGCGCCTGCCGCAGGCGTTTCGGGCGCATCCGCGTCGGCAACGTGCGCTGCACGCTGGGGCGCGTGATGGACATTTCCGCCGGGGGGATGCGGGTGCTGAACCGCTCGATGAACGCGGTGAGACCAGGCGCAACGGTTCCGGTGCAGGTGGAGACAGACCAGGGCTGGGTGCAGGCGACGGTGCGAGTGGCCTGGGTTCGCCCGGCGGGTGTGTTCCGCCAGGAGATGGGGCTGGAACTGATGTCGATCGACGATGATGGCCGGCGGGCGCTGATGGAGCTTGCCAACAAGGCCGGCGCGAGCCAGTATCGCCTGATGCGCGAGGATGAGGCGGACTGAACGGACTGCACGCGCCCGGGCGGCGGGCGCGGCAGGTCATCGGGCGCCTTGGCGCCGGGATCGGCGCCGGACTCGATTGCGCAGAATCGGCTCCTACCATCCGACGCCGAGACTTCTCTGGGCGCCCCCCCGCTACTACAGCTCGAAAGACACCATGCCACTTCGCTACAAGAGCCGACTGCTCGATCATCTTGCCCATCCCAATTACCAGCCTGCGAGCATCGAGGCGCTCGCCGAGCAGTTCCGCGTGGAGGATCCGGCGGATTTCCGCGCTGCGGTGGAGGAGCTTGGCGGGCAGGGCGTCATTGAGCTGACCCCGGGCGGCCTGGTATCGCTGCCGTCGATCGCCTCGCTGGCCGAGCCGATCGAGGGCGAGATCATCCGCAACGCCAAGGGCTTCGGGTTCTTCGATCCGGAGGTCCGGGTGCGGGAGGGGTCGATCTTCGTGCCGCCGGGCGCCATGATGGATGCGGCCACCGGCGACACGGTGCGCATCAGCATCCGGCGCGACCGCAAGCGCGAGGCGAGCGGGCGGCACGGCTTCGGGCCGCAGTACGTCGGCGCCGTCGTCGAGGTGGTGCGGCGCAAGCGCACCAGCTTTGCCGGGACGGTGGAAAAGCGCGGCGCGCAGTGGGTTGCGCTGCCCGATGGCAAGGACCAGCGCGACCCGATCGTGCTGCGGGACGCCGAGGCGAAGAACGTGGCGCCGGGCGACAAGGTCGTCGTGGAGATGCTGGAGTTCCCCGAGGGGGACCTGCTCGGCGAGGGCGTCATCACGCGGGTGCTGGGCGAGGCGGGACGGCCGGATGTCGAGACCCAGGCGGTGATCGCCGCGCACGGGCTGCCGCCGGATGAGTTTCCCGACGCGTGCGTGCGCCAGGCGCGGGAGGCGACGGACGCCTTCGACAAGGACATCCACCGGTTCACCAAGGGCGGCGGGCTCGAAGACCGGCTGGATCTGACGGATACGTTCATTACGACGATCGATCCGCCTGACGCCAAGGACTACGACGACGCCATCAGCCTGAAGCGGGAGGGAGACGGGTGGGAGCTTGGCGTACACATTGCCGATGTGGCGCACTTCATCGGGCGCGGCACAGCGCTGGATGAAGAGGCCCAGCAGCGCGGCAACAGCGTGTACCTGCCGCGGCACGTGATTCCAATGCTGCCGGAGCTGCTGTCCAACGGCATCTGCTCCCTGCAGGAGGGCGTGGAGCGGTTTGCCAAGACGGTGTTCATCCGCTTCGACCGCGAGGGCAAGCCGATCAAGACGGGGGTGGCCCAGAGCGTGATCCGCTCGGCCAAGCGCATGACCTATCTGGAGGCCCAGGCGCTGATCGACGGGAATCAGGAGGAAGCCCGCAAGCACGCAAAGACGGAGACGGCGTACACAGACCAGCTCATCAGCACGGTGAAGGAGATGGACCGGCTGGCGCGCATCATCCGCGAGCGGCGGCGGCGGCAGGGGATGATCTCGCTGGATCTGCCGGAGGTGGAACTGATTTACGACGACCACGGGCACGTGATCGACGCCGAGCCGGAGGATGACGCCTTCACCCACACCATCATCGAGATGTTCATGGTGGAGGCCAACGAGGCGATTGCGCGTCTGTTCGAGAACATGGATGTGCCGATCATGCGGCGCATCCACCCCGAGCCAACGCCGGCGAAGTACGAGGACATGGGGCAGGCGGCGAAGGTTGCCGGGTACACGATCCCGAAGAACCCGACGCGGGAGGAGCTTCAGGGGCTGCTGGACGCCACCCGCGGCAAGCCCGCCGCCCGGGCGGTGCACATGGCGGTCCTTCGCACGCTCACCAAGGCCGTGTACTCGCCGGCGCTGATCGGGCACTTCGCGTTGGCGAGCGACGCGTATTCACACTTCACCAGCCCGATCCGGCGGTACGCGGACCTGCTGACGCACCGGGCCCTGGAGGTGTACCTGTCGCTGACGGACAACGGGCAGAAGCCGCCGCGGAGCGAGGATGAGCGGGCCCGGATGGGCCAGAAGCTGCGCGAGCACGATGAGATCCTCGGCGAGCACGACCTGATGACCATCGGGCATCACATCACGACGACGGAGGAGAACGCCACCGAGGCGGAGCGCGAGCTGCGCCAGTTCCTCGTGCTGCAACTGCTGGAGAAGCAGATCGGCGAGGTGTTCGGCGGCGTGATCACGGGCGTGACGCCGCGCGGCGTGTTCGTGCAACTCGACAAGTACCTCGCCGACGGGTTCATCAAGTCGAGCGATCTTCCGGGCGATGTGACCCGCTCCGACCGGCCGCCCTTCTGGAAAGTCGATCAGAAGACCGGAGCGCTGGTGGACCAGAACTCGGGGCGAAGCTGGAACTTCGGCGACACGGTGCGGGTGCAGATCGCGCAGGTCGATCTCGCCCGGCGCCAGCTTGAGCTGCTGATTGCCGATGCCGAGAGCCGCGCCGCCGGCAAGAGCAAGGCGCCGAAGCTGACGCTGGGCGCGGATTCGGGCGGGCTGGGCCACGCCCAGGGCGCTGGCTTCAAGCCCATGACCGGGTCGCAGCGGCGCAGCCGCAAGAGCAAGAGCCGCGACAGGGGCAAGGGCGACCACCGGCGGGACAGGAAATAGGCCCCGTTCTGAGCGCCGGCGGCACGTGCGCGTGCCGGCCCGATCGCGGCCTTGTTGTTATAATGGGGTGGAGGAAGAATCGCGCCCATGGGCACGCCAGCGAAAGGACTGTGGCTGGATGCACAGCGAGCAGCGTCATTCCCGGCTTCGGCCCTCCGGCGATCCTCGCCGCAACGGCGACGCGTCGGCGGAGGTGCGCTATCGGGCCATCACCCGGGCCAATGTCGAGTCGCTGGCGCCGTGGCGGGCCCTTGAGCCGGAGATTCAGCAGGCGATCCGGATCATCTCGCTGGTTCTGCCCTTCCGCACAAACCCGTACGTGATGGAGGAACTGATCGACTGGGACCGGGTTCCGGACGATCCGATCTTCCAGCTCACCTTCCCGCAGCGGGGCATGCTGGCCGATGAGCAGTATCGCACGCTCGAGCGGTTGCTCGACCGCGACGCCGACCGGTCCGAGATCGACGAGGCGGTCCGCCGCATCCGGCTGCAGCTCAACCCGCACCCCGCCGGGCAGACGACCCAGAACGTGCCGTCGCTCGATGGCGTCGATCTGCCCGGCATGCAGCACAAGTACCGGGAGACGGTGCTGTTCTTCCCCGGCGCCGGGCAGACCTGCCACGCTTACTGCACGTTCTGCTTCCGCTGGGCACAGTTCGTTGATCTCGAGAACATGAAGTTCGCCGCCCGGGATGTCGAACTGCTGGCGGCGTATCTGCGCCGGCACGGCGAGGTCACGGACGTGCTGATCACCGGCGGTGATCCGATGGTGATGAACAGCCGGGTGCTGCGGCGCTATGTCGAGCCGCTGCTGGAGATCGACTCGGTCACGTCCATCCGCTTCGGGACCAAGGCGCCGGCGTACTGGCCGCAGCGGTTCGTGACCGATCCGGACGCCGATGAGCTGCTCCGTCTGTTCGAACAGATCCGTGCCTCCGGCAAGAACGTGGCGCTGATGGGGCACTTCACGCACCCGATGGAGCTTTCGACCGACATCGCGCAGGCGGCGGTGCGGCGGATCATCGGCGCCGGGGCCGTGATGCGAATCCAGTCGCCGGTGGTGCGCCACATCAACGACCGGCCGGGCGCCTGGCGCGACCTGTGGCGGCGCGCGGTGCAGCTCGGCGCTGTGCCGTATTACATGTTCGTCGAGCGCGACACCGGGGCCCGCAACTACTTCGAGCTGCCGCTGGTGCGCTGCTGGCGGATCTTCCGGGACGCGTACCGGCAGGTCTCCGGGCTTGCGCGCACCGTCCGCGGCCCGTCGATGTCGTGCTTCCCGGGCAAGTGCCACGTGCTGGGCGTCACCGAAGCCGGGCGGGAGAAGGCGTTCGTGCTGCAGTTCCTGCAGGCGCGGGACCCGGAACTGGTCCGACGCCCGTTCTTCGCGAAGTATGACCCGGAGGCGACCTGGTACGACCAGCTTCAGCCGCTGACGGCCAATGACCGCCCGTTCTTCCCGGATCTGGGCATGGATCAGCGGCTGACGCAGCTCACCTGCGGCATGAACTGAGCGGACAGGTCACGGCTCGGCGCGCCGCCGGGCCAGCACGGTCCAGTTCTGCGTCAGGACAACATGGTCGCCGGCGAAGGTGGTCACGTGGTAGTAAACGCGCCCGTAGCCGGGCACGCGGCTGGGCCCGGTTCCGGTGACCTCCCCCACCGCCCGGAGCACCGCGCCGGGGCCGACGGGCCGGCGAAAGCGCATGGCGTCGACCTGGACGCCGATCATCGGCTCGTCGCCGAGCGGGCGAGCCTGCACCATCAGGCGCATCGTGAGCACGGCGGTGTGCCAGCCGCTAGCAACCAACTCGCCAAAGAACCCGTTGCGGGCCGCGTCGGCGTCGGTGTGCATGAACTGCGGGTCGTACTGCGCCGCGAAAGCGCAGATGGCTTCGGCGGTCAACTCCAGCGAGGCGGTCTCGATGCGCTCGCCGATGACGAGGTCCTCGAGCATGCGGGCGCCTGACCGCGCCTCAGCGCCGGCGCTCACTTCCCGCTCTCCGAGCAGTTCGATATCGAAGACCAGATCGGTGCGCGGCGGGATGGCCGGGGGGCTGCCGCGCTCGCCGTACCCGAGCTTGTAGGGGATCTCCAGCCGGCGCTTCCCGCCGACTTTCATGCCCGGGATGCCCTCCTGCCAGCCCCGAATCAGGTTGCCCAGGGGAAACTCGATGGGCTCGCCGCGGTCGTAGCTGGAGTCGAACTGCCTGCCGTCGGTCAGCGTGCCCTTGTAATGCACCTTGACCGTGGCGCCGGGCGGGCACTGCTTTCCCTCGCCGACTTCGAGATCGGTGATGGTCAGTACGCTGGGAAGCTCCTGGCTCTCGCTCATGATGTCTCCTTGGCTGCTGAGGTCACTGGAAATCGTGCAGTTCGATCTCGAAGACCAGGTCGGCGCGCGGCGGGATCGCCGGCGGCGCCCCCCGCTCGCCGTAGCCCATCTGGTACGGGATCAGCAGGCGGCGCTTGCCACCGGGCTTCATGCCGGGGATGCCCTTCTGCCAGCCCTCGATCAGACGACCGAGCGGGAAGGTCGCCGGCTCGCCGCGCCGGTAGCTGGAGTCGAACTCCGTGCCGTCGGTCAGCCGCCCGACGTAATCGATGGTGACGGTGGCGCCGGGGGGAACCTCGGATCCTTCGCCGATGACCAGATCCTCGATCACCAGGCCGCCTTCCAGTTCCTGGCGGGCGACCACGTCGCCGGCGCCGGCCGCGGCCTCGGCGGCGGGAGCAGGGGCCTCGGGCGCAGCGCCGGTCTCGGCGGCGGGCTCGGAACCCGAGTCGGTCGCGGGCTCGGGGCTCTCAGAGGGCTCGGAGGAGCAACCGACGGCCCAGGCGAGTGCGCCGGCGAGTGCGAGGGCGACGATGGCTGGCGATGGGGTCTTCATCGGGCATGTTAGGGCGCGGCCGGGCGGGCCTCGATAGAGTCGGGCATGGCGACCTTGCCGACCATCGCGATTACCTGCGGCGATCCGCTGGGCATCGGCCCGGAGGTGGCGCTGGGCGCACTGGCCGATCCGGATGTTGCGCGCGCAGCGCGGTGGCGCATCTATGGCCCGCGGGCGCTGTTCGGTGGCGCGGCGAGCCGGTGGCCGGACGGCGCGGCCCGGGCGCAGGCGCCGGTGGCCATCGTCGAGGTGGCTGGCCCGCTGCCCGGGGGCGAACCCCGCCCGACGGCCGAGGGCGGCGCGGTGTCGTTCGAAGCGGTGGATCGGGCCATCGCCGACGCCCGGCGCAGCCCCGGAGACAGCGATCGCGACGACGGCCTCGTCACGGCTCCGATCAGCAAGGAAGCGTGGCGACTTGCAGGGCATGACTTCCCCGGCCATACCGATCTGCTGGCGGCCCGCTTCGCGCCCGGCGGCGCACGCGCGGTGATGAGCTTCTTCAGCGAGAAGCTGCGCGTGGCGCTGGTGACGACGCACATCCCGCTGTCACAGGTTGCCAGCGCGATCACGGCGGCGCGCATCGTCGAGGTGATCGAGATGAGCGCCGCGGCGTGCGAGCGGCTCGGGATCCCCTCGCCGCGGATTGCCGTGTGCGGGCTGAACCCGCACGCCGGGGAGGCGGGGCTGCTGGGCCCGGAGGACGACGCCATCATCCGTCCCGCGATCGAGCAGGCCCGCACCGGCGGGCGGCGTGTGAGCGGCCCGCACCCGGCGGACACGATCTACCGGGCGGCGGTGCGCGGCGAGCATGACCTGGTGGTCGCGATGTACCACGACCAGGGGCTGATCCCGGTGAAGCTGCTGGCGTTCGACTCGGCGGTAAACGTGACGCTGGGGCTGCCGACGGTGCGGACCAGTCCGGACCACGGCACCGCGTACGACATCGCGGGCAAGGGCGTCGCCGACTGCGGCAGCATGAAGGCGGCGTGCCTGCTGGCGGCGCGACTGGCGGCGGGTTAGGGCGGCGCCGGACGCGATATTCATCGAACGTGGCGGCGGACCGGGAGATTCGACGCCCTACCATCGAGGCCGCGCCTGCGGCCCGGCAGCCTCCCCATGTCCGACCGCGATCACAACCACGACTTCATCCATCACCCGCTGCGGGCGATGCTGGTGGTCGCCGCGCCCACGGTGATCACGATGACCAGCTACACGGTCATGCAGTTCATCGACGGGCTGATGGTGTCGCGCATCGGGCCGGACCGCATCTACATCTCGGCCCAGGGCAACGGCGGGATGGTGGTGTGGCTGGCGATGTCGATGGCCCTTGGCCTGATGACGGTGGTCAACACCTATGTGTCGCAGAATCTCGGGGCCGGGCGGCCGCAGCGCGGGGCCGCCTACGGGTGGACAGCGCTGTGGCTCAGCGCCTTCGGGGGCGTCGCAATGCTGGCGCTGGCGCCGGCGCTGCCGAAGCTGTTCGGGGCGCTGGATCATCCGCCGGAACTGGTGGCGATGGAGACGGGCTACGCCCGCATCCTCATCTACGGCGCGTTTTTCACGATGGCGGCCCGTGGCATCGCGCACTACTTCTACGGGATGCACATGCCGGCGATCGTGATGATCGCGGCCCTGGTGGGCAACCTCGTCAACGTGGCCAGCAACGCGCTGCTGATCTTCGGGGCCGACGGCCCGCCGCCGGGGACGCCGCTGGCCGGCGCGTTCGGCGCGGTCGCGACGGCGCTGGACCTCCCGGCGATGGGCGTGGAGGGGGCGGCGCTGGGGACGGTGATCGGCTCGGCGGTGGAGCTGTGCTTCCCGCTGGCGGTGTTCCTGTCGCCGCGGATGCACGCCCGCTTCGGAACGCGCACGCCGTGGCGGCCGGCGATGGGGCCGATCCGGGACATCCTGCGCCTGGGCTGGCCCGGGGCGCTGATGTTCGTCAACGAGATGATCTGCTGGGGCGCGCTGATGGTGTGGCTGATCCCGATGGCGGGCGAGGCGGCCGGCGAGGATCCGGTGCTGCACAACACGGCGGGGTGGATCGCGCTGCGCTACATGCACGTGAGCTTCATGCCGGCGGTGGGACTGTCGATCGCCGTCACGGCCATCGTCGGGCGCTGCATGGGGATGGCGCGGGTGGACCTGGCGTTCCGGCGCGCCATGCTCGGGCTGGCGGTGGCGCTGGGCTACATGGGCGCCTGCGCCCTGGCGTTCATCCTGTTCCGGGAGCCGATGATCCGCGCCTTCACGCCCGAGGATCTGGCGCCGGAGGCGCTGGAGCGGCTGATCGAGATCGGCTCGTCGATCATGATTGCCGCGGCGGTCTTCCAGGTCTTCGACGCCATCGCGATCATCATGACCGGGGCCCTGCGCGGCGCCGGCGACACGGTCTGGCCGGGCATGGTGACGGTGGCGCTGTCGTGGACGTGCATCGTCGGCGGCGGGCGGCTGATCATCGAAATCGCCCCGCAGCTCGGGTCGCTGGGGCCTTGGATCGGCGGCGCCAGCTACATCATCCTGCTCGGGGTGGCCCTGCTGGGGCGGTTTGCGGGCGGGCGGTGGCGGACGATGGGCGTCGTCGAGACGCCGGTGGGCGTGCGGCCGGCTTGAGCCGGGCCCCCGGCGCCTGCTATCATCAGGACCCGATCAGGAGACGACCACATGCCCCACGACCCGATGGACATGGTCATCGGCGCCGACGAGACGCAGACGCGCGACCCCGAAGGCTGCGCCCGCCACTACCAGGCGGCGCTGGCGGCCGAGGAGGCCGGCGATCGCCTCGGCGCCATCGCCGAGCTGCGCAAGGCCGTGGCCTGCGATCCGCTGTCGAGCGACACGCTGTTCCAGCTCGCCTACCGGCTGGATCTGGTCGGCGAGGAGGATGAGGCGATCGCGCTGTATGAGCGCATCTGCGAGCGGGCGCCGGCGCCGGTCAACGCGCTGCTGAACCTCGCGGTGCTGCACGAGGACCGCGGTGACTACGCCCGGGCCGAGCGCTGCCTGCGCCAGGTGCTGGAGACCAACCCGAATCACGCGCGGGCCCGGCTGTTCATGAAGGATGTGCTCGCGAGCCGCGAGATGAACATCGACGATGAGGGCGACCGCGACATCATGAAGCGCCGGGCCGAGCTGGACACGCCGGTGACGGACTTCGAGCTGTCGGTGCGGGCCCGCCCCTGCCTGAAGAAGATGAGCATCCGCACGCTGGGCGACCTGCTGCGCTACAGCGAAGCCGAGCTCATGAGCTACAAGAACTTCGGCGAGTCAAGCCTGATCGAGATCAAGCGGATGCTCGCCAGCAAGAACCTGAAGCTCGGGCAGGGCTTCGACGACGCCCACCGCTCGGCCCGCCGTCAGGTGCTGGACAAGTTCAAGGGCACCGGGCAGGAGCGGGTGCTGAGCAAGCCGGTGAGCGACCTGCAACTGTCGGTGCGGGCCCGCAAGGCGCTGCAGCTTCTGAACATCCAGACGCTGGGCGATCTGGCCAGCCACACCGAGGCGGAGCTGATGGGCGTGAAGAACTTCGGCGCCACCAGCCTGACCGAGGTCCGCGAGCGGCTGGCCGAGCACGGGCTCGGCCTGCGCACGCTGGATGATGAGGAGTAGGGCTGGGATCTGGGATCTGGGGTAGGTCGGCGCCCCGTGCCGACTTCAGGGGGCGGCGCCGTCGAGTTCCTGAAACCGACAGTTCATCCGCCCCCTTGCGGGGGCCGGTGATTCTGGTAGACTGAGGGTGTCGTGGGGCGAAGGCGCCCCAAGCTCATTCCTCGTGCGCGGCTCGGCTTCCTGATGGGGGTCGAGCCGCGTTTTTGTGTGCGCCGGCGTAATGCGTCGCCCCTGGAGGCCCCTGCAGGGCTGGGGAGTCAGGGTCAGGAGGCCCCCCACGGAGTGGGGGGGTACCCAAGGCCCGAAGCGAAAAAGCGCCGGGCGCCACAGTGGGCAGCCCGGCGCCCTCTTCACCAAGAAACCGCGACAATTGGCCCTACAACTGGCCGCTGTCGACCTCGCTGGCGCCGTAGTCGACGCCCTGGAGCCCGCCGCGGGTCCAGCGGTAATACCCCACCACCGGAACGGCCGGCCGGCCATCGAGCGTGGGGGCTTCCCACGGGCGCGGCTGGTAGCTGAAGCGCGAGGGCTGCTTGCTGGTGGGCCCATCGGGACGCCAGCCCTCGTTGGTGTCGGCGGTCAGCACCGTCTCGACGGAGCTGTCGAAGACCAGCAGCGGCTGGCGGCAGGGCGCCTCGGCGAAGAAGATCTTCTTGCCGGTGAAGTGGCGCTGCTCGTTGTCGTGCAGGTGCACCTTGCGGGAGGGGAACTGCACATCGGCCAGCTTGGCGCCGCCGAGGCGGACCCCGGCGCCCCAGATGTACTGCGAGTGCACGCCGGCCTGGCGCAGGCGACCCGAGGGCGTCGGCGTGGTGTCGTAGGAGGCCGGAACGGCCTGGTAGCTGGAGCTGTAGGGCCAGCGCTGCGTGGAAGCTGGCGGCTGACGCGGCAGCCAGAAGCCCTTGTCGTACAGGTCCTGCGGGTCCTGCTGCCAGTTGAGGCGGTCGAAGTCCTCGGGGCAGACGACCATCTTCTCCGGCAGGCGGGCGGCGAGGTAGTCCTGGATCACGAGGTGGCTGTAGTAGACGTGGGCGACCCAGCTCTGGCGGGGGATGTCTTCGCGGTCGGCGCGCCGGTGCAGGATGTCGATGGCCTGGTTGGCCGCGGCCTGGACATCGTCGCTGGCGAGGGCCAGGCTGGGGTCCTTGGTCGGGTAGCGCTCGCCGCCCTTCCAGTTGAAGGCCCAGATGCGATCGGTGAAATCGGCGGCGTAGCTCTGGGTGGCGACGCCGAACTGCTGGAGGTTGCTGAGGCAGATGACCAGCTTGGCGCTGCGCCGGGCCTCGCCCAGGGCGGGCAGGAGAATCCCGATGAGCAGGGCGATGATGGCAATGACGACGAGCAGTTCGATGAGCGTGAATGCGCGCAGCGATCGCGCCCGGTGTGCGAAACTCCCTCGCAATTGCATTGGTGTGGATTCCGTGGCGGCTGGTGGCTTGGTCCAGGCGCAGGCCGGGAGAACCGCGGCCGCCAACCGCGGGCTCCGGCGGCCGGCGCCGCCGAGGCTGAAACCTCCCACTGACAGGCTATCGATCCCTGAGATCCTTGTAAAGGGGTATTCCGACACCCTGTCGGAGATTTATTACCGGGGACGGGCGGGCGAGTTTCAAAAAAAAAGACAGGGCCGGCGCTTGGGCCGGCCCCGTGGAGTGGTTCGCCGAGTGGCTGGTTGCCGGGTTACAACTGGCCGGTATCGACCTCGCTGGCGCCGAAGTCGACGCCCTGGAGACCGCCTCGGCACCAGCGGTAGTAGCCCGGGAATCGAGAGGTGTCGCCGTACACTGGCGCTTCCCAGCCGCGCGGGTCGTAATTCACCCACATCGGGGACTTGCTCGTCGGCGCGTTGGGGTGCCAACCGTCATTCGTGTCCGCGGTCAGCACGGTCGACACAGAGCCATCGAAGGTCAGCAGCGGCTGGCGGGCCTGTGCCTCGCCCATCCAGAGCTTGAGCTTGGTGAAGTGGCGCTGCTCGGCGTCGTGCAGCCAGACTTTATTGCCGGGGAAGGTGACATTGGCCATCCGGGCGTCGCCCAGACGCGGGTTCGCCGGGATCCGGTAGTTCCAATGCGCAAACCCCTGTGAGATCCTGTCGCGCGCCTCGGAGGCAACATCGTACGAAGCTGGCGGCGTCTGATAGCTGCCGCTGTAGGGCCAGCGCTTCGCGCGATCGTCCGGATTCGCCTGTCTCGGCAGCCAGAATCCCTTGTCGAACAACTCCTGCGGATCGACCTGCCAGTTCAAACGATCGAAATCCTCGGGGCAGACCACCATGGGCTCGGGAAGCCGTGCCGCAAGGTAGTCCTGAATCACTAGGTGGCTGTAATAGACATGGGGGATCCAGCCGCTGATGCGATCGATATCCAGCCTGTCGGCCCTGCGCTGCAGGATGTCCTGCGCCTGCTTGGCGGCAGCAAGCACATCTTCACCGGACGGCGAGCGCGTGTAGGGCGTCGCGGCGCTGGGATGAGCGCCCTGGCTGGCCCGCCAGGTGAACCCCCAGATGCGATCCTGGAAGTCGGCCGAGTAACTGTTACCTGCCACACCGAACTGCTGGAGGTTCGCGTGGCAGATGACGAGTTTGGCCGCCTTGCGCGCCTCACCCAGCGCGGGCAGCAGAATGCCGATCAGCAGGGCGATGATGGCGATCACCACCAGCAGTTCGATCAACGTGAACCCCCGCGGCCACCGGCCACGTCCGCTCTTGCTTCGTTGCATTGGAACCTCCGTGCGACTCTGTGGCCGACGAGCGCCGACCGGCTGGATGTGAAACCTCCCCATAACCGCAGACTACCAAACCGGAACCTACCTGTAAACCCCATCGCCACAGATGACAGATTGATTGCAGCGCTGGAAGGCTGAGGGGCGGCTCCGCATTGTTATCGGGCGTCAGGGCAGGCGGCGCAGCTTGGGAGGCACGGCCGGGCCGGAATCGGCGGGCGCAGCGCCCTCCTGAGGCTCCGCTGGGGTGGTCTCCGAGGGCGCCGGCGCTTCGCCTGCGAGTGGCTCGCCGGGTTCGCCCGGCCCCTCGGGGCCCTGCCCGGCGGGATCGCCCTCCGCCGCCGGCGCGGCGTCCTCGGCTGCTGGCGTGAGCGGCGCGGGCTGGCGGATGTCGCTAACCGGGGGCTCGAGGGCGGCCTGGGGCTCGACGGCCGTCAGGTCAATCCACCCCATCGCCGCGGCGCCGACCAGCGCCGCCGCTGCGCCGATGGCCAGGCCGAACACGCCCACGATGGCGACCAGCGCGACCCGGGGCCCGCGCCGGGCCGGAGGCGTCGCCTGGGCCGAGGGTCGCGGATCGGCCGGGAACGCCGGCCGGACGGTCCGGCGGGGCGCATCGGTCTCGTCGGGATCGCCGGAGGCGATCTGCGCCACGCGCTCGGCGGGGGCCTCGCCGGGGAGGGGGCGTCGCGGGGCGAGGCCGAGGTACTGGCGGTCGGTCTCCGGCGTGAAGGAGGCGCCGCAGGACCCGCAGAGGAAGGCGTCGGGGTCGACCTCGGCGTGGCAACTGTGGCAGACGCCGAGGAGGTTGGCGATCGAGGGGGCCCGGTCGGCGAAGGTCCAGAACTGGCGGGTGGTCGGGCCGCGGAGCACGGTGCGCCGGTTGATCTGGCCGCGCTCCACCATGCGCCTGATGGTGGCGTAGGAGCAGCCGGGACGGAAGGGATGAGCCTGGTCGCGGACCTGCCAGGGGCCCATGGAATTCTGGGTGGCCTGGCGCGAGAGGGGGTCGAGGTGGCCGGCGCAGGCGGGACAGCGGCGGGGCTGGTCGGCGATGGCGCCGCAGTACGGGCAGAGGTAGCGTGCGGGCGCCGTCGCGTTCGGGGCGGATTGTGGCAAGTGCTCGGGCATTGGGGGGCGGCGTGTTGACTCAGGGGCCTGCGGGGGCACTGATCCGCCATGGACGATACGACATGGGCCCGGATGCGGATGCCCGGCGCGGCGGTCGCTCTGGGAGTGCTGCTGCTGGGCGGCTGCGCGTCGGATCCCGAGCCGGCGGGCCGCCAGCCGGTGCAGGTGGAGCCGGGCGCGCTGGCAGCGCGCCCGCTGCCGCCGAGCGCAACCTACCCGGCGATGATCAACGGCGATCCGGTGGCGTGGGGCGCGCTGCGCGGGCGGCTGGCGGAAGCCGCGGGGCGGCTGGTGCTCGAGGAGGTGGCGCTGGAGCGCATCCTGGAGCAGGAACTCGCGGAGCGGGGGATGGAACTGACGCCGGCGGACATCCACGCCGAGCAGGAGATTCTGCTGCGCACGGTGGACACCAGCGGCGACCGCTCGCGCGATGAGCGGCTGCAACTGCTCGAGGCGCTGCGCACGAGGCGTGGCCTGGGTCAGGAGCGGCTGGATGCGCTGCTGCGGCGCAGCGCCATGCTGCGGAAGCTGGTGACGGACAAGGTGACCGTCGAGGAGTCGATGATCGAGCAGCGCCACCAGACGCTGTACGGAGAGCGCTACCTGGTGCGCGCGATCGTGCTGCCGACGGAAATGGAGGCGGCGCGGGCCCTGCGTGAACTGACCAGCCCGGGCGCCGGAGCGGCCGAACAGGAGCAGCCGCCGCCGGGCTTCGAGGAGGAGGCGCCGGGGGCGCCGGCGGTCAACGAGTCCGACCTGCGGGCCCGGTTCATGCAACTGGCGGTGGACCGCTCGATCGACGCGACGGCGCCGCGGGGCGGACTGCTGGAGCCGATCAGCCCGGCGGACCCGACGTATCCACAGGCGCTGCGCGACATGCTGGGCAAGCTGGAGCCGGGCGTTCCGAGCGCGCCGGTGGCGATCGACCGCGGCCCGGGGCAGATCGGCTTTGCGATCCTGCTGCTGGAGGAGATTCTGCCGGCGCAGGATGTGACGATGGAAGAGGTGCGAGAGACGATCAGCGTCGAGCTGCGCCTGCGCCAGGAGCGCATCCTGATGCAGGACCTGGCGACGCGCCTGCTGGACAGCGCCGACATCCGGCCGCTGGACGCCCATCTGGCGTGGAGCTGGGAGGCGCGGGAGCGGTAGGCGCCGGGCGCGTCTCGCGGAAGCTGAGCCACGCCATCATCGCGTTCGGCGGCCCGATCTGATACGCTGTCGGGCCGATGATGATCACGCCGCGACTTCGACCGCGCCTGGAGATGACCGTGGGCCTTTCACCGGCCGATCTCGCCGCGCGGGTTCGAGCGCGGCTGGAAGATCCCGAGGCGCCGTGCGACGGGCTGGCCACGGAGTCGCAGATCGAGCTGCGCATCCGGGAGCGCGATCGGCGGTTCTGGTCGCCGCAGCTTGTGGTGATCATGAAGCCCGACCCGGGCCCGGGCGGAGCGACCCGGCTGGTCGGCCACTTCGGCCCCAACGGTAACGTGTGGACGATGTTCATGGCCGCGTACGGCTTCGTCGTGCTCAGCGCCCTCAACGGGGCCTTCTTCGGCTTCGGGCAGATGATGATCGGCGAGCCGGCCTGGGCGCTGTGGTGCGTGCCTGGTGCGGTCCTTGTTGTGGCGCTGATCTACATCGCCGCGGGCGTCGGCCAGCGGCTCGGTCACCACCAGGTCGATGTGCTGCTGCAGACGCTGGAAGCGGCGATCGGCGACGAGCCGGGCTATTCGATCGTTGAAGCGCCATTCGACCACGAACACGACGGCGCCGGCGCTTAGGCCCCACGCACATCCGGACACGACGGAGGCTGGAACTCGGGCGCCCCGCGCGACCGGCGTCTGCATCCCATGAGCGGCTGGCGCCTGCCGGGCGGAGGATCTCGGGACGCGATTCCGCGGCGGATCTTGAAGCCCCTCAATACCCGCCGTACACTGTCCCGGCCTCAGGATGGGCCCCTTGCGGGTGTAGTTCAGCGGTAGAACGCCAGCTTCCCAAGCTGGATGTCGAGGGTTCGATTCCCTTCACCCGCTCTTTGGACGGCTGTCGGCGCCGCCTCTAGCCGCATCCCAGCGCAAAGGCAACGCTGAAGCAGTGCAGGTCCTGCGGACTCAGGCTGCCGTCGAAGTCGCAGTCGGCGCGCACGTCGCCGGTGGCGAAGGCGTTGAGGAAGCACAGGTAGTCGAACAGATCAAGCGCTCCGCTGTCATCGCAGTCCGGGTAGCAGCGCCCGTCGACCAGCACGTATGTGGTGAAGCCGAGCCGCTGCTTGGGCTCGGGCCGGGCGCCGATGGCGCCGAGCGGCTCGGGATAGAGCGGCGGCGCCGTGCGCGACGGGGTCGAACTGCCGTGCAGCCACATGCCCGTGCCGTTGCCGTGCGCTTCCAGCACGAACGCCTGCCCTGCCGCGGCGTGGAAGCCGTGGCCGGTCATGTCGACGAAGATCGGCTCCTCCGGATCGTCGGTCTGCTTCTCGATGCGCACCTCGAAGAGCACGGGCCCGAGTGCGGCGACCGTGCCGGATCGGATGCGGATGGCGCACTGCGCGCCGGCGGGACCCCAGGAGCCCACTTCGATCCCTTCGAGCTGTCCGCGCAGGCCGGCCCTGATCTGCTGGAACCAGATCAGCGTCGGCTCGCTGACGTTGTATCGCGTGTACAACGACGGGAACGAGATCTCCCGCCACTCGCTCACCTGATCGATCACGCCGACCTGGCCGGCGCAGGTTCCGGCCACGAGCACAACCCCACAGAAGCACGCTGTGCGTTCCATCGATCGTCCTCCTGGTGGCCCGGTGGATCGTAGGTGGCCGGCCGAGCCGCAGACCGCCGGGGCCGTCGAGGTTCGGCTACGCTGAATCGGAGGCGCACATGAACTGGTCGTTGCGAGTTGGACGGCTGCTGGGCATCCCGCTGTACATCCACTGGACGTTTGCCATCCTGCTGGGGTGGATCCTGTTTGCCCGCATGAGCGCCGGGGCCACGTTTCTCGAAGCGCTCGGCACCATCGGCTTCGTGCTGGCGCTGTTCGGCTGTGTGATCCTGCACGAGCTCGGCCACGCGGTGGCGGCCAGGGGCTTCGGCGTGCCGACGCGCGACATCACGCTGCTGCCGATCGGCGGGCTGGCGCGGCTGGAGCGCATGCCGGAAGAGCCGACCCAGGAACTGGTCATCGCGATCGCCGGGCCGCTTGTCAACGTCGTGATCGCTGCCGGGCTGCTCGGCGCCAAACTTGCGCTGGGCGGGCTGGGCTCGTTGACTCCGGTGGAACTGATCGGCGGGCACTGGCTGGATCAGTTGCTCTACATCAACATCGCGCTGGTGCTGTTCAACATGCTGCCGGCGTTCCCGATGGATGGCGGCAGGGCCCTGCGGGCGATTCTGGCGACCAAGCTGGACTACGTCAACGCCACGCGGGTTGCGGCGAACCTGGGGATCGCGATGGCGGTGCTGTTCGGGTTGGCGGGACTGATGATCAACCCGCTGCTGATCTTCATCGCGCTGTTCGTGGGGCTGGGGGCGCAGGCCGAAGCCCGGCACGTTGAAGTGCGCTCGCTGGTGCAGGGCACGCCGGTGCGCGACGCCATGGTGAGGCGCGTGCGGACGCTGTCCCCGCAGACAACGCTCGGCGAGGCGGCCGAGGCGCTGCTGGAGGGCGCCCAGCAGGACTTCCCCATCACCGAAGATGGCGAGGTCGTGGGCATGCTGATCCGGGCCGACCTGATCCGCGGACTCTCGACAGCCGGTCCGAAGACGCCGGTGTCGGAACTGATGCGGCGTGAGTTCGACTCGGCCCGGGAGAGCGACATGCTCGATGGCGCCATGACCCGCATGCGCAGCGGCGAGGCCACCGCGCTGCCGGTGCTGCGCGGGCGCGACCTGGTCGGGATGATCACGATGGAGAACGTCGGCGAGTGGATGATGATCCGCTCGGCGCAGAAGCGGCGCCGGCAGCGCGGCGGGGCGGTGTAGTCATATGAAAGGCGCGGGCGCGCAGGAGGTGACGATCGAGCTTGACGCCGGGGGGCAGGTGTCGGGGCTGTGGCAGCAGGCGGAGGGTCGCGCGGCGACCGCCTGCTTGGTGCTGGCGCATGGGGCGGGCGCCGGGATGCGCCATCCGTTCATGGCGGCCGTGGCGGACGGGCTGGCGGCCCGCGGGATCGCGACGCTGCGGTATCAGTTCCCGTACATGGAGCGCGGCTCGCGCCGCCCCGATTCCCCGGCGGTGGCGCACAGCGCGGTGCGGGCCGCCGTGAGCGAGGCGAGGCTGCTCGCGCCGGGTTTGCCGCTGATCGCCGGGGGCAAGTCGTTCGGCGGGCGGATGACCTCGCAGGCGCAGGCGGCGGCGCCGCTGGCGGGCGTGCGCGGGCTGGTCTTCCTCGGGTTCCCATTGCACCCGGCGGGCAAGCCTTCGACGGAACGGGCCGAGCACCTGCTGGACGTTGATATCCCGATGCTGTTTCTGCAGGGGACGCGCGATGATCTGGCGCAGCTCGACCTGCTGAAGCCGATCATCGCCCGGCTGGGCGCGAGAGCGACGCTCAAGGTGATCGATGGCGCCGATCACTCGTTCCATGTGCTGGCCAGGAGCGGGCGGACGGACGCTGAGGCGCGGGAGGAGATGCTCCGCTCGATCGGCGGGTGGGCAGACGCGCTGCTGTGAACGTCTGCTGCGGTCACGAACCCACGGTGTTACCGATAAGTCCTTGCAACTCGGTTGCCTGATTACCTTCCCTGGCATGCAGAGACGCCATCAATCATCCGGCACGATCGGGACCGCACCTCGCTCCGCCGGCAGGTTCCGGAAGTGGAGCCGATGCAGCGTCCCCTCGAACTCGAAGGGCGCCTGGTCGAAGTAGTCGTCCGCGACGGGCGAGCTGGTGTCCATGCCCACATCGAACGTCTCCGACGCCGTGAAGGTGGCCGGTATGGTGCGCCTGACGGCGCCGTTGGCTGCCTTCTGGCCGTTGATCCAGAATGTGAGCTGAGCGGGCGACGCGCGCTCCATCGGCGTCCGCATCTCAAGAGCGATCGTCACGTCGCCCGCCGGCAGACGCCCGACCTTGATCTTGTCCCGCTTGAGCAGCAGGGCGCTGTACTCGTAGTAGAGTTCGCCATCCAGGGCGTAGAGACTCACGCCGCCGGCGTAGCCGCCCATGGCGAAAATCACGCCGCTGACGCCCTCGGGAACCTCGGCTTCGATCTCGACCCGGATGTTGCCGTTGCGAACGTTGGGCGCCTGGCTTTCGGGGATCCGCGTCATGCCCTCGAACAGCGTCCACTCGGTGTTGGCGCTGCGCTTCATCTCCTGAGGGTTGAGCCCGGTGTAGAGGGCGCCGCCGATGGGCAGAACCTTGTTCTCTGCGGCCACCTCGAGGAAGAGCGTCTTGAGCTCTTCCAGCTTCGCGGGGCGCTCGTCCGCGAGGTCGTTCATCAGGGAGTAGTCGCTGCGCGTGTCGAACAGTTGCCACTGGTCTTCCATCGGGTCCCAGTTGGCGAGGTCCGGCACCTGCGCGACCCACGGAGTCCGCGGCCCGAAGGTGCTGGCCATCCAGCCTTCGTGATAGATGCCGCGGCTGCCCAGGCACTCGAAGTACTGCGTCGTCTTCTGCTCCGGAGCGTCCACCGAATCAAAGCTGTACGCGAAACTGACGCCGTCAATGGGATCCTGTTCGAAGCCGTCGACGATCCTGGGCGGCTGAATGCCGAGGATCTCGTAGAGCGTGGGAACCACGTCGTTCACGTGGGTGAACTGCGATCGGGGGGTGTCGTCCGGCTCGATCCGCCCGGGCCAGGAGATGACCATGGGCGTGCGCGTGCCGCCCCAGTCGGCCGCGACCAGCTTGGTGTAACGGAACGGGCTGTCGCCGGCCCAGGCCCAGCCACAGTGATACATGTTGTCCATCCTGGGCCCGCCGATGGCCTCGAGGCCGCCGAGCTGCTCTGCCACGGCGATGTGCTCGGCGATCGTGGACGGGATGCCGTTCTGGGCGTTCAGCTCCGCCACGCTGCCATCGAGGCCCTCAGCCGAGGCGCCATTGTCCGAGAGGATGTAGATGACCAGGGTGTTGTCGCGGATGCCGCGGGCTTCAAGTTCGTCGATCAGCTTGCCGACCTGGGCGTCGGTGTGCTCCAGGAAGCCGGCGTAGACCTCCATCAGGCGCGCCTGGAAGGCGCGCTCGTCCTCGGGGATGTCCTCCCACGCGGGCATGCCCTCCGGGCGCGGCGGACGCTGCGTGTCCGCCGGGATCCAGCCCATGGCCTTCTGCCGCTCGAAGACCCGCTGCTGGTAGGCGTCCCAGCCGTCGTCGAACTTGCCCTTGTACTTGTCCGCCCATTCCTGGGCCACGTGATGCGGGCCGTGCACGGCGCCGGGCGTCCACCACATCAGGAACGGCCGATCCGGGTTCATCGCGAGGTGGCGGTGCATCCACGTGATCGCCTTGTCCGCCATCGCCTCGGTCAGGTGGAAGTCCTCGTAGTTGTCCACGTGCGGCATGGAAACCGGGGTCGTGTTCTCCCAGAGCGTCGGCTCCCACTGGGATGTCTCGCCCGCGATGAAGCCGTAGAAATAGTCGAAGCCCCGCCCCGTCGGCGTGCGATCGTACGGACCGTTGGCGATCTGCTCGACCGGCGTGTTGTGGTCCTTGCCGAAGGCCGCCGTGGCGTAGCCGTAGTAGCGCAGCACCTCGGCGATCGTCGCCGATGACTTCGGGATGACGCCGGTGTAGCCGTCCCAGTCGTTGGCAAACTCGGCGATGATGCCCGCCCCGACGCGATGGTGGTTGCGACCCGTCATCAACGCCGCGCGAGTCGGCGAGCACATCGCCGTGGTGTGGAAGCGGTTGTAGGCGACGCCTTCCTGAGCCAGACGGGAGAGCGTCGGCGTGTCGATCTCCCCGCCGAACGTGCTCGGCTGTCCGAAGCCCGCATCGTCGAACATGACGATGAGGATGTTGGGGGCGTCCTCCGGCAGGCGGCGCGGCGCATCGCGCCACTTGTGCACCGACTGCTGCATCGTCGGCCCGACCTCGCCGCCCATCGGCGGATCGGGGAAGGGCAGGATCTCCTGGCCGCATGCCGCGGTCACGCCGACTCCGCCGATGAGCATTGCCCCGCCAAAGGACAGCCAGGAGCGCGGTTTGTGATGCATCGGATTCATGAGTGAGGCCTTTCTGAACATGACTGGTACCAGTCGTAGTTGATTTCAGTAGTGAGCTCAGCTTTCTCACATTCGGGCAGGCGTCAGCGAGAACAACCTGCACGTGAGAGCGATAGTGATTTTGGCCCTCATCTGCTTCGGGGAATCATCAGGTCCAGTTACCTCACGCGCTATTGACGGAGCACTTCGATCAGCGGCGCGCCGGTGGCTCCGGAAGGGGCCTTGATTCTCAGGTACTTCGCAAGCGTCAACGCAATGTCGACCGTCTGGACCTCTCTGAACACGGTTCGCGGGGCCAGCCCGTTCCCGGCGAGGATGACCGGGACAAACGTGTCATACTGCCATGGCGACCCATGCGTGCTGGTTACCGTCAGCCCGTCGAAATCGGCGATGAACCAATGGGGTTCGAGTACCAGATAGATATCGCCGGAGCGTTTCGGGTTGAAGTTGCGCAGGATCTGCCGGTACAGCCGAGTATCCGGTGTCTTCCCCTCGACCAGGTCAATGCTCGGCACCGCATAGGCCACGCCGTCGAACGTTGTGAGCACGGACGCGATGGTGCGGGACACCTCGTCGGCATCCAGATCGTGCTCTCGAAGGATGTCGTGATTTAGATAGACATAGGGATGATCGACCTCCGAAATAAGCTCCTCGGCAATACCGTACTTGGCTTTGACGGCTTCGATGGCCTGCTCCTTGTCCAGCCTGTCGGGTTCGAAGACCCGAGCATCGATGCCGAACTCGTTTAGCTGGGCCGGGGCCTCGGCCGCGCCGTGATCAGCGGAAAGCACGATGAGGGTGTGTTCGAGACCGACCTGCTGGTCAACGAAAGCAAACAGGTCCGACAGGCTCTTGTCGAGGCGCAGCAGGTTGTCTTCGCTTTCCAGACTGGCCGGGCCAAATATGTGTCCGATGTAATCCGTGGAGGAGAAACTGATGGACAGGTAGTCGGGCACCTCATCCTGGCCCAGTTCTTCCCCGACGATCAGTGCTTTCGCGAAATCGAGAGTGAGTTCATCGCCTGCCGGGCTGACCGTCAGAAGCGCAGTGAACATTGGGCTCTCGGCCTTCCCGAAAGGGTGCGGGAACACCACCCCATAATCCCCGACGTTGGTCTCCCAGGGCATGTCGTCGAAGTCGCCGTAGGTGTACGTCGAGCGGTCGTGCAGCAGCTCCCAGTTCGTCTCGGCGTAGGTCAGCGGAAGTTCCCTTTGGTTCCATTCCGTGACCCAACGAGGGCAGGCATCGTAGTAGTACGTGCTGGTGACGAACGCTCCTTCGGCCTTGGAGAACCAGTAGGCCTTGCCGGCGTGGCCAGCCATGGGAACCGCCCCCCGGTCCTTGACGGACACCCCGAAGATCTTCGCCTTGCCGTACGTGCGCAACGCGAGCTCGTCGCTGAACGTTGTCGTCAGGATGCTGGCCGGGGATCGCCCGTCGGAACCGGCCACTTTCTGCGTTGGATCCATCTCGACATCCTGATCCACGCCACCCCCTTCGCCGACGAGTGCGTAGCGCTCGTCCTCGATGTTGTAGACCACCCGCCCCAGTTCGCGGTCGAACCAGATATTGCCGACCATGCCATGGTCAGCCGGATCCGCCCCGGTCGCAAGCGTGGTATGTCCGACAACGGTCTCGGTGTTGGCATGGCGGTGATGGGCGTTTTCATAGACGACGCCCTTCTCGTACAGGTATCGGAACCCGCCGTCTCCCCAACGATCACGGACTGATGAGGGCATGTCTCCGCGAAGCTGATCGACAGTTATCTGAAGAATCAACCTCGGGGGTGGCGCGCCCTGACCATGGACGTTGGCCGCAGCGAGGAGTAAGGGCGCGAGACTCACCATGAGCGAAAGCCTTGCCCTTCCCAAGTTGCGTGCCATTGTGACCCTCCGATCGGAAAGGCTCGCCGTCCTCATTTCCTCATCCTCTCAGCGTCGCTGAGAATCGATTTCGTATCGAAGTGCGGTTCATCGGTCTTCATCATGCTTCTTATCCAGGGTCTTGCGGGCTGTGCTTCATGGCTTCGACATCGCCGGGACGCCAGGTCTGCTCGAACCACGGCTCAAGCGGCCCGTAGAGGCGCAGGACCGTGAACCAGCCCTTGCCGGGAACGGTCGGAACCCAGTTGGATTCTCTCCCGTCCGGCGGCTCCGGCCCGAACCAGATGGTGGTGCTGCCGTCGGCATTCGCATGGACCTCGCCGCTCTGGCTGCTGACGCTCGGGAACGGCGTGGTCGGCGTCTGCAGCAGCGAGCGCGTCTGCGGGTCGTAGTTGACAAACGACCAGAAGTCCTTGGCGGGGATGCCGGGCGGCAGGGTCAGCGAGTATGTCATTGAACCGTCGAGGTAGTTGCCGTCGGCGTCGAGGCAAGCGACGGCGTACTGCGAGCCGACACCGACGATCTTGGCCACCATGGCCGGCGTCACCGCCGTGTACCCGTAGTGGAACATGGTCCTCGCGTCGAGATCGCGGGCGCCGCTCTCGCGGAGGAACTCGTGGCTGCCGCCCACGAAAGCGGTGAACCAAGCCGAGTCCTCGTAATAGAATGCGCGCCGATCTCGGGTGCGGAACGAGATCGCGCGCGCCGTCGCGTTGCCCACGGCGGCTGCCTCCTCGAGTATCTTCCGCATCCGCGCGTCCGGGGCGAAGGGTTCGCCCTTCTCGACGCCGATCGCCGCCAGCAAGCCGAGGATCTCCGGGCTGAAGGCCGCGGCGGGCTCCTCGTCGATGACGGAGTGCACCTCGCCGTAGAAACCGAAGTCGTTGGCGTGGATCGTGTTGTGGAACCGTCCGGAGGTGTTGATGAAATTCATGTCGGCGGCGTCGGCCGTCTCTCCCAGCGGATAGACCTTGATCATCTCTTTGGCGGCGTCGATGGCGGGTTGAGGGTCCCCATCAACGAGAAAGCCTCGCCAGAACATCAGGTTCTTGTAGGTTGGTGAGCGGAAGGTGAAGTAGCCCTCCGGCACGTCGCCAACCCAGTCGGGTGGCAGGTAGAGGAACTGTCCGCCCTGACCGCGGTCCGGGCCGGCGTTGCCCATGTCTGACACGTAGCGGAAGAAGTGGTCGTTGACCATGCCCAGTGTGTTCGGCGGGCTCTCGACGACGATCGGGCCGTCGCTCAAGTCGAGCGGGCCACCGATGTAGACGCTCTCGGTGTTGGGCGTCAGGTAGAGCGCCCGCGCATCCAGCAGCGTCTCGGTGATGGAGATGGCGCCGTTCCGGTCGACACCGAGCGAGCCGATGCCGTCGAGCATTGCGTCGAGCGAAGCGGCCGGGCACGCGGAGAGGAACGCCTCGATGCTGCGCAGGAAATCGAGGTTGTCGTAGACGAGCTCAGCCGTCGCCTCCGTCGGGAAGCCGTCGAAGAACTCGAGGGCGCCGATGCGGGTCTCGACGCGATCCGGCGTGGTGATGGCGGCCGGTATCTCCGTCGCCATGCGCGGACGTGCATCCGTGGCCGCCACGGCCGGCACATCGTCGAGACGCTCGATCTCTCCGGGTTGCCATTCCTTGTCGAACCAGGGCTCGAGCGGTCCATAGAGCCGCAGGATGACGCTCCAGCCCTTGCCGGGGATGGTCTGGATCCAGTTGCTCTCCTTCCCTTCTGGAGCGCTCGGTCCGAAGTAGACATCGGTCGAGCCGTCCGCGTTCTGCTCGACGCCGCGCTCGCTGTTCAGGCTGGGGAACGATTGGTCGGTCTGCAGCATGGACCGGGTCTGGTTGTCGTAGAGCACCAGAGACCAGAAGTCCTTGACCGGCACATCGGGCGGCATGTGCAGTCGATAGGTATAGCCGCCATCCAACGCCCGACCTTCCGAGTCGATCATGGCGCCGGCGTACTGCGATCCGATACCGACCATCTTTGCCGCCATGGCGGGGGTGATTCCGGTGGCGTAGTAGAAGAACATCGTGCGTCCATCGAGCAGGCGGACTCCGTCGACCTCGAACTCGTGGCTGCCGCCGATGAAGCCGGTCTTCCAGGCGCTGTCTTCGAAGAGATAGGCCCTGGGATCGCGGGTCCTGTAAACTATGGCCCGCGCGGTGGCGTTGCCCACGGCGGCCGCGTCCGTGAGGATGTCGGCCATGCGTGCGTCCGGTGCGAAGGGCTTGCCCTTCTCGATGCCGATGGCGGCCAGCAAACCTAGGAACTCAGGGTCGAGGGCGTCGACGGGCTCTTCCTGCAGAACCGCGTGCACTTCCTCGAAGAAAGTGATGTCATTGGCGTGGATGGTGTTGAAGGCGAGGCCCGACAGGTTGACGAACTCGCTGGCGGGCCGTTCTTCGCGCTGCGCCAGCGGGTAGATCCGGATATTCGCCTTGAGGTTCGCCACCGCCGGCTGCGGGTCGCCGTCCTCAAGGAAACCGCGCCAGATGAGCCAGTTGCCGTAGGTTCTCGAGGTGAAAGTGTAATACCCCTCGGGCACATCGCCTTCGTAGCCCGGCGGGAGAATCAGGAACTTGCCGCCCTGGCCGCGGTCCGGTCCGGCGTTGCCCAGGTCGGTCACGTACCCGAAGAAGAAATCGTCGAGGATGCCGAGGGTGTTGGGCGGGCTCTCGACGACCATCGGCCCGTCCTTGAGGTCGAGCCAGGTCCCCGCGTACACGCTCTCGGTATTGGCGGTCAGGAACAGCGTCCGGGCGTCCATCAGGCTTTCGAAGATCCCGACCGTGCCATTGACGGCGCCAACCTCACGGAATCCCTCGCGCATGGCGTACAGCGAAGCGATCGGCAGACCGTCGATGAAGGCGCGCACGCCGCGTTGAAAATCGAGGTTGTCGTAGACTAACTCGACGGTTTCCGATTTCGGATAGCCGTCGAAGAACTCAAGCGTGCCGAGTCGGGTCTCGACGCGGTTGGGGGTCAGGATCGACGATGGGATCGGTTCATACTCGATGGGTTCGGTCGCGTCGGCCTCCGACGCCGATCCGCTCCAGCAGCCGGCGGCGACGGCGAGCATGCTCGCGACGACGAGGATCGGTGCGTGTCTCAGGCTTTTCATGTTCGAGTTCCTCCCGCTTGTCCGGTCCGTCACGTCACGCCCCGCTGCGCTCGCCCGCGGCGCCCGAGATCTGGACGAGGAGTTCTCGCTCCAGGTACGCCCGCATCTCGCCGTATTCCTCGATCCGCTCGTCCCGCGCCGCACCCTGCTCCCGGAGCCGCCGGAACGCGGACAGGCAGTCGGTGTAGTCGGCACACATCTCGCGGAACTGCTCATTCTTCTTGAACAGGTCTCGGATCCGGTTTCCCGATCCGGGGAAACGGGCCAGCACGTCGAGGAGCGTCTGTGGGTCCCTGCCGTCCGTCACAGTGGTGAGGATCTCCAGAAGGGACGATCGTGAGTAGTGTCAAGCCGCGTAAGTTACGGTTATTGACGCCGCGGACGGACCCCCGGTAGACTGGTGATCCTGGGACTGCAGAAGGGGGCCGGATGACCGCTGCCGACGGGATCACGGAGCCGGATTCCGCGCCGGGCGAGGCGGACGTCCGCGCTCAGCTCGAGCGGATCGCCGGCAGCCCGGACTTCGACACGAGCCAGCGGTCGAGAGATTTCCTCCGATTCGTCGTGGAGGAGACCCTCGCCGGCCGCACGCAGGCGATTTCCCAGCACGCCATCGCCAGTCGGGTCTTCGGACGGCGCGGCGAGTTTGATCCGGCGACCGATCCCATCGTGCGCATGCAGGCAGGGCGGGTGCGCCGGTCGCTCGATCACTACTACCTCACCGCGGGCCGATCCGACCGAATCCTGATCGGTCTGCCCAAGGGCCGCTACGTCCCGACGTTCCGATACCGCGAGCCCCAGCCGGGCCCGGCCGCTCCCGACGCCACACGCGACGCCGTGGAAACATGGCCGACGCTGCTCGTCTCGCCGCTGCGCAACCTGACGGGCCGGCCCGAGGTGGAGTTCATCGCCCAGGGGCTGGCCTTCGATCTGGCGGCGGAATTGAACCAGTACGGGGCCATCGGCGTGTTCCTGTCCCGGGGCGCCGCGCCCGAACCGAGCGGAGCCCGGCTGCCGCAGTTCGAACTGACCGGCGCACTCGCATTGCGGGGAGACGATCTGAGGGTCACGCTCCATCTCGTGGACACGCGCACAGGAGGTCAGACCTGGGCGCACACGTTCACCTGCGGCGCCGGCCTCGAACGAGGCGCCGCCCTGGACGAGGTGGTGCAGACGACGGCGGCAACGGTCGCCGAGGAACGCGGCGTCCTGGCGTCGCAGTTCGTAAGCCCGACGCCGCGCCGACCTCGTGCCGCGGGGAGCGTCTACGAGGCCATTCTTCGCACCCTCTACCTCGAGACCACGCACGAGCCGCAGGCGTTTGATGATGCCCTCGCCGCGCTTCGTCAGGCCGTGCGCTCCAGCCCGGGCTGCGCCCTGGCGTGGTCGTATCTGGCTCGCATCGGCGCCATTCAGTTCGGGCTGGGCCTCCCGGGTGATGTCATCCCCATCGAGGACTCGATCGCCGCGGCCCGGCGCGGCGCCGAACTCGCCCCGCTGGATGTCCAGAGCCTCGTGATTCTCGCCTACGTGCTCCTGCTGGGGGACGAGCTCGACGAGGCGCGGGCCCAAGCGGACGCCGCGCTGCGCGTCAGCAGCGGCTCGGTCTTCTGGCTTGATGCGGTCGGCTATCTGCTCACGCTGTCGGGCGACTGGGAACGGGGCCCGGACATGATTAGAAAGGCCGTGCAGATCAATCCGTTCCCCCGGCGCGCCTGCTACTGCGGGCTGTGGCTGGACGCCCTTCGGCGGCGCGATCCGGAGGAGGCCCTCGACGCAGCGCGCAAGTCGGCGCCGGAGGCCTACTTCTGGAGCCCTCTCATGCAGGCGGTCGCGCTCGTGGCTGCCGGCCGGGGCGACGGGGCCAGCGTCCCGATCCAGCAATTGCTGGAAATCAGGCCCGACTTCCCCGAACGAGGCCGCTGGCTCATCGCGCGCTATGTCAAGGACAAGGATCTGGCGCGCCGGATCGAGGACGCCCTCGAATCAGCGGGGCTGGCGCTCACGCCGGTGGACGGCCGTTCGTAGCGGATGCGCAGCAGCTCAGTCCTTGCTCGCCATGTACCGGATCATGTCGATGCAGCGGGCGCTGTAGCCGGCCTCGTTGTCGTACCAGCTCACCACCTTGAAGAAGCGATCGGACAGTTCGATGCCGGCGCCGGCGTCGAAGATGCTGCTGCGATGGTCGCCGATGAAGTCGCTGGAGACGACTTCCTCTTCGGTGTAGCCGAGCACGCCGTGCATCGGGCCATCAGCGGCCTTCTTCATGGCGGCGCAGATGGTCTTGTAGCTGGTCGCCTTCTTCGTGCGCACCGTCAGGTCGACGCACGAGACATCGCCGGTCGGCACGCGGAAGGCCATGCCGGTGAGCTTGCCCTTGAGCTGCGGCAGGCACAGGGCCACCGCCTTGGCGGCGCCGGTCGAGGCCGGGATGATGTTCAGATAGCCGTTGCGCCCGCCGCGGAAGTCCTTCTTGGAGGGGCCATCCTGGGTCGGTTGACTGGCGGTGACGGCGTGGATGGTCGCCATCAGGCCTTCCTCGATGCCGAACTCGTCATCGATGACCTTGGCGATCGGCGCCAGGCAGTTGGTGGTGCAACTGGCGTTGGAGAGCACATAGTCCTTCGAGGCGTCATACTCCTCGTGATTGACCTTGAAGCAGAAGGTGCGGACCTCCTCGGGCGTCTTGGTCGGGGCGCTCAGCAGCACGCGCTTGGCGCCGCCGCCGTCGATGTGCTTGCGAGCGTCGGCGCCTTTGGTGAACAGCCCGGTGGACTCGAGCACGTAGTCCACGCCGAGGTCGCCCCAGGGCAACTCGGACGGGTCCTTGATGGCGAACGTCTTCGTCACGTGCCCGTTGACCGTGAAGGAGTCCTCGCCGGCCTCGATGACGGCGTGGGTGTCGCCGATGCGGAACTGGCCGTGCAGCGTGTCGTACTTCAGGAGATAGGCGAGGTTGTCCGCCGGGACGAGGTCGTTGACCGCGACGATCTCGATATCCTCGCGCTGTTCCGCGATGCGATAGACCAGCCGGCCGATGCGTCCGAAGCCGTTGATTCCCACTCGAATAGCCATGCTGCTGCTCCCTTTCCTGAAGCGGCCCTGCCGCGGCAAAACCGTAGGCCGCGGGCCCGCAGACGCACACCGGCGCGCCTGGTGGGATCCCCCACCGCTTGCCTAGGGGCATCCGGCGGCAAACAGCGTCTGGAAGCTCAGGAAGTCGAACAGGTCGAGTTGGCCACTGAGGTCGAAATCCGCCCGAAGGTCGCCGGCGGCGAACAGCGACTGGAAGGCCAGGAAGTCGGTCAGATCGAGGGCGCCATCGCCCGTGAGGTCAGCCGGGCATCCCTCGACGAGCAGGTCCGGCGCCGGCGAGGCTGCGCCGACGTCCCCGCCGCGGAGGCCGGCGCCCTCGTCGCCGAAGCCGAGCCAGACGGTGTCGCCCGGGGGCCCGGCCCCGCCCGCGCGGCAGACGCCCAGGTCGCCGATCTCCAGGAAGACGGCGCCGGCCCCGGTGACCTCGATCCAGCCGATCAGCGTTGCCGCTGTGGCGGGGTCGTAGCGGGGGTCGGGACCGGGCGGATCGCCACGGACCGCGCCGGCGCCGGTGAGGCCGGGCAGGGCGAGCAGGGCAACGCCGCCGGCGGTGCGACCATCGGGCGCGATGGCGCCGGGCCGCACCCGATCCCAGCGGCCGGCGCCGGGGTCGGCGTCGAGCAGCGCAATCGAGGTCAGGCGCAGCAGGCCCCGGGTCCGCACGCCCAGCGAGATTGCGTGCCACTGGTCGGCAGCGCGGTCGGGGGCGGCCCAGAGGTAGGCCCGCGCCGGAGCGCCGACGGCGCCCAGCGTCGGCACGGCCAATGTGGGCGGGCCAGCCAGGGGCGAGGTGGGGTCGGCGGGGTCGGCGAGGCCCTCGGCCGCCAGGAAGATGCGCAGGGACTGGGCGCCGGCGCATGGCGCACAGCAGCCGACGATCAGTGCGATGGCTCCGGCGGCTCTCCTCACCACGCCAGTATACAGCCTGCTGGCGCCACCGCCGAGCAAAGTGAGGCGCGATAACCGGACCGCGGCGTATTGCTGGCGGCGCTGCGCAGCGCCGGTATACTCGCGACGATGTCTCTGCTGCGCCTCGCGACGCTTGCCGCGCTGACCGCCGCGCCCGCCTGGGCTCAGTGCCCCGGCGGGTGGGCGCCCGGATTTGGCGAGCCCGGATTCGACCAGTTCATCTCGGCGATGGCGACGCTGGATGATGGCAGCGGCCCGGCCCTGTACGTCGGCGGCAGCTTCACGCGCTGGGGCGACGAGCCGGTGAGCAAGATCGCCCGGCGCGAGGGTGGAACCTGGGCCCCGATCGGCGCCGGCCTGGGCCCCGGCAACGGCACCGTGCACGGACTGATCATCCATGATGACGGGCGCGGCGCGGCCCTGTTTGCCGGCGGCGACTTCAGCCACGCCGAGGGACGACTGGTCAACAGCATTGCGCGCTGGAGCGGGACGCGGTGGGAGGATCTCGCCGGCGGCGTCAACGGCACGGTGCGCAACGCCCTGCTCACGTACGACGATGGCACGGGCCCGGCCCTGTACGTCGGCGGGAACTTCACCGCGGCGGGCGGGGCGCAGGCGCTGCGCCTGGCGCGCTGGGACGGCGCCGGCTGGTCGGCGGTCGGCGGGGGCGTCTCGGGCGAGAAGGAGACGATCCGGGCCCTGGCGATCTTCGACGACGGGCGCGGGCCGGCGATGTACGTGGCCGGCTCGTTCGCCAGCGCCGGCGGGGTCGCGGCGAGCAACGTTGCGCGATGGGACGGGGCCCGCTGGGAGGCGCTGGGCGAGGGCGTCAACGATCTCGTCCGCGGCATGATCGTCTTCGACGATGGCAGCGGCCCGGCGCTCTATCTGACCGGGCATCCGACGCTGGCCGGCGGCAAGCCGGTGAACCGCATCGCGCGCTGGGACGGGCGGCAGTGGAGCGCAGTGGGCGACGGGTTCAACGACATCGGGCGGCGGATGGTGATCCACGATGACGGCGCCGGGCCGGCCCTGCTGGTCGTGGGGAACTTCACCGAGGCGGACGGGAGGCCCGCGCCACACGTCGCCAGGTGGGACGGCAGCGCGTGGTCCGGCCTGGGGACGGGGCTGGATGGCAACGTCTTCGGCGTGGCGTCGCTGGCGGATGAGGCGGGCCCGAGCCTGTACGTCGGCGGCTTCTTTGCGCAGGCGGGCGGATACGACTCCGGCATGGTGGCCCGCTGGATGAACCGCTGCGCCGGCGATATGAACTGCGACGGACGCATCGACGGCTTCGACCTCGATCCGTTCACGCTCGCGGTGAGCGATCCCGCGGCGTTTGCAGCGCAATACCCCGGCTGCCCGCGCCTGCGGGCGGATGTCAACGGGGATGACCTGGTCGACGAGCGCGACATCGAGCCCATGCTGAAACTGCTGGCGCCGGATTGATCAGACCGGCGCGCCGGTGCGCTGGCGCAGGGTCCCGGCGACGATGGTCGCCACTGCGCGCCCGCGCACGGTCCGTCCCAGGAAGGGCGTGTTGGCCGACTTGCCGGCCAGTTCGCCTTCGGTGATCGTCCACTGCGCTTCCGGATCGATGATCGTCACATCGGCCGGCCCCCCCACCTCCAGCCGGCCGAGGCCGAGACGATCCAGGCCGCACAGGCGGGCCGGCTCGACGGTCATCAGCGCGATCAGCCGGGGCCACCCGATGAGGCCGCTGTGGACCAGCGCCTCGGCGTACAGCGGCAGGGCAAACTCCAGCCCGATCATGCCGAAGGGCGCGTCCTCGATCGGGAGTTCCTTCTCTGCGCGCGTGTGCGGGGCGTGGTCCGTGCCCAGGACGGTGATCACACCCTCGGCGACCGCGGCCCGGATGGCCTCGACATCCGCCATCTCGCGCAGGGGCGGGTTCACTTTGCCCAGCGGGTTCGGGAAGCCGTCCTGATCGATCCACTCGTCGGTGAGCAGCAGGTGGTGCGGCGAGGCCTCGGCGGTGATCGGCTCGCCCCGGGCGCGGGCGGCGCGCACGATCTCGATCGAGCCGGCGCTGGAGAGGTGCTGGACGTGGTAGCGGGCGCCGACGGCGCGATTCAGGCGGAGGTCGCGCTCGATGATCAGTTCCTCGGCCTCGCGCGGCCAGCCCGTCAGGCCGAGGCGGGCCGACACCGCGCCGGCGTGCATCACGGCGCCGACGGTCAACTCCGGATCCTGGCAGTGCTGCATGAAGGCAACCTGCGCCTCGGCGCACGCCTGCAGAGCCCGGCGCATCATGCGCGAAGACGCCACGACATCGCCATCATCGCTGATCCCGACCGCCCCTGCGCGCACCAGCATGGCGATCGGCGCCAGTTCGGCGCCCTGGCGCCCGAGCGTCGCAGCGCCCACGGGGAAGATGCGGCAGGCGACATCGCGGGACCGGAATCGGACCACATCGAGCATCTCCGGCGAGTCCAGCGCCGGGCTGGTGTTGGGCATGCAGCAGACGGCGGTGAACCCGCCGGCCGCGGCGGCGGCGCCGCCGGTGGCGAGCGTCTCCTTGTCGGTCTGCCCCGGCTCGCGCAGGTGCACGTGCGGATCGATCAGACCGGGCGTCACCAGACAGCCGGCGGCGTCGACGACGCGATCAGCGCCCGTTCGGCCTATGTCCGGGCCAAGCCGCGCGATCCGTCCGTCGGTGATGACGAGATCGGCGATTGCGTCGAAACCCGTAGCCGGGTCGATGATTCGCCCGCCGGCAATCACTGTTGAAGACATCGGCGCAAGGGTAGCAGGCCCGGGAACCCGCTCCGGAGGCCTTGTAAGTTCCCCAATCGCAGATTTTCGCTCATCAAGCGAACCGGAAGGTTGCATTGGGGGTCTGTTTTGGGGGAAACTACAAGAGCTCTCGGGAACCCTCCGGCTCAGTGGTCCGGATGCCCCGATAGCTGGACGCGCGGAGGCCCCGTCCAGTCTGAGTCAATCTGCGCGGCTGTGAGGCCGGAAGTCGCCGCGGTGGGCCCCGTGGCGCAGGCGCGGCCGGAGACGGAAAAGAAGGAGAAGCTGTGATCTCACGGAAGACGACCGCATTGGCCAGTGCAGCAGCGCTGGCGATCCTGTGTGGACACGCCCAGGCGAACGACACGGGCGCAGTCGATCGCATCGAGCGGGCCATGACCGCGTTCCAGGACCTGCAGGCCGCGTTCCCCGGCGCCGAGCGGTACATCGAGGACGGCACGATCAGCCTGGTGTACGGCGTGCCGATGACCCGCGGAGCAACGGCGATGGACGCGGCGACCCGCTGGCTCCAGGACTGGGGCGGCGTCTTCGGCGCCGGCGCCCTCGAGCTGACGCTCCGCGACGAGGTCTCGCTCAAGGACGGCGCGATGACCGCGCTGCTGTATTCCCAGACCATCGAGGGCGTGCCCGTCGATGGTGGCGTGGCCCGAATCCTCGTTCGCCATGACGATGGCCAGCCGACCGTGGTCTACGGCGCCGGTCGCCTGGCCGATCGCCCGGCCGACGGCGCCCTCGGCGCCGGCGATGCGCCGGTGATCGACGTGGCCGCCGGCGAGGCGCTGGAGACAGTCCAGCGGATGGACAGCTTCGACCACCTGGCGTCCTGGACCGAGCCGGAGCTGATCTGGCACTACGCGCCCGTTGGCGTCGAGCGTCCGGTCGCCCGCCTGGCCTGGGCGTTCTGGGGCTCCAGCTTCGGCGAGGATCCGCAGTCGTACCGGTTCTTCGTCGACGTGCGGACCGGCGCGCTGCTCGAGGCGCGTTGGGACCTCCACAACACCGATGTCACTGGGCGCGTGCGGGCCAACGCGCATACGACGCTGAGCCCGCTGGGACCGATCGGGCCGGTGAACGTCCCGAGCAACTATGTGGCGGTCGAGGGCGGCGCTACGGCCGTGACGGGCAGCGATGGCAGCTTCACGATCCCGAATCCCGGAACGGGCTTCGTCAATGTCGTGACCGGCGTCGAAGGGCCCTATTGCGTGATCAACGACATGCAGGGCGAAGAGATCAGCGCCAGCGCCGGGGTCACCCCCCCTGGTCCGGCCAACCTGCTGCTGAACCAGGCGGTCAGCGAGTTCACGACCGCCCAGGTCAACGCCCTGATCGGTGTCGGCGCGGCGCACAACATGTTCACGGCCCGCGCCCCGGGCCTGACCATCTTCGATCATCAGGTCGTGACGAACGTCAACGACGGCTCGGGTTCGTGCAACGCGTTCTTCAGGCCGTCGGATCTGTCGCTGAACTTCTATCGCGAGGGCGGCGGCTGCCCCAACTCGGCCTATTCCACTGTCGTCTCGCACGAGTACGGCCACTTCATCGTGAATCGGCTGGGACTGCTGCAGGGCTCGTTCGGCGAGGGCTTCAGCGATGCCGTGAGCGTGGTCCTGTGGGATACGGGCATCATCGCGGCCGACTTCTACGGGCCCGGGTCGCCGATCCGCGATCTGACGCGCCGGCCGCCGTCGGCGACGTTCGTCTGCACCGACCCCGACATCTACGTCTGCGGCTGGGTGCTGGGCAGCTCATGGTGGGAGATCAGGGAGAATCTTGGCGCCAAGCACGGCGACCTGATCGGGCTCGACATCACGCGCGAACTGTTCGTCGGCTGGTCGCTGATCACCCTCGGCGGCTCGGGCCAGGACGCAGCCCACCCGCGCACGGTCGTCGAGGCCCTCACGATCGACGATGACGATCCCTACATCGGCAACGGCACGCCGAACTTCGACGAGATCACCGCGGCGTTCGAGGTCTTCTTCATCCCCGTGCCGCAGTTGGATCGTGTCGCCTTCAGCTTCCCCGATGGCCTGCCGACGCTGGTGAATCCCGACACCGAGACCGAGTTCCGTGTTCGGGTCGACCCGCTGCGCACGACGCCGAAGGCCGGCAGCGCCACGCTGTTCTACTCGATCAACGGCCGCACTCCCGTCGAGGAGCCGATGACGCAGGTCGGGCCGAACGAGTACACCGCGACGCTCCCGGGCACGCGGGCCTTTGACTTTATCTATTACTGGGTCGGCGCCCTGGACACCCAGGATCGCCTGACCACGCATCCCCACGACGCCCCCGCCGACGGCATCATCGCGCAGGTCGGCTACGCCGTCGTCAAGGACAACTTCGAGATCCCCAGCGGCTGGACCGTGGTCAACGAGGACCTCACCGCCGGCGCCTGGGAGCGCGGCGTTCCGCTCGGGTGGGGCTCCAGCGGCGAGCCGATGCGCGACTTCGACGGCTCCGGCCGCGCCTGGGTCACCGGCAACCTTGTCGGTGATCACGATGTCGACGGCGGTCCGACCCGCCTGGTCAGCCCCAATTTCGACCTGGAGCAGTTCAGCCGCGTGCAGATCTCCTACGCCCGCTGGTTTACCAACGACGATCGCGATATCGATCGCATGACGGTCGAGATCTCGAACAACGGCGGCATCACATGGGTCCCCGTCGAGATCGTGGCGCACCAGGACGACTGGACGGTCGTCATCGCCAATGCCCCACACATGGAGACCATCCCCACGCTGACCGACAAGGTGCGCATCCGCATCAGCGTGACGGACAACCCGAACAACTCGGTCACCGAGGGCGGGTTCGACCGCTTCTGGATCGTCTCCAACGTTGCCGTCTGCCGCGTCGATCTGGACGGTGACGGCGAGACGACGTTCTTCGACTTCCTGGAGTTCCAGAACCTGTTCAGCGCCGGAGACCTGAAGGCCGACTTCGACGGCGACGGCATGCTCACGTTCTTCGACTTCCTGGTCTTCCAGAACGAGTTCGCCGTGGGCTGCCCGTAAGACGGGCGCTCTGTGTCGATTGCCATCGGCCCCGGGCCCCGGTCCGGGGCCGATTTTCGTCCCCAGGCGCCCTGGTTAGGTAACCTGGCGCGGATTCCTGAGGTACGCTGAAGGCGCCGCGACAGCCTCCGCCGGTCCCAGAAAAGGGTCGCCCGGCGGCGAAATCGCGGAACCGTGCGGCTCGTTGAGCCGCACGCATAGCGGGCCCGCATCGCAGGCCCGCAGATCAAAGGGGAGGCTCAGCCGCCGGCCTGGCCGGTCGGCCCCCTGTCGCCTCCACGTTCCGGCTCCGGGCAGCTTGCGGCCCGCAGCTTTCTGTTCCCCGGACGCCTCGTGGGCGTGTGAGAAGGAGAAGTCGTGCAGAAGCGAACGAATCACGTCATCGGCGCAGCGATCATTGCATCGCTGGCGCCCCTGGCCATGGCCGATGAGGCTCTGACCCTTCAGGCCGCCCACCCCGGCGCGCGCATCTACCGCGAGGCGACCGGCGCCGTGGTCGTCTACGGGGTCCCGATGCGCGCCGGCGCCGATCCCGTCGCTGCCGCGGCAGGCTGGCTGGACGCCTGGGGCGGCGTCTTCGACGCCGGCGCCCTGGAACTGACGCTCGACCACGCCACCCCCATCCGCGATGGCCGCTTCACCGCCCTGCTCTACAGCCAGACGATCGACGGCCTGCCGGTCGATGGCGGGCTGGCCCGCGTGCTGGTGCTCAATGACGCCGCCGACGCCGGGCTGGATCGCGTGGTCTACGCCGCCGGCAGGCTGGCGCCGCGCCCGGAAGGCGGCTTCGAGCCGATCCGCACCGCGCCCGCCGATGTCATCGGCGCCGCCGGGCGCATGGTGAGCTTCGCCCACCTGACCGAGTGGAGCGCCCCGGAACTGGTCGTCTTCGCCGACCGCTCGGGCGAGGATGTGGTGTCGCGCCGGGCCTGGCGCTTCACCGGGCATACCGAGATCCCGCGTCATGACGCGTGGGAGTTCGTGATGGACGCCGCCAGCGGACGCCTGCTCGATGTGCGACCGGCGATGCATCACACCGATGTCGACGGCAAAGCCGAAGGCCTGGGCTCGCCCGGCACGGCGCCGGACATCGCCTCCAACCCCGAGGTCGCGATGCCGATGCCGCGCCTGGATGTCTCCATCACCGGCGGCGCCGGCGCCACGACCGCGCCCGATGGCTCATTTACCATCCCGCACGGCGGGACCAGTCCGGTGACGGTCACCGGCGGCGTCGCCGGGCAGTTCATCCGCGTGGACAATCTCAAGGGCGCCGAGATCACCGACAGCGTGATCGTCACGCCGCCGGGACCCGCGGACCTGCTGCTCAACGATGTTCCCTCGGAGTTCACCACCGCGCAGGTCAACGCGTATGTGCAGGCCACGCGCACACATGATCTGATCAAGGATCGCGCCCCCGGCTTCACGGGCCTCGACCTGCAACTGCTGGCCAACATCAACTCCAGCGACTCCTGCAACGCCTTCTTCACGACGGCGGGCCTGCGCATCGAGTTCTTCAACGCCGCCGGCGGCTGCGTCAACACCGCGTACTCCACGGTGGTCTCGCATGAGTACGGCCATTTCGTCGTCAACCGCCTCGGCCTGGCACAGGGCGCCTTCGGCGAGGGCTACGGCGACTCGATCGCCATCATGCTCTTCGACACCGGCATCGTCGGCGAGCAGTTCTTCGGGCCGGGCTCCGGCGCCATCCGCAACCCGGAAGCGGCACGGCAGCAGGTCGACTGCACCGCCGGCATCCATACCTGCGGCCAGCAGCTTGGCGGAACCTGGCGCTGGATCCGCAACAACATCGGGACCACCCGCGGCTCGGCCGAGGGCATCGCGATCGCCCGCGACCTGTTCGTCGGCTGGTCGATGATCACGCTCGGCGGCGCCGGATCCGACGCCATCAGCGACCGCACGGCCATCGAGGTGCTCACGATCGATGATGATGACGGGACGCTCGAAAACGGCACGCCCAACTACCCGGACATCTGCGCCGCCTTCGACCGTCACGGCGTCGCCTGCCCGCCGATCTCGCTGCTCAGCTTCAGCTTCCCCGATGGCCAGCCGGAACTGCTGACCCCCGGCGCCCCCACCAACTTCCGCGTCACGGTGAGCGCTCTGACCGAGGCCCCCCAGCCCGGGACCGGGCAGATCTTCGTCCGCACCGGCGGCTCGTTCATCCCGCTGGCGATGACCGAGACGGCGCCGAACGAGTACATCGCCGAGATCCCCGGCGCCGGCCTGTTCACCCAGGTGGACTACTACGTCGCCGCCGAGACGACCACGGGCAAGGTGGGGACGTCCCCCGCCGGCGCCCCCGGCGGCTTCCGCAGCGCCATCGCGGGCGTCGAGCTGGTGCGTCTGGACTTCGAGACGGCCGACGGGTGGACGGTCGAGAACATCGACCTGCTGGATGGCGCCTGGCAGCGCGCCGTGCCCGCCGGCGGCGGCGACCGCGGTGATCCGATCGCCGACTTCGACGGCTCCGGCCGCTGCTGGGTCACCGACAACGCCGACGACAACAGCGATGTCGATGGCGGGCCGACCCGCTTGATCAGTCCAGTCTATGACCTCGCCGGCGTGACGGCGGCACAGGTCTCCTACGCGCGCTGGTTCCAGAGCTCCAACGGTGTGCCGGACCGGATGACCGTCGAGGTCTCCAACAACGGCGGGACGAACTGGACGCAGGTGGAGAGCGTTGGCGATGGCGCCGATTGGGCGCTTGCCAGCTTCATCATCACCGACTTTGTGCCGCTGACCGATCAGGTACGCGTACGCTTCAACGCCACCGACAATCCCAATGACTCGGTGACCGAGGCCGGAATCGACCGCTTCTGGCTCCTTACCGATGGCGACGCGACATGCCGCGTGGACCTGACCGGCGATGGCTCGCTGGACTTCTTCGACTTCCTGGAGTTCCAGAACCTGTTCGGGGCCGGCGATCTGAAGGCGGACTTCACGGGTGACGGCGTGCTCGACTTCTTCGACTTCCTGGCGTTCCAGAACGAGTTCGCGGCGGGCTGCCCGTAGTGCCGGCGCGGGCCATGCGCCGAAGCCGCTCATGGCGCACCCAGCCCTTTCGTTTGCGTTAGTCGGATAGAAGTTGTACCCGTGGTTGCTCTATGAACAGTCGCCGCATGTCTTCGTCGCAGGCCCCGCAATCGTGAATATCCCCGTGGAGCATCCACCCGTCCCGGAGTCTTTCGGGTTTGAACAGGTGTTGCTGAGGCTCTGGTACGAAGCGTACTCAAATGTGGCGCCGGATTCAACCTCAAGTATCGAAGCGTCGCTCCACCTGAAAGCGCCGCATGTAGTAAGGTCAGCAGCAATGAGCACTTTCGCGCAGCTTCCGTCGCGCAACTCGATATGGCCATCAAGGCTTGCATCCCGGCTAAACTTTAGAACAGCCTCGTCGGCAGCGCGCCACTGTGCAGTCGAATCGTCAGCGAGGATTGTCGTGCTCGCCAGTTCAAGCGTCGCGCCACCGCCAATACTCCCCCCATCCGCGCGCACCTCGCCTTGGTTATGAAAAGTCCCGGTGGTCTCCATCGATTCGATACCGACGATTGCGCCGCGCCCGACGATGCCATCCTCATCCAACTGACTCGTGAGCGTTAGCCCAGAGTCAATCTGAAGTTCAGAACTTGAGGAAACCAGTTCAACACGGCCGCCTCCCTCGAACGTGTGATCGTCATCGGCGATCAAGAGGGTGTCACCAACAACGAACTCCCCATCGATCAACGAGTCTTCGGCGCTCGCATTAGTGAGGGTCATCGTGATGAAGATCGGTATTTCAAGCTTACCGTACAACTCGATCTCGACGCTCTCAACAGTCGCGGCAACATCGACTATACAGTGCGTCCCCGAGGGAATGCACACTCGATCTGAAGCGCTAGGCACTCCAGATGGTGACCAATTCGAGGCTACGTTCCAGAAGTCGGGCAAGCCAACGCCGACAAACGTCTTGTCGCAAGTCTGAGCAAGCGCGGAGGGTGCTAACACAAGTGCCGCAATGAGTACGAACCTCATGTGTTCTCCTTTCTGATCTGCGAGACATCTCGCCGAGCCAGGGTTAGCCCTGACGGCACATTATAGGACTGCGTTCTTGGCCCGAGGTCACATTCAGGCTGGACCGTCGAGAACGTTGACCTTCAGGATGGCCCGTGGCAGCGCGGTGTGCCCGCCGGCGGCGGCGACCGCGGCGATCCAATCGCAGACTTCGACGGCTCCGGCCGCTGCTGGGTGACCGACAACGCCGATGACAACAGCGATGTCGATGGCGGGCCGACCCGCCTGATCAGCCCGGTGTACGACCTTTCCGGCGTCACGGCGGCGCAGGTCTCCTACGCCCGGTGGTTCACCAATGATGATCGCGACGCCGACCGGTTGACCGTCGAAGTCTCCAACAACGGCGGGGCAAGCTGGACGCTGGTCGAGAGCGTCGGGCACCGGAGCGACTGGGAACTCGCCAGCTTCGTCGTTGCCGACATCCTGCCGCTGACGGATCAGGTGCGCGTGCGCTTCAGCGCCACCGACAATCCCAATGACTCGGTCACCGAGGCCGGGATCGACCGCTTCTGGATCCTCACCGACGGCGACTCGACCTGCCGGGCCGATCTGACGGGTGATGGCGTCCTCGACTTCTTCGACTTCCTCCAGTTCCAGAACCTGTTCGGCGCGGGCGATCTCGCCGCCGACTTCACGGGCGACGGCGTGCTCGACTTCTTTGACTTCCTCGAGTTCCAGAACGAGTTCGGCGCCGGCTGTCCCTGATGGAGCAGGCGGCACGGGCTTCCGGCCCAGCCGCCCCTGATGCCAGCGATTCCCGCGGCCCCGGCCCCGCCGGGGCCGCTTTGTGCGCCCGCTGCGGCGCCTCCGCCGGGCCCGCGCACAGCGAACGACACGGCCGCGCCCGGGGGTCACAAGGCGCTGTTTCGATCAAGCGTTGCCGATTTTGCGCGGGTTGGCCCGGGACGCGGGAGGACCCCGGGCCGCAATCGGGGTGAGAGGATTCGAACCTCCGACCTTCTGACCCCCAGTCAGACGCGCTAACCAAGCTGCGCTACACCCCGTGGGGGGGAAGGATAGGGCCCCGGGCGCGGCCGGCCACCGGGCCCCGGAGATTGCCCGGCGCGGCCGCTGGCGCCGGGCGGACCTGGCGCCACGAGGACCGTCCCGGCGGACCGGGGGCCCAATCGCCAACACGGGCGGCCTAGACACTTGGTACCATGCGCACAGGCCGCAGGTGGGCCGGGCCGCGCGTCGGCCGAAGCGACGCCGAGTCCGGGGCTGCCGCGGCCGGGGGGAAGGGCGCCAGCACATGGCCAGAACGTGCCCAGAGTGCAAGTTCACCTATGGCGTAAGGCGTCTGCCGGATGGACGCATGGGTTGCCACCACTGCGGGTTCAACCTCGGGATGGAGCAGAGCCCCAAGAACACGGAGGACGCGATGGTGATTCCCTGGGACACGATTGAGATGCAGGTCATCGAGCACGAGGAAGTGACGACAGACACCGTGCGCGTGCATGTGCAGGCCACGCTCGCGACGACCTCTGACGACGCCGCGCAGGCAAATGCGACGCTCGTTGAGGCGCTCACATCAGTGATCGACGCGAAGTGGCGCATCTCACAACTCCTGCGCAGCGCTGATGACGCGGGCATGGAGCGCCTGACGGCGATTGCCACCGTGCGGGTCCCGGAAGCGGCCGCCATCGGGCTCGTGGGCCGGCTGCACAAGGCCAGCCGGTCAGGCCTCAACCTCGAACTGCGTTCCATCGAGCACCGGGCGCCGACCGAGGCCCTTCAGGCGGCGATGCGCCGCCTCCGCGCGAAGGTCTATCAGCGCGCGATGGAGGAGGTGGAACTGCTGAACACGACGATGCCGGATGCGACCACCGGGCCGTGGCGCGTCGGAGAGGTGAACTTCGCCGAGCGCATCGAGGACAACCGGCGGAAGTACGCACACCTGATGCGGCATCGCACGATGCCCAGCGATGACGATGAGGCGCCGCCGCTGTCGTTCGGCAATCGCGTGGTGATCGAGTCGAAGGTCCTGCTCAAGCGTCCGTCGGTCGCAGCGCCGGAAGGCGGGTACTTCGGGGGCGGGCGGCACGACTGAACCCGGGCCGTTGGCCCGGCCGGCGCTCTCCGCCGGCTCGGGCCGGTGCAGCAAGAACGCCGTGTCGGTGTTCAGAGGGCTCCGGCAACCGTTTCTACCATGCGCTCAATGCTCAAGCTCGAGTACCTGCCAGATGGAAGCGATGACTGCCCGTTGATCCGGCTCTACGGCTTCGACGCTGGGGACGTGGTTGCGCTTCGGCGTCTGTGCCTCGCCCTGGCGGAGGGCCGGGTGCGCGAGGCGTCTCTGGACAGCCAACGCTGGGCGCATGCGATCGGTGGATGCCGCCTCACGCTGCGAGCCGGGGCCGCGAATCGAGGCGTGAAGACCCCCGTCGCAGGGTCGCCGTTCGTGATGGAGTACGCACGCGAGGGCGAGGGGTGGCTCGAGGTCGCAGACAAGCTCGCTCCATTTGTGGCAGATCGACCCGGAGGGTTCCAATGGCTCACCGACGAAGGAGATGTGAAGGTCCTGATCTCCTGGAGTGGGCTTTGGTAGCACACGATTCCTTGAAATGGGCCGGTGACGGGAATTGAGACGCATGGACACACCGACGAACACACCGACAGCTCCTCTGGCGGCCGAGACAGAAGCCCTGCGGGAGGCGTACGCGGCGCTCAACCGGAACGACGTTGCGGGATTCATCGCCATCTTCGACCCGCAGATCGAGCGAATCGAACCGGCCGACTTTCCGCAGGCCGGGACCTATCACGGGCTGGAAGCCGTCAAGGCGCATGTCGCGAAGGGGCGCGGGACGTGGGCCGAGGGCGGCTGCGAGCCGCAGCGGTTCATCGTCGCGGGTGATCGGATCATCGTGCTGGTTCACGTGCGCGTGAGACTGAAGAACGAGACCCAATGGCGCGAAGGGGACGTCGCGGATGTCTTCACGTTCCGCAACGGCAAGGCCATTCAGTTCCGCACCTTCGCCGACGGAAGGCAGGCCATGGACTGGGCTGGAGTCCAAACAGCAGGCTCGTCTGGTGACGCAAGCACGTTACCTTCTCACCACAGAGGCGCAGAGAGCACAGAGTAGGAGAAGGGAACAGAGGCGCTCGCGATCGCGCCCAGGCGCCAGCCAATCCGTTCCCGCTCTGTGCCCTCTGTGCCTCTGTGGTGAAGTCCGGCAGTTTGCGGCCTCAGGCTCGAACCGACCTACCACTTCGACCTCGACCGGTCCTTCCACCAGAACCAGATCTGCGCGAATATCCCGGGGGCCCGGATCGTGCGCAGGCCGCCGGAGACGCCCTTGGGCATCTGGTCGCGCTGGGCCTTGGCCTTGGCGTTCTTCGCCAGGGCGGCGCCGAGCCGAGCCTGCGGATCGCCGCTGCGGCCACCGTACTTCTCATAGATGCGTGGATCGATTACCATGGGGCCTCCTGGTGGGGTCGGGCCGCAGGTTACCCGATGCGGGGCGCGGCCGCAAGCGGCGCCCGCGCACGCGGCCGTCACGGCCCCCCAGGGCGGCGCCGGCGCCGCGTGGAGCGTGCTGATGAAGGCGACGAGCAAGACCATCGAGGAGTACAACAAGGCCCAGGCGGGCGAGGACCGGGCCATCTGCGACGTTCTGAAGCGGGAGATCGACAAGGCCCTGCCGCGGGCGGAGAGCAGGATCTGGCACGGCGGCCCGGTGTGGTTCCTGGATGGCAACCCGATCGTGGGCTATCACAAGCTCAAGAGCTGCGTGCGCCTGCTGTTCTGGAGCGGGCAGTCGTTCGATGAGGACGGGCTGGCGCCGGAGGGGACGTTCAAGGCGGCGGAGGCGCGATACACGTCGGCCAGCGAGATCAAGGTCACACACCTGCGCCGGTGGCTGGGCAAGTCGAAGAAGATCCAGTGGGATTACAAGAACATCGTGAAGCAGAAGGGTAAGCTGGAGCGTCTGATGTGACCGCAGAGGTTAACCCCCTCCCTCGCTGGAGCGCAGCGATGCCAACGGACTACTTGGAGTTGCTACGACGGCACGACGACCCGGTGCTTTGGGAGTATCCGGAGGGCTTTGACCATACTCGCGCCGTGTTGCGGTTCAGGCGATTCGCTGAGCATCTTGAGTCGCGCTGGGAGAAGCCAATCCGGACGGAGACTGAGATCGAGATCCAGGATGCGAGCTTTCATAGCCAGATCTTCGTTTCTGTCAGCCACGGCGGGCGCGTCGTCATCCGGTTCAGCAACTTCGGCGACATGGCTACCTTCGAGGAAGAGGCAGCAGTTCCAGACGATCTTCGAGAGACGCTGCTCTCCCTGTTCGAGCACCATGGATACGTCTATGTGCCATATGATGTCCTTACCGAGCCGTATACGGGAAGCAATCCCGGCGTGACAGGCATTCGCGACTGGTGGATACGATACTTCGACTGGGTATAGGGTCATCGCCCCAAGCTCACTGGATACCGCGGTCGCGATTGAATAGAGGATGTAAGCGATGGGGAGCAGGTCTTCAAAAGCGCCAAAGCTCCTCTCCGGCGGCAATCCGCAGATCCCGAAGGGCGATGGCGACGGGCCGGTGCAGGCGTACATAGCTGCGATGCCGGGGTGGAAGCGGGATGTCGGGCGCCGGCTGGACGCCCTGATCGTGGACGCCGTGCCGCAGGCGCGCAAGGCGGTGCGGTGGAACTCGCCGTTCTACGGCGCGCCGGACCCGGACGGCGGCTGGTTCCTCAGCTTCCACTGCTTTGCCAAGTACATCAAGGTGGGCTTCTTCAGGGGCGCATCGCTGCGCCCGCCGCCGCCGGTGGAGTCGAAGCAGAACGATGTGCGGTACATGCACATCCATGAGGATGATGAGATCGACGACGCGCTCCTGACGAAGTGGATCCGGCAGGCGGCGACACTGCCGGGGGAGGAGAGCTTCTGACGCTCACCCGCCGTCATCAGTCTGCGAGTACGTGTACGTGCAGCGCTCACCCGCTTCCATCCAACTTGCCTCTCTTCGATCATAGTCGTACTGAAATCCTCGCTTGCGCGCCATTCGCCACGAGTACCACACCATCACTTCGCTCAGAACACCGAGTGCGAAGGGAGCTGCCGACCACAGGAGAAGCGCGGCACGGAACGTACCTGTAAGCCACCTCCAGCCCCACATCGCAAGCGTGAGTAGCAAGAGGAGAAGGCCGACGAAACCGATCAACTCCGCTGTTCCGTGGATCGCGTAGCCGACCGGCGTGCACTTCTGCATACCGATTCTCTGGCTCTCGTTATCCCACATCGGGTGGATGAAGAGCATGCCGGGGTCCTCGGTCGGGCTTCGTCGCTCAGCAAAGACAGTGAAGTCTCAACTCCGTTTCCTGGAACATTCTACCGTTCCCACGCACTTCTCCTCCTCCCGGCTACCCCCAGACGTACGATAATGGCGTGGCGAAGAAAGCGATCACCGGTCCGCAAGGGCGAGGCGACGGGAGAGGCTCGAAGGTACGTGAGGCCTCCCCCTCGCGCCTCATCGACGCCCGAATCAAGGAACCGGCCGACTGGCGGGCCGACACCCTCGCCCGCATCCGCACGCTCATCAGACAGGCCGATCCCGACATCGTCGAGGATACCAAGTGGCGCAAGCCCTCGAACCCGGCCGGCGTGCTGGTGTGGTCGCATCCGAGCGGCAAGCGAGCCGGGATCATCTGCACCGGCGAAACCTACAAGGACAAGGTGAAGATCACCTTCGCCCGCGGCGCCGGGCTCGAGGATCCGTCCGGCCTGTTCAACGCCAGCCTCGACGGGGCCGCCCGGCGCGCCATTGACATCCGCGAGGGCGACAGGATCGACGCCCGGGCCTTCAAGGCGCTCGTTCGGGCGGCCGTGGCCCTCACCGAGACGGACTGAGCGACGGCCGGGCACCGCCCACCACGATCCAGCGGTTTGCGGACCCGCGCCAGGTTGATCGCCGCTCGCCGGGCGCCTGCTGACAGATCCCTCTGCCAGGTCCGTGGCAGTCGTCCCCCCCGGTCTGCGCCTTCCGCCTGAGACCGCAACAGGTACTCACGCAAAGGGGCGAGGCCGTGCTGAACACCGCGACCAATCCGAACCAGGCTCTGTGGGAGAAGGGCGACTTCACGAAGATCGCCGCGTTCATGCGGAACTCCGGCGAGTCGCTCGTCGGCTCTCTGGGCGTGACGCTCCCGCTGCGAGCCCTGGACCTGGGCTGCGGCGACGGGACCACCGCCCTGCCGCTGGCGAAGCTGGGGGCGGAGGTCACCGGCATCGACATCGCCGAGAACCTGGTAGCGGCCGGCAACCGGCGGGCGGCCGAGGCCGGCCTCGACCGGCTGACGATCCAGCACGGCGACGCGTGCGACCTGGCCGGGGTCGCGGACGACTCGTTCGACCTCTCGCTGACCGTCTTCGGCGCGATGTTCGCGCCCAGGCCCTTCGATGTCGCCCGTGAACTGGTCCGCGTCACCGGGCCCGGCGGCCGGATCGTGATGGGCAACTGGATCCCCGATGACCCGACGTCATTCGTGTCCCAGCTTCTGAAGATCAGCTCCGCATTCACGCCCCCGCCGCCGGAGGGCTTTGTCAGCCCGATGCTGTGGGGCGTCGAGGACCACATCGTGGAGCGGTTCGGCCGGGCTGGCGTGCCGGCGGAGCGGATCTCGATGGACCGCGACGTCTTCACGTTCGAATCGGATGAGAACAGCCCGGAGGAGTTCATCGACGTCTTCCGGCGCTTCTACGGCCCGACGATGAACGCCTACGAGGCCGCCGGCCAGCAAGGGCGCGTGGACGAACTGCACGCCCGGCTTGTCGACCTCGCCGCGGCCCAGAACAGGGCGAACGGGCGCGGCATGTCCATCCCGGCGACGTTCATGCGCATCACCGTGCAGCTCTGAGGCGCGCGACGGCCGAACGCGCTGTCAGCCCCGCGCGCCGGGCAGGCATACGCTCAGCGACGAGACGACCGGAGATCGTCGTGAGTGAGCACAAGCCAGGGGCCCGCTCCGAGGGGGCGACCCGCTACAAGCAGACGCGCAGCGCTCACCGGCAGGAGACCGCCGAGGACTACGCCGTCGCAATCGCCCGCCTCATCGACGAGCGCGGCGAGGCCAGGGTGCGCGACCTGGCCGAGGTCATGGGCGTCTCGCACGTCACCGTGGTGCGCGTGCTCCAGCGCCTGAGCAAGGATGAACTCAAGCTCGTCATCACCGAGCCCTACAAGCCGGTGGAATTGACGCCCGCCGGCCGGCGCCTGGCCGACCGGGCCCGCCGGCGCCACGAACTGGTCCGCGACTTTCTCATGTCGATCGGGGTGCCGGCGAACATCGCCGCGATCGACGCCGAGGGCATGGCCCATCACCTCAGTGAGCAGACCGCCAGGGCCATGAAGCGGGCGCTCGAGCGCCACTGATCTCCGCGGCCGGCCCGGCACACCCCCTACTGCGCGCGCAGTTGATCCCGCCGCGTGACGATCGCCTGCAGCATGTCCTCATGCCCGGGGCCGTGCAGCATGTGCGGCATGCCGTCGATGATCTCGACCACCGCATCGGAGCCCACCTCGGCGAACGCCTCCTGCAGGGCCGGGATGGCAAGCTCGAGGTAGAACGTGTCTTCGCCCCCGGCGTACACGTGGATCTTGCCGCGCACTTTCGGGCCGATGGCATCCCAGCGCGCGCGCACGAGATGGGCGATGTCGTAGTCGCGCCACGCCTCGGCCGTCACCGGGTCGATGGCGCCGGTTTCCCGGTTGAACAGCGGGCGCGGCTCGCCGCCCGGCAGGCGCGGCGACCACACCGCCTCGAAGGAGTGGATCTGCCCGCCCGGGCCCAGCACCGTCTCGCGGGCCACGAAGTCGCGGGCGGTGAGCATGACCTGACCGCCCCGGCGCGCAATCGGCCGCTCGGCGCCATCCTCATCCGCGTACATGTTGTCGCCGCCGTACACATCCACGGTCTGGAAGTGATGCAGTTCCACCGGATCGGGCACGTGCGACCAGCAGCCGGCAAACTCGTCCGGGTAGTTGAGCTGCAGCCACAGGCTCGACCAGCCGCCCGAACTGACGCCGGAGACGTACCGCTGCTCGGCGCCGGCGCCGCGGTAGGCCGCCTCCAGCGCCGGGATCAGTTCGTGCACCAGGGCGGCGCCCCATGGCCCGTTATTGGCGCTGTCGGCAAAGACGCTGTGGCCGCGGTAGCAGGATGGATCGGGCACGACCCAGATCGCCTGCTGGGCCTCCGGCGCCGCCGCCAGCCAGCGCGGCAGACCATGAGCCGAAAAGTGATCCCCGCCGAAGCCGCCGATCCAGTACACGACCGGGTACGTCGTCGCGGCGTCGGCGTTGAAGCCCTCGGGCAGGACGACGCCCGCGCGCATCGTGCACAGGCGCCCGTGGAACGTCGACAGCAATCGGCTCTCCACTTCGAAGAGGCGCACGCGGGCGGTCTCGCGAAACTCCCGCTCGGGGACCACCTCGCTCAGCACCAGGTCGATGGAGAACCCGGCCTCCGGATCCAGCCGCGCCGTCACCACCGGCGAGATGAGATCGCCAGCGCCGAGACCGGCCTTGGGCGAATCCGGATTGATGCGGGCGATCGCCTGGATCCGGTACTCCCCCGCCTCGAGCTGGTCGAGCGCCACCGGATGCGCCAAGGCGCTGGAGTCCAGCCGCGCTGGCGCCCCCGGCGCGAGGCCCTCGACATCGATCGCAAACACCGGCGGCGGGCTGAACCAGCCGTGCATGGCGCTGCGCGGCTCCTGACGCGAGCCCGCCGGCGCCAGCGCAACGTAAAGCCGGCCGGTGTATGGCTCTTGCCGCACCGCAGGATCGATCGACACGACGAACGCCGGCTCGGCGCCGACGCTCGCGTTCGCCAGCGTCGCGAGCAGCGCTGCCGCCGAGCCCAGCGCCGCGGCCCGCAGCCGCCTCAATTCGCGCCCCCCATCTCGCCGCGCACCCGCTCCAGCAGACGCTTCGTGGCCCGGATCCCCTCCGGCTCGGGCAGCTTCTCGCCCTCGTATTCGATGCCGATGTAGCCGCGATATCCGGCCCCGAGGACGATCTTCAGCATGCGCCGGTAGTCGGTCGCCGTCTCATTGCCCTCATTGTCGAAGTCATGGCTCTTGGCGCTCACCGCCTTGGCAAACGGCATCATCTCCTCGACGCCGCGGTACCGGTCGTACCAGGCGTCCGGCTCATCCTTGCGGCCCCAGTCGAGGCAGAAGTTGCCGAAGTCCGGCAGCGTGCCGCAGCGCTCGTGGCCGACCTCGCGGATCACGCTGGCCAGCCAGGCGCCGTTGGAGCTGAGCCCCCCGTGGTTCTCCACGATCACGTTCACACCCACCGAGTCGCCGTACTCGGTCAGGCGGCGCAGGCCGTCGGCGGCCAGGCGCTTCTGCTCCTCGGCCGTGCCGCGGCTGGCGGCGTTGACCCGGATCGAGTGGCAGCCCAGGAAGGCCGCGGCGTCCGCCCACTTGCGGTGATTGTCCACCACCTGCAACCGGCGCTGCTGGTCCGGGTGGCCGATCTCGCCCTCCCCGTCGATCATGATCAGCAGACTCTTGACATCGGCGTCGGCGGCTCGGCGCTTCATCTGGCCCAGGTACGCCTCGTCGGCGGCATGGTCCTTGAAGAAGCTGTTGACGTACTCGACCGCCTCCAGGCCATAGGTTTCGCGGGCAGCCGTGGCAAAGTCGAGGTTGTCCATCGCCCCGCCCTGAAGGGCCCGGTGCAGCGACCACTGGGCCAGGGAGATCCGGAAGATCGGCCCGGGCGAGGCCTGCTCGGGCTCGGGCTGTGCGCCGGCGAGCGACCCTGCCGCGGCCAAGCCCGCCGCGGCGCCCAGAACCTCCCGCCTTGTCCATCCTGCCGCACCGTTCGTCATGAGCCACCTCCGGTCGGCAAGCGTATCTCGCCGGCGGGCGCCGAGCCGCGCCCGGGCGCGGTATGCTGGTGCTCCACGCCGACTCAGAAGGAGCCGCCATGTCGATGCCATCCCAGATCGCAACCCAGTTCTGTGTCTCGCTGGAGAACAAGCCCGGCGCCCTGGCGAAGATGTGCGCCGATCTGCACAAGGCGGATGTGAACCTCCTGGGGCTCTCGATCGTCGAGAGTACGGATGCCGGCTGGATCCGCCTGTGCGCCCAGCCCGGCCCCAAGGCCAAGGCGGCCCTCAAGGACCGGGGCTACCACTTCACCACCCAGAAGGTGCTGGTGCTGCGCCCCCTCAACCGCCCGGGCGAACTTGAGAAGATCGCGCGGAAGCTGGCCCGGGCAGGGGTGAACATCAACTACCTGTACGGCACCAGCGGCATCGCCAGCTCCAGCACGATCGTGCTGAACGTGTCGGATGTGGACAAGGCGCAGAAGACGCTGGAGTAGCGCTGCTGGTACCGAGCAGAGAATGGAGAGCGGAGAACAGAGAATGGACCCGTGCTCTGCTCTCAGGCGCCCATGATCGATCCTGCCCTTGCACAACCGTACCTGGAAGGCCATCCGTGGCCGCTGCTGTTCGTGACGGTGAGCGGGGCGCACCTGTACGGGTTTCCCTCGGCGGACTCGGACTATGACCTGCGCGGGGCGCACATCACGCCGGTGCGCGAGATGGCGCGCCTGTCGCCGCCGCGGGCGACGCATGAGGTGATGGACGCCGGCTGCGCGGTCGAGATGGACCTCGTCACGCACGATGTACACAAGTTCTTCCGCATGCTCCTGAACCGCAACGGCTACGTGCTGGAGCAGATCTTCTCGCCGCTGGTCGTGCTCGCGACGCCCGAGTTCGAGGAATTGAAGGCGATCGCCCCGCGCTGTCTGACACGCCACCACCGTCACCACTTCCGCAGCTTCGCCCAGAATCAATGGGACCGCGTGATGGGCGCCGCCGGCCCGACAGTCAAGGGCCTGCTGTACACCTACCGTCCGCTCATGGCCGGCATCTACCTGATGGAGGAAAAGCGGGTGGAGTCGAACCTGCGGACGCTGAACGAGCGGTTCGGATTCAGCTTCGTCGACGACCTGATCGCCGCGAAGGTCGCCGGCGCCGAGAAACAGGCCGCCCCACCGCTGGACATGGACTTCCACCGCCAGCAGTTCGACCGCCTGGCGGCGCGGCTGGAAGACGCGGCAGAGCGGTCCGGCCTGCCAGAGCAGCCAGTAGCCAGAGCTGAACTGGACGACCTGCTCGTGCGCCTGCGCATGGCGACCATCACCAGAAAGGGCGCCTGATGCGCATCCGCCTGTTCGGCGCTGCCGGCGAAGTCACCGGCTCCTGCTATCTCGTCGAGACCGAGCGGGCCCGCGTGCTGGTCGAGTTCGGCATGCACCAGGGCGGCGGCGCGGCCGAGCGGCGCAACCGGCGCATCCCTCCGATTCGCGCGCGCGACCTGGACTGCGTCATCCTGACCCACGCGCACATCGATCACTCCGGTCGCCTGCCGCTGCTCAACCGCGAGGACTACCCCGGCGAGATCCTCGCCACCCCCGCCACCATCGACCTCTGCGACATCCTGCTCAAGGACGCAGCCAACATCCAGCAGCAGGATGCCGAGCGCTTCAGCCGCCGGCGGTCCCGGCGCGGCGGCCGGATCGCGACGCCGCTGTTCACCACGCTCGATGTCGAGAAGATCCTGCCGCGGTTCCGGCCGCTGGCCTACGACGAGCCCCGCGAGGTGGCGCCGGGCGTCACCGCCCGCTTCGTGGATGCCGGGCACATCCTCGGCTCGGCGAGTCTCGAGCTCACCATCGCCGAGGGCGGCGCATCGAAGACGGTCGTCTTCAGCGCCGATGTCGGCCCTCGCGGCGCCCCGCTGCTGCGCGATCCGGTCACGTTCGAGCGCGCAGATCTGGTCTTCCTGGAATCCACCTACGGCGATCGCGACCACCGGCCGACGGATGAGACGGTCGACGAGCTTCTCGGCATCCTGACCGGCGCGCAGCGGACCGGCGGCAAGGTGCTGATCCCGGCCTTCGCCGTGGGTCGCACGCAGCAGCTCATCTGGTTCATCGGCGAGGCGCTGCGCAACCGGCGTCTGGATGATGTCCGCGTCATCCTCGACAGCCCGATGGCGATCAGCGCCACCGAGCTATACCGGCGCCACCGCGACCTGTTCGATGATGAGTCCTGGACTGTCATCGCCGGCGGCGACACGCCCTTGAGCTTCCCCGGCCTGCAGATCGCGCTCACGCCCGAGGAGTCGATGGCCATCAACCGGATGGATGGGGGCGTGGTCGTCATCAGCGCCAGCGGCATGATGAACGGCGGGCGCATCCTGCACCACCTGAAGCATGGCTTATGGCGCGAGCAGACGCACCTCGTGGTCGTCGGCTACCAGGCCCAGGGGACGATCGGCCGGCGGATCGTCGATGGCGCCGGCGTCGTCAAGATCATGGGCGACCCGATCCGCGTGAAGGCGCAGGTCCACACCCTCGGCGGCTTCAGCGCCCACGCGGGGCAGACGCAGTTGGTCGAGTGGCTGGCGCCGATGGCGCCATCGTCGCCGCGGGTCGTCCTGACGCACGGCGAAGACCCGCCGCGCCGGGCGCTGGCGGAGCGCATCAAGGCGGACCTCGGCCTTGCCTCTGAGCTTCCCGTCTTCGGCGACATCATCGAGTTGTAGCCAGGGAAGGAGCGGCCGGAAGCCACGGATGGTATGATCGCCCCGGATGCAACTGCCCAACGGCGATCGCGCGATCGTGCCGCTTGAGAAGCTGACCGAGTATGCGCTGAATCCGCAGCACCCGACGGGCCGGCACAAGGCCCGGGTCTTCGCCCGGGCTCTGGGCGTCACCGCGGAGAACGCCGAACTCCTGCACTCGGCGCTTCTCCGCGCCGCGGCAACCAGCGGCGCGACGCCGAGCGAGTCGGATGAGCATGGGCAGCGGTACCAGCTCGACTTCGAGATGACGACGGATATCGGAACCGCCTGGGTGCGGAGCGCCTGGATCATCCCGACTGGCGAAGAGCTTCCGCGGCTGCTGACCTGCTATATACTCTGAGGAGGTCGCGACATGACGGACACAGCCCGACTCCACGACACGGTGGCCCTGCTGCGGGATTTCCCGGGCCGCGGCGCCGCGCGCGGCGACGTCGGCGCCATCGTTGAGATCTACGACGACGCCTACGAGGTCGAGTTCACCGATGAGAACGGGGCGCCACGGACTATGTTCGCTGTGCCGCGCCGCGACTGCCTTCCGGTGCGCCTCGGCCAGGCGGCGGGCGCCTTGACCGGCGTCGCAGGTTCACTCTGGTACTGGTACGACCCCGCCGAGGACATGCTGGATGTGCGTCTGGTGTCGAAGCGATCGGTTGCGGCGCAACCGGAGCCGGCGCCCGAGGGCTTCACGCTGATGCGCGACCCGGCGACTGGAACGGCGGTCGGCATGGTCGTTCGAGGGTTCTGGACTCGCTTCGGCGCGGGATCGGACGCTCCCGATCGCACCCTGCTCGAGCGGCAGGTGAGCGGGCTGGCGGCGCAACTGGCCGCGTGAGGCCCGGCGCCGGCAACAGGTCACGGGGCGGGTGGCACAGGCGTCCCGCCTGTGCGACGCCGGTTTGGCTGTTGATTCAGCCGAACCTGTCGGCCTTGGGCCACAACCGCCGGCGCCGCATCCGGCAGGCCCACCACCACAGGATCGCCGCGACCGACCCATGCCAGGTGAGGATGGCGAATATCCAGCCGGCCGCTTCCTCTGAGAGCATGGTGAAGCCGGCGAGCAGGCCGGCGCCACACGTCACCCCGAAGACAGCGCCGCTGCGCGTCGCGAGCAGGAGCAATACGGCCGTGATCAATGACGGCAGCGCGAACATCGTCACGACCGCAGCCCACTCGAAGGCGATCCAGTCCACCATGCCGACAAGCTTTGCCATCCACTCCATGCCCAGTGGCACGTAGAGGACGCCCCACACCAGCACGAGCGCCTTCCACACCCACCGCTTCCGGCCCTCGTAGATGAATGCGCCGAGGGCGTAGATGGGGAACAGAAACGGTAAGGCGCCGAGGAAAAACGGCACGGTCAGGCTCCAATGTCGCGATTCGAATCGTTCGAGCGCCAGCCCGCCGGAGCAACTCCGCTCCCGCACTCCGGACAGATCGGCTCGCGCAGCCCTGCGAGGTCGTAGCCGCAGGCGGCGCAGTGCTTCGCCGGATCCGGCAGCGGGTGGACCCGGCGCCAGGCGCTCCACCCGGCGAAGACGACTGACATCTCGATGTTCCAGACCAGTACCGGGATGAGCATCCAGACGATCTGCCCGACCGGCAGTGCGTTCGGTCCTTCGCTGAGGCGGAACGTCACCGCCCACGCCGGCGCCAGCGCCGGGATCGGCGCCACGGCCACCCGCCAGTCGCGCACCATCGCGAGGATCGCCGCCGTGCAGGTGATGGCGTGCAGCAGGCCGAAGAGACCGCCCAGCATCGGCAGCAGCAGGAAGCCCCACCCTGCGAAGCTCAGCCCGAACACGAACAGAAGCCTGATGTCGTGCGCTGCCAGCGCACGGCTCCACCGGGCCGCTGCCGGCGCGTAGATCGCGAAGAGAGCGCCGCCGCACGCGAAGACGCCGAACGTGAGCAGGGCATCGGCGCCGACGCCATCCACCGATCGCTCCAGCCGCGCCATGATCAGCAGCAGCAGCGCCGACAGCGCGATCGTCGCCGTGACAACGGCCAGCGGGTGATCGAGCTTGCTGCTCGCGTATCGCATGCCCACTTTCGCACAGGCGGGACGCCTGTGCCACCCGCGCAGCCGGCGCTGCTACTGAGCCAGCCGCCACTTCCGCCCGTCGCTCGCGTCCCGCTGGACCCGCCGGTACAGCGTGTCGCGCTCCACCGGCGTAAAACCCGCCTCGCGGATGGCCCGCTGCAGGTCCCCCACTGTCGTTTCCTGGTGCGTCGAGGCGCCGCCGACCTTGGTGATGTCGTACCACACCACCGTGCCGTCGATGTCATCGGCCCCGCACTGGAGCATGAGCTGCGCCATCGCCAGCGTCTGCATGATCCAGAACGCCTTGATGTGCGGGAAGTTGTCGAGCATCAGCCGCGCAATCGCCAGCGTCCGCAGGTTCTCCAGGCCGCCGGGGCCGGGCAGGGCCTCCAGTTCTGAGCCATCGGGGAAGAACGGGAGCGGGATGATGGTCTGGAAGTAGCCGGCGGGAAGAGGTGAAGAGACAGAGAGACGAAGAGACGGAGTGGGAAGAGGCGCACCCGGACGTGTCAACGTGATGGCGCACTTCGTCTCCTTGTCTCTCCGGCTCTCCGTCTCTTCCCCATACCCCATGCGTCCCAGCGCCTCATCCTGCGCCCTTCGCAGCATGTCCATGTGCACCAGCCGCTCGCGCCGGTCCTCGATGTGGCCGTACAGGATCGTCGCGTTGGTATTCAGGCCCAGTTCGTGCGCCACGCGGTGCACATCCAGCCACACATCCGAGCGGATCTTGCCCTTGTACGCCTCATCGTGCACGCGGTCGTCGAAGACCTCGGCGCCCCCGCCGGGCAGCGACCCCAGCCCGGCCTCCTTCAGTTGCTCCAGCACCCAGCGGATACCCGCCTTGCGATCATCGGCCTTGTACACCTTGGCGATCTTCGCAAGATGCACGATCTCCACCGCCGTGAACGCTTTCAGGTGCAACTGCGGCGCCGCGTCCCGCAGGGCCCGCAGCATGTCCGGGTAGTACGCCCACGGCAGATGCGGATGCAGCCCGCCGACGATGTGCATCTCGGTGCAACCGTTGCCGACCTCCGCGACCCGCGGGGCTACGTGATGAACGAGGACCAGATTCTGGCCCGCGGTCAGGAAGCGGTCGACAACGGTAGATCGGAA
>JBICIE010000223.1:0-10118 GCA_043101635.1 Phycisphaerales bacterium JB039 | reverse complement strand
GCCCAGGCGCCGCGCCGATCGGGGCCGTGATAGGCGCGCCAGCGATCGCGCTGGGCCTCATCCGGCGTCCCGGCAAGATCGAGCAGCAGCTCGATCTCGGGGTCGGTTTCATCAGGGATCAGCAGGGCCGGAGCGTCGGGCTCCAGGGCGCCGGGCTCGGTGAAGATGACGAGCCTGGCGAGGGTGTCATCTATGACGAATTGGGTTTCGGCCCCGATGCGGGGCGACGCGAGCCGGCCCTCATGCCATCGCCGGATGGCCCTGGCGGCGGCGGAGATGATGACCTGGTCATCCGGGCTCATGCGATGATCATTGCCCGGGCGGATGCGATAAACGACAGGCGGCGCCGGAAAGGCGCCGCCTGCGTGCAATCTGGATTGCCGGGCCGCTTCAGCGGCGGCGGGTGGCCTTCTTGCGAGTCGAGGTCTTCTTGGCGGCCTTCTTGCGACGCTTCTTGCGGGTCGCCTTCTTCGCAGTGGCCTTCTTGCGGGTGGCCTTCTTGCGAGTCGCCTTCTTGCGAGTGGCCTTCTTGCGGGTTCCCTTCTTACGGGTGGCCTTCTTGGCCGCCTTCTTCCTGGCTTTCTTTGCCATGCGCGAAACTCCTGTACAGGTTCTCAGAGCATCTTGCGCTCCGGGCGGAGATCATTGCTCCGAGGAGATCTACCGCCCACTAACGATCGGTGTATCGGATCAGACTCTTGGGGCTCTTGAGCAAACAACTACCATCACCACCGAGTCACAATGTCGCAGAAAGGGTCGCTTGTGTCAACTGAGCATACGAAACCCGCCGGCGAAGGGATGCGTCAGGTCAATCTGATTGTGCATGGAGCAACCGGTCGCATGGGTCGGCGCATCATGGATCTGGCCGGCGCATCATCGCGATGGCGCGTGGTTGCGGCGGCTTCGCGCGCGGGTCTTTCGGCTGTCAAGGACAGCGCGCAAGGGGCGGGCGCGCAGGCGTCGCTGTCGCCGCAGAATGCCCAAGACATGGCGAATCTGGCCGATTGCGCCGACCTCGTCATCGACTTCTCAAGCGACGAAGGCGCTCGCGCCGCCGCGGCGATGGCGCAGCGCATCGGCTGTGCGCTGCTGACCGGTTCGACGGGTCTGAGTCAACCGACAATCGATGCACTTCGGGAGCTTGCGGCGCGGGCGCCGGTGCTGGTTGCGCCCAACACCTCGCGCGCCGTGGCGGTCGTCGCAAGGCTCGCGGCGCAGGCGGCCGCCCTCGGCAAAGATTTTGATCCGGTAATCATCGAGACCCATCACACGGCCAAGCGGGACGCCCCCTCGGGCACGGCGATCCGACTCGCTGAGGCGATGCGCGCCGCGGGCGCGTATCTTCCCGACAATCAGGTCATTTCCGTCCGCGCCGGCCATGTCGTCGGCGAGCACATCATCCGCTTCGAGGGCCGCTACGAGAGCGTCGAGATCATCCACCGGGCCTTCAGCCGCGATGTGTTCGCGGCCGGAGCGCTGGATGCGGGGCTGTGGCTGATCGAGCAGGCGCCGGGGTGGTACGCGATGGAGGATGTGCTCGGTTTCGTGCCAGATGCTGGCATGATCGCCGCACGTTCGCGCAAGTAAGCCGATTCAGTTGCGATCCGGCACGGTCGCGGTCGTCGGCTTGTAGATCATGTCGTCCTGTTCGGGCTCGGACTGCTCCTGCGGCTCCTCGGCCGACGCCGGGGCCGAGCGGGGGGCGGTGAGATCGAAGATCGACGTGAGATTGGCGTGGTTGACGAGGTTGTACGTCTCCAGCGCTTCTGCGTCGCTGGTGGTGACGGGCACGCGGGCCCGCAGGGCGCCGTTGTAGGGGTTGTACCAGAAGCTGGCCACGGACGAATCGACGGTCATCCGCAGTCGCGGATGCTGGAGTTCGGCATCTTCCGGGCCGGCGATCTCGAGCCACGGGCGGTCACCGCTGACCAGGGTGTTACGTGGCACAGCGCCCTCGAACCAGGCGGGATCGATGGTGACCGGCCAGCCGCGGGCCGTCAGCTCGGCGCCTTCGGTCGCGGCGTGGTACTTGATCTTCAGGTCGAACATGCGGACAGCCTCGGCGACCTGATCGATGGCCTGATCGTGGTCGTAGCGGTCCTTGTGCGAGTAGAAGATGGCGGCGCCCAGTCCGATGAGCGTCAGCACGGCCAGCAGATCGACGAATCGCCGCATTGCCTCACTCCGATCGCGTGCGGCGCCCCACTGCGCCTTCTGTGTTTTCGGGTGATCGGGCGCCGCGGCGCCGCCGGGCCCGGATCGCGGCGGCGATGCGGGCGCTCTGGGGCGGTGGCGCGGGTCGCGCCGGGGGCTGCGTTGAGCCCGATACAGTGGGCCCATGGAGCAGACCTTTTCTCGGACGCTCGCCTGCGGGGCGCAACTGGCGCTGGAGCCCATGGCGCAGGTGCGCTCGGCGGCGGTCACCTGCCTGCTGCCCGTCGGCGCCGCCAGCGATCCCGAGGGCAGGGCCGGGTTGGCCACGGTGCTCAGCGAGATGATCCTGCGCGGCGCGGGGGATCGCGACTCGCGGGCCCTGGCCGACGCGCTCGATGGCCTGGGCGCCAATCGCTCGGCGACCGCGGGGTCACAGACGATGCGGATCGGCGCCACGTGCGTCAGCGATCAGCTTGGGGCGGTCCTCGAGGCGCTGGCAGACATCATCTGCAGTCCGCGCTTCGCCGAGGCGGATATGGAGCCAGTGCGCGACCTTGCCCTGCAGGACCTTCGCTCGCTGCTGGATGAGCCGCGGGAGCGAGCCTTCCTGGCGGCCCGCAGGCGGCACCTGCCGGCGCCGCTGAACCAGCCCACCGAAGGCGATGAGCCGGGCCTGCGCGCCATCTCGATCGACGATGTCCGCGGGCACTGGCAGGCGCGGGCGCGGCCGGGCGGCGCGTTCATCGGGGTCGCCGGCGCGATCGATCCGGATGACATCGCCGGGCGGCTGGATCGACTGCTGGAGGGCTGGCACGGCGCCGCGGCGCCGCTGGCGCCCGGCGCTGCGCCGGTCCGCGGCTACGCCCACGAAGAGGACGACTCCAACCAGGCGCAGATCGTGATCATGGCGGACGCTCCGCCCGAGCCATCGCCGGACAGCGCGCTGGAGCGGCTCGCCTGCGCGGTGCTCTCCGGCGGCATGTCCGGGCGTCTGTTCACGGAGGTGCGCGAGAAGCGCGGGCTGTGCTACGAGGTCAGCGCCGCGTACACCGCCGACTGTGACTTCGGCGTCCTCTCGGCATATGTCGGTACGACGCCGGAGCGGGCCCAGCAGTCGCTGGATGTGGTGCTGGCCGAGCTGCGCCGCATCTGGGACCCCGCCGGCGCAGTGACCGCAGAGGAACTGGCCCGGGCCCGCGCCGGCCTGCTCAGCCGCCTGGTGTTCAGCGGGGAGTCAACCGGGGCGCGGGCCGCCGGGCTCGCCTCCGACCTGCGCCGGCTCGGCCGGGCCCGCGCGCTGGAGGAGATCGCCGACCGCATCCGGGCGGTCACGCTGGAGGAACTCAACGCCTACCTGGCCCGGCGGCTCGATGGGGTTCTGACGATCCAGACGCTCGGCCCGGCGCCGCTGACGGCGCCGGCCTGAGGCTCAGCCGGGCAGGCGCTTCTCGACCCAGTCGTCCTGGCGCTGCACGGCGGCGCGATCGCGCCGGGCCCGGGCTTCGGCGCGACGCTGGGCGGTGCGGAAGACGGCCCGGGCCGGGCCGGTGATGCGCAGCTCCTCGGCGCCGCGCTGCCGGCGCAGGGCGTCGGCCAGTTGCGGCGCGTGCAGACGCACGAGTTCATCATCGAGGCTGACGAAAATCTGGGCCGAGCCCGGATCGCCCTGGCGGCCGGCCCGTCCGATGAACTGGCGGTCCACTCGCTTGGCGGAGTGCATCTCGGAGAGAATGACGTGCAGCCCGCCGGCTCGCCGGGCGTCATCATCGAGCTTGATGTCGGTGCCGCGGCCGGCCATGTTCGTGGCGACCGTGATCGCGCCGGCGGCGCCGGCGCCGGAGATCAGGTCGGCCTCTTCCTTGTCGAAGTTGGCGTTGAGTACCCGGTGCTCCAGCGCGCGGGCCGTCAGCCGCTCGCTGAGCAGTTCCGAGACCTCGATGGAGCGGGTGCCGACCAGCACCGGCCGGTTCTGGGCGTGCTGGGTCTGGATCGATTCGATGATCGCGGCGTACTTGCTCTCGGCCGACCGGAAGATCCGCGTCGGCCACTGCTCGCGGATCATCGGGCGATTGGTCGGGATGACCGCGACCGGCCGGCTGTAGACGGCCTCCATCTCGACGCGGGCGTCCGCGGCGGTGCCGGTCATGCCGCACAGGAACGGGTAGCTGCGGAAGAACCGCTGGAAGCTCATGCGGGCCAGGGTCTCGCGGTCGGCGGTGACCTCGACACCCTCCTTGGCCTCCACCGCCTGGTGCAGGCCGTGCTCCCAGGAGCGATCGGCGAGGAAGCGGCCGGTGTACTCATCGACGATCACCACGCGCCCGTCGACGACCTGGTACTGCCGGCCGCGCAGGTAGCAGTGGCGGGCGACCAGGGCCTGGCGGATCAACTCATCGGCCCGGCGGCTGGCCCGCCAGATCGGATCGGCGAGCTGCGCGAACATCGACTCGGCCCGGTGCCGGCCGCGCCGGCGCAGCTCGGCCTTGCGGCGCAGATGATCGATGGTGTAGTCGGGCCCCTCATCGAGCCTGGAGGCGATGCGAGCGGCGTCGAGGTAGACGGCCGACATCTCATCTTCGCGCCGGGCCCGGGCGATGATCAGCGGGACGACGCCCTCGTCGATGAGCACCGCGTCGGCCTCATCAACCAGGGCCGCCCGCAGCCCGGGCACGAGTGGAGCGACGCCGCCGGACGCGGCTGCCGCCTCGCCGACGGAGGCCATGAACTGGCGGCCAGCCCAGGCGGTGCCCATGCGCCCCATGCGAATCTGGTCGCGGAGCCAGTCGGCGGTGATCTGCTTGGGCGTGCCGTAAACGATCGAGCGGCTGTAGATCCCGGCCCGCTCGGCGGGCTCCTGCTCATGCTGGATGGCGCCGACCGTCAGGCCGCAGCGCCGGTAGGTGGCCAGGCGGCTGGCGGCGTCGCGCCGGGCCAGGTAGTCGTTGACGGTGAAGATGTGCAGGCGCCGGCGGCGCCAGGCGATGAGCGTCGCGGCGAGCGAGCCGGTGAGGGTCTTGCCCTCGCCGGTGAGCATCTCGACGATGCGCCCGTTCCACATCGCCAGCGCGGCGGTGAGCTGCACGACGAAGGGCTCCTCGCCGGTCTCGCGCCGGGCCACTTCCCGTACCAGGGCGAGCGCGCGCAGCACCGCCTGCTGGTCCTGGCGGTTGCGGATGAACAGCTCGCGCATCTCGCGGACCGCTTCGTCGAGCGCGGCCTCGGAATAGGCGCGGATCGGCGGCGTCAGGGCGTCGGCCCGGCGCGCCTGGCGCAGCAGGACGCTCCGCGGCGTGCGCGCGCCGACGGCCTTGGTCCCCGCCAGCCCGACCCAGCGGTCCAGACCCTCCAGGTTCACCGGCCGTCGCCGGCGGCTGCGGAGGCTCTCGAAGAGCGTGTCGTAACGGGTGAGGGCCTGGGTCATGTGGTTGGCGGGCACAGGAGAGAAGAGAGAACAGAGAGCAGGGAGCAGAGATGCGAGGAGGCGCCCGGCGCTCTGCGCTGCGCTCCATTCTCCATTCTCTGCTCTCTGTTCTCTTGCTCGTTCACAGATCCACCCTTCCCTGGACCAGCTTGCGCAGTGCGTCGATCCACTGCCACGCCAGGGGCCTCGGGGCGAGGCTGAAGCGGACCTTCACGCGCTCGCCGGGCATCGGGCGCCACGGTCGCCCGACTGCGTCGGAGATGCGCTGGTAGGCGAAGTCCGGCTCGATCTCGACGACGAAGTGGCGGCGGGCCGCGATGCGTCCCTGTTCGTCCTGTGCGTCGGTGGCGATCGTCCCGCCGCCGGCAAAGCCGAGGGCGGCGTGGGGGAGCGTGCGCTCACCCGCCTCGCGGAGCACCACGCGCTCGGCCGCGTGCGTGACCGCCGGATGGCCCACCAGACGCACCTCGACGCCGATGGTCCGCGGCTCGGCGTTGAGCTGCGGGGCCCAGTCCGCCTGCGTCTGGGGGACGACCGCCGCGACGCGCACATGTTCGGGATCGACCACTTCGCAGACCGCGTCGCCCTCTCGCAGGAAGGCGCCGGCCAGGCGCTGCGGATCGGCGCCGGCGATCACGCCGGCCACCGGCGCCCGCACCACGAGCTTTTCGCGCCGCTCCAGCAGGAACTCGTACTGCTCCAGCAGCGCTTCGTACTGCTGGCGAGCCAGATAGGCCATTTCGGGGCGGCTTGCCAGCAGTTGGCGCTCCCGGGCCTCGGTCTCCTGCAGCGCGTGGGTGGCGGATTCCAGCAGCGTCAGGAGTTCCGGGTTGCGCAGCGTCAGGATCGGATCGCCGGCGCCGACGATCTCGCCCGGGCCGGCGTGGATGGTCTCCACGAACCCCGGGGTGGAGATGAACACGCCGGCCTGCGAGAGGCTCTCGATCACGCCGTCGGCCTTCCGGCGGTCCGGCATCGGCACGGCGCCGAGGAAGATGACGCCCGCCGCGACGCCGAGCACGCTCAGGGCGATGGCGCGCCGGCGCTTGTCGGCAAGCTGCGGGCTCGACGCCAGCCAGTGCGTCCACTTGCCCAGCGGGATGATGAACCAGGCCCCGGCGGTCCACAGCGCCAGCACCAGCCCGATGGCAAACGCCTTGCCCATCACGAACAGCGTGATCGAGAAGAACAGGAAGATGCGGTACGCCAGCGCCAGCCAGCCGTAGATCAGCAGGATCGCCTGCTCCGAGCGAACCTCGGTCGGGGGACGGGCGTTCTCGATCCGGTAGTACCACTTCTGGAAGTGGTACTTGATCAGATTCATCGACCGCTGCATCAGGTTCGGGGTCTCCAGCAGGTCGCTGAGGATGTAATACCCGTCGAACCGCATGAGCGGGTTGGCGTTGAACAGGATGGTGGTGACGCTGGCGGTCAGCATCATGTTGTACGAGAGCTGATGGGCCAGCCCGGCGCTGGCCTTGGTCGCCAGCCAGATGTGCGCGGCGATCGAGGCCAGGGCAAGCTCGAAGATCATGCCGCCGGCGCCCACGGCGATCCGCTTCCACTTGCTTGGCAGGGCCCAGCAGCTCGAGGCGTCGACGTATGGCGCTGGGAACAGCACCAGCAGCATCATGCCGAACTCGGGCACCTGCCCGCCGAAGCGCTTGCAGATGACGCCGTGGCCGGTCTCATGGAACGCCTTGGCCACGATGAACACCACGATCAGCCAGGGCCAGTTGGCGGGGGCGATGGCGGTCTGGAAGGTCTCCGGATCGGTCAGGTCGGCCCAGCCGCTCTCCAGCAGCGCGATGATGGCGCTGGCCAGCAGCCCGGTCCACAGCAGCAGGCCCCAGCGGTTGATGATCGGGCGCAGGACCGGTTCGATCGCCGCGAGCATGCGGTCCGGATTGAACAGGCGGATCCGGAAGTACATGATGCCGATGGCCTGCGACTGGATCTTGCGCTTGCGCCGCTCGCGCCCGCGGCGCAGGAGCTGCTCGGTCTCCGGGCTGGTATCGAGCGACAGCAGGTTGGCGTTGTAGAGCTGGTGCAGCAGCTCGACCGCCTCGGTCTGGGTGGGGGCGCCATCCCCGTGGCGCGTGAGGGTGTCGCGCCAGACATCCTCGACCGTGCGCCGGCCGTCCAGCAGGGACACGAACTCGTGGGCCACCGGGTTGAGCCGGTAGAACTGGTTGCTGGAAGGATCGTGCACCACGTGCCACCTGCGCCCCCGGTAGTGCTGGTGCGTGATCTGCACATGCGGGCGCAGGCGCGGCTTCAGCGCCCGAACGCGGTGCCAGAGCGGGCTGAATGTGGGGCGCTCAGCCATGGAAATCCAAATAGCAAATGGCGAAGGGGCAAATGGCAAATGCTGAGCGGCGGTAGGCGGTCAGGGGTATCAGGCTCATCCTGGCGCGGCGTCGCGACCAGAGCGCGCCGGCTCCTGCTTTGCCATTTGCCATCTGCCCATTTGCCATTTCCATCACCACCACAGCCACAGGCGCAGCGTGTCCTCGATGCGGCGCTTGAGGATCCAGTACAGCCGCCGGTCGCCGGTGTCGATCTTGGCCAGGCCCTCGGCGCCGGGGCGCAGCCACTCGGGCGTCTCGGCCAGTTCGGCCCGGGCCTCGAAGACGTTGGCGCCCTGCTCGGCCTGGGCCAGCGGCACGATCGTCTCGATCCGGAAGTCGATGCGCTGGTCGGGCCGGGAGCGCATCGCGAGCTGTCCGGTGGCGTCATCGCGGATGTACGCGATGTCGCGGTCCGGGATCCTGGCCACGATGACCAGGTCATCGAGCTGGGCGATCTCGTAAAGCGCTTCGCCCAGATCCGTCTTGGCGCCGACGCGGTCGCGCAGGTCGCCGGCGACGATGGCGCCCGCGATGGGAGCGCGGATCTGCGCATCGGCGATCTGCTTGCGGTGCAGCTCGATGCGGGCCCGCAGCTGCGCCGCCTGCAACTGGGCCTGATCCGCCTCGGCGATCTTCTGGGCCTGCTGGGCGGCGTCCGCCTCGGCAACGCGCTGATTGAGCTGCTCCTGCAGTTCCAGCACGCGAAGTTCCAGCTCGTACGTATCCAGCCGCGCCAGCAGGTCGCCCTCCTTGACCGCGGCGCCCGGGAACACGCCCGGCGGGACCTCGATGATGATGCCCTCCTGCGGCGCCACCACCTTGCGATCCTGGCGCGGGATCAGCTCCGCCTCCGCCTGAATGCGGTAGGGCGCCTCCACGAACGTCACGACCAGCGCCAGCGCCAGCGCCGCGAGCCCCACCAGCTTCCAGACGGTGTGGCGCGGGCCGACCAGCCAGGCGGCGCCCTTCAGGGCGCTGTCCCACGTCCGCTTCGGCAGCGGCCGGTCATCGCTGCGCCGGATGCGCAGCACCGGCGCCACGAGGTCCAGCGTGGCCTGCAGCAGCTCCATCGTGCGCCCGTCGATGCGCCCGGCGCCTGCCGACTCCACCGTCACCACGCCGAGGATGTCGTCGCCGTCGCGCAGCGGCAGCGAGGCGATCTTCAGCGAAACGTCCCCCGCCGCCAGTTCGCGGTGGGCGTGCGTGATGGCGCCGCTCAGCAGCGCATCGCCCTCGGGATCCTCCGGCGCCGGCGCCGGGTACAGCACCGGCTGCTCCTGATCGAGGCACTCGTCCATGGCCGCCTCGATCGACTGGGCCATCTTCATGCGCCGGTCGAGATGCTCGGTGTCGCTGATCGCCACCAGCTTCACGCTCCCGCTGGAGCCGATCCCGCGCACCCAGCCCAGCGCCGTCCGGTCAGCGCCGATCTGGCGCGACAGGTCGTTGACGATCTGCAGGCAGGCGCCCTTGAACCCCTCGGCGTTGTTGATCGAGGCGATCAGGCGCCCGGCCAGATCGAGCGCTGCGCTGGCGGCCCGCGACTGGCGAAGCTGCTGGCGGGCCCCGTGCAGCCGGCCATAGCCCACCAGCACCTCGACCAGCGCCAGCGTCGTCTGCATCGCCTGCTGCGAGCGCGACTCCACCAGCAGCGTGATGGCCGGGCGCGACCCCAGCGGATCCGGCGCGCTGACCGGCGGGGGCGCCGCGATGATGTACCCCTTCTGCCCGCTTCCGCCATAGAACGGATCGTCCTTGCCATCGAGCCCGAAGACCCGGACGTGCTCGGCCTCGACCGCCCGCCGCGCGGCGCCGCCCGCTTCTGCGCCCGACTCGACCTGGCTCTGGGCCTCTCCGGCGGCCGGAGGCCACACCATGACCGCCCGCGCCGGGGCCGGCTCGGCGTCATCACTCGATCCCGCCGGCACGGTCCACAGCACCGCCTGCCTGGCGGCGCTGACCTGCCCGAGCACCGCCGCCAGGCGGGCCAGGAACAACTCATCGGTCGGCGCCTCGGCGGAAAGCTCCGCGACGACACGCTCCCACGCGGGTGTGCGGATCTTCGAAAGCTCGATCAACTGCCTTCTCCGGGGGCTGGCCGGGCGCCCGCGCTGCCGGCCATGCGTTCACGCCAGTAGGCGTCCTCGGGCGGGGTGAAACGAACCCAGGACAGGATGCCGGCGGTCACGCGA
>JBICIE010000222.1:0-5911 GCA_043101635.1 Phycisphaerales bacterium JB039 | reverse complement strand
CACGACTACACCAGCCGTACTTTCGAGTTGCTGAAGCTCCCGATCACCATCGGCCGTGAGGCGTGGGTGGCGACGGAAGCGTTCGTCGGCCCGGGGGTGGAGGTCGGACCGCAGGCGGTGCTCGGGGCGCGGTCATGCGCCTATCGCAGCCTCGATGCGGGCATGGTCTACGTCGGTAACCCGGCCAAGCCGCTGAAGCGGCGCGAGCTGCGGGACTGAGCAATCCCATCAGGGCGGTCGCGAGGGCGCATCATCAGGCGCCGGGGATGTGGCGCGCAAGGATGGCGTCGACCAGCCGGCGAGCCACGTCGGTCGTGCCGTCGTTGTCGCTGACCTGCACCGTGACATAGGCGCCTTCCATCACGAGGGCCAGTTCTTCGGCCAGCGCCGCCGGATCAGGGGCGCCGGCGTAGGCGGCGAGTTGCCGGATGGCGCCGAGCATCGCCTGCTTGTGGGCCGCGGCCGCCTGGTGGGCCGGATCGTGCGCCAGCGGAAAGTCGACGGCGACGTTGACGAACATGCAGCCGTTGTAGTCCGGACCGCTGAAGAGCTCATCGAGGGCGTCGGGGATAGCGCGGAGTTGGTCGATGGGGCGCTCGCCGCCGAGGCGGCGCACCATCTCGAGGAAGCTCGTGCGCCACCAGTCGTCGTGCCACTGGAGGGCGGCGAGGATGAGTTCATCCTTGGATCCGAAGTGGTTGTAGAAGGTCGTCTTGGTGACGCCGACCTCGGCCAGCAGACGATCCAGCCCGACGGCGTGGAAGCCCTCCTGGTAGAAAAGGTCGTGGGCGGCGCGGATCAGCCGGTCGCGGGTGTCGGTGGCCATCGGCGGGCTCCTGCGGGGGATCTGGACCTGTAGTCAAGGGATTCTGGACCGCAAGTCAACCCCGGGCGCGGCGCCAGGCGAGCCGGACCGGCGCTGCTGGGGGTGTCGGCAATGACGCCGGCCACAGGAAGGAGTCAATCATGACCAAGCTGCAGGAATCGACCCTCAACGGCATCGACGTCTCGAAACTGGTGGCCCTGGTCGAGTCCATCAAGGACGACCCCGCCCGAGGGCAAAGCCGCTTCGGCGTCACCACGCGCTGGGAGGGCGGGGCGCGGACGGCGACGAAGGTCGACGGGTGGGAGCTGGGTGGCCGGCGCATCGCCAAGGACTTCACGATCCACATCGACGAGCCCCTGGAACTGTGCGGGACCAACACGCAGGCCAATCCCCAGGAGTACCTCTTCGCGGCGATGAACGCCTGCCTGGCGGCGACGTACGTTGCGGCCTGCGCGGTCAACGGGATCGAGCTGGAGAGCCTCGAGATTGAGACAACCGGCGAGATCGACCTGCGCGGGTTCCTGGCGATCGACGCCCGTGTGCCCGCGGGGTATGAGCAGGTGCAGTACACCGTGCGGATCAAGGGCTCGGGCACGCCGGAGCAGTTCGAGCAGATCCACCGCCACGTGATGGCGACGAGCCCGAACTACTACAACATCAACAGGCCCATCGCGCTGGCCCCGACCCTCGTCGTGGAGTAGGCGCCGGTGGTCCAGAGCGCTGGTCGTCGCGAGGCCCTCATCCGGGGGCCTCGCCTGCGCGCCGCCGCCCAGGTTGCGGTTCCTGAGAATATCTGGTAAATCTGAGCAGACGCGTCACACGGCGCGTCCGGGCGCCGTCTTGGAGCGAAACAGGAGGTCCAATGCTCAGGCTCAGGAAGAAGAAGGACCCGTGCGCCGGAACCGTGCTGTTTCGCGGGAGCCCGGCCCCTCGCCCCGAGCATCTGGGCTACCTGCGCAGGAGCGGGATCGAGCTTCGAACCAGTCAGCAGGAGGCCTCCGGCTGGACGCTGGAAGCCACCCATCCCGACTGGGGCAGCGCGGAGATCAAGGCGGTCGCGGGCCTCCCGCTGCCGCCGCGGGAGTTGGCGATGTTCCAGCCGCACCTTTCCGAGAGCGACCTGGAGGCGTTCGACAGCGCAGGACACTGCCTGCACGTTGTCGTGGCCCCCACGGACGCCGGAGCGCTGCGGGACCGCAAGCGACTGCTCTGGTACCTGCGCCGGGTGATGGACAGCGACGGGCTGACGGCGATGGACCACCAGTCGCAACTGGTCTGGCCACGGGCGTCCCTGGACGATGAGCTGGCGCACAGCGCGGATGTGGATGTCGAGGCGCTCTACTGCATTCACGCGGTCTACGAGCCGAAGCCAGACGCTGGCGAAGATGATGAACCGCTGGCGCACTGGGTGCATACGCATGGGCTCGGGGAACTGGGCGCGATCGACTTCGATGTGCTGCGGCCATCGGCCTCGGCGCAGGACTCGATGTCGACGGCGCTGCGATGCCTGGCGTTCCTGGCGCTGGAGGGCGAGATCAAGGAGGGTGAGATCGCCGAGTTCGGCCATCCGGGAGGCGTTGCCGAGCTCGTCGGCGCCGCGGCCTTCGACCGAAGCGCGGCGCCCCACTGCCGGGGCTTGCGGCACGCCGACGGCCACACCGACCGCCGGGTCGTGCTGTGCGAGCCGCGCCGCGGCCTGCTGGCGAAGCTGCGCGGCAGCAGCCTGCGGCCGTGCAAGTTCTTCACGCGGGAGATGGATGACGAAGCGATCTTCCGCTTCTCAGAAGCGGCGACGGATCTGATGGCTCAGCGGGCCCGGGCGACGCGTGGCGTCTTTGCCGATCTCACCTGCGAGTTTGCCGACATGCCGGCCCATCCGCTGGTGAAACTGGGGTATCCGATCCGGGGCGGGAAGGGCGCAGAGCATCTCTGGTTCGAGGTGCACGATGTCAGCGGCGACCGCATCGAGGCGACGCTGCTGAACCAGCCCTACGAGGATGTCGGGCTCAAGTCGGGAGAGCGGGGCGAGCACTCGCTCGAGCTGCTCAGCGACTGGGCCATCGAGACCCCGGTGGGCCAGATCAACCCGCGCTCCCAAGCGCCGGCGCGCCTGATGCGCGCGCATCGGGACCAGATCCTCGAGATGATGAGCGGACCCGGCGCCGCCTGAAGGCGGGGCGCCGCCGGTCAGCCGCCGCCGCCGGCTTCGGCGGGCTCCGCCTCTGGCTCCGGCGCGGGCTCTTCCGACGCCAAGGCGCCAGTGATCGACATGGCCATCTTCATCGACTGGGCCATCTCCTGCTGCTGGCCCTGCATCATCACGGCCATCACGATCTTCGTTGTGGCGTCCAGCGTGGAGCGCACGGGAACGAGTCGCGACAGGTCGATCTGCATCACGCCCTCGCCCGATCCGGTCAGGCTCTCGAGGTCCACTTCCATGCCGGGGGGCATGCCGGGAGGGGCGAAGTCCTGCTGCTCGGCTGACTGGGACATGGCCATGTCGAGCGTGATGACATCGCCCTCGATCGACTTGAGGGTGGCGAGCATGGTCTGCTGCATCATGACGCCGGCGTTGTCGAGTTCCATGGTGACTTCCCAGCGGGCGCCGACGCCCACGGGCTCCTCGGGAAACACCGCGCCGAGCTGGCTGGCCTGGCTGCCCATGGACTCCATCTGGGCTCGCATGGGGCCGGCGGCGTCGATCTCCTGCATCTCGAACCTGAGCGACTCGCCGCGCGGGCTCACCTCGCCCGCAGCGGTCGCGCCGACCAGCGGCTGCATGGACTGGCGCATCATGGCGACCATGGGGCCCTCGCCGGTCGCGGTGAAGTCCTCTATGACGATGTTGATGACGTAGTCGCCGGCCTCGTTGACCGCGGCGGGCGTCTGCAGGATGGTCATCTTCGTCGGGGGCATCTCCTGGGCCGGCATCTCGGCGCCGCCCATGCTGACCGACGAGGAGATGCGCATCTCGATGACGGCGCGCTCGGACTGGCCGATGCGGGGCTCGTATCGGAGCGCCTGGCGCGGCTCGGCGCCGGGCTCCAGCAGCTTGACCTTGGGCCGGGACGGGGTCGCCGGCGCCGGCTCGGCATCCTGAGCCGGAGCGACAGTTCCGAAGATCAGCAGGCCCACGATAACTGAGAGAACTCTCATGCGTTTCCCTTTCTGAGCCTGAGGATACCCCGGCGACGCGGCAAGCGCTAGCGAATGGCTTCCGGCCGCCCGGCAAGGCGCCGAACGACCATCTCCGTGATGCGGGCGAGCTCTTCGCTTGCGACCCGAAGATGCTCGAGGAACTGCCGTTCGGTCGGCGTATGGCCGTCGACCAGGTCGGTAATGGCCTTGATGGCGAGCATCGGGACAGCGCGAAGATCGCAGATCCAGGCGATCGCCGCGGCCTCCATCTCCTTGGCGTCGGCGCCGGTCCGCTCCAATTCCGCGCGATCGCACTCGGGCAGGTCGAGGGCGTTGCCGGTCGAGATGACGCCCGCCTTCACTCCCAGTTGCTGCGCCAGCGCAGCGCCGTCCAGGCACGGGTAGCTGCCGAGGCCGGACCCCTCGAATCCGGGAAGCGGGATCCTCCGATCATGGAACATGACCGGGGGCCGGGAGAGGAAGACGTCGCCGATGCGCGCGCCGCGCCCGGCGAAGCCGCCGGCGGTTCCCGCGTTGATCAGCAGTCGCGGCTGGAAGCGGTCGATCGCGAGGTGGGCAGCGAGGGTCGCAGGCTGCGTGGCGATCAGGTCGACATCGAAGCGCGCGTCGACGCCGTGCGTCACAAGCGCGACTTGCTCTCGTGCGCCATCGCCCGCCACCTCGCCGCGCCACGCCTGCATGGGCGCCCAGGGCGGCAGCCGGTCCGGCGCCGGGCGCAGGCGCAGGCGCTCGATGAGCGGCGCGGCCTCGTCGCGCATGGCGACCTGCAGCACGATCACGGCGCCGCCTCCAGCGCCTGGCGCAGGTCCGCGATGAGATCACCCGGGTCCTCGATGCCGACAGACATGCGGATGAGGCCCTCGGGCGAGCGGGTGTCCGGGCCCTCCTGCGAGGCGCGGTGCTGGGCCAGCGACTCGACGCTGCCGAGACTCGTGGCGCGCCGGATCAGGCCGAGGCGGGCAATGACGGCGAAGGCGCCGGGCCGTCCACCGGCGACCTCAAAGCTGAGCAGCCCGCCGAAGTCCCGCATCTGGCGCGCCGCGACGGCGTGGCCGGGATGGGTCGGCAGGCCGGGGTAGTGGGTCGCGGTGACGGCCGGATGGCCGGACAGAAACTCGGCGACGCGCCGGGCGTTCTCGCAGTGCGCGCGCAGGCGCAGGGCGAGCGTGCGCATGCCGCGGAGCGTCAGCCAGCACTCGAAGGGGCTGGGCACAGCGCCGAGCTGGGCCTGCTGCTCGAAGATGCGCCCGGCGAGTTCGCCGCCCGGATCGCGCAGGGCCACGGCGCCGCCGAGCGTGTCGCCGTGCCCGGAGATGTACTTGGTGGTGGAGTGAACGACGGCGTCGGCGCCGAGCGCCAGCGGGTGCTGGAGCAGCGGCGTGGCGACGGTGTTGTCGCAGACGACGAGCGCGCCGTGGCGCCGGGCGACATCGCAGGCCGCCTCGATGTCGCAGATGCGAAGGCGGGGGTTGGAGGGCGACTCGAGCCAGAGCATGCGGGTCTGCCCGGTCATCGCGCCGGCGATGGCGCCGGGATCGCTTGTGTCGACGAGCGTGCAGCGAAGCCCCCACCGGGCAAACCACCCCGTCAGTTGCGTTGGCGTGCCGTAGTAGGCCTCCTGCGGCGCCACGACGTGGTCCCCGGGCGCCAGAGCGCCGAAGATCGCCGCGGTCGCAGCGGAGCCGGAGCTGAAGCAGGCGGCGGCGCCGGCCCCCTCGAGCGCTGCGATGGTCTGCTCCAGCAGTGCGCGGGTCGGGTTGGCCGGGCGGGCGTAGGTGAAGCCCCGCGGGTAGCCGCCATCGGCGTCGCGCTCGAAGGTCGTGGACAGATGCAGCGGCGGCGCGATGGCGCCGGTGGTCTGGTCGGCTGCGGTCAGGTGCACGACCCGGGTGGCGGGCTGGTGGGTGTTGCCTGGCATGGCCAGAT
>JBICIE010000221.1:0-16701 GCA_043101635.1 Phycisphaerales bacterium JB039 | reverse complement strand
CTCTGGCCGTCGCCTGGGCCAGGCGCGTCGCAAGCTCCGCCTGCGAGGCGCCATCCTCGATGATGTCCGCGGCCCCGGCCCGCATCGCATCCAGGGCGTCCTCCAGCGTCGCCCTGGATGTCAGCGCCACCGGGCTGATCTCTCCGGCGGCGCCCAGCCGCTCGATGATCAGCGTCCGCACGGCGCTGTCGATCTCGTCGCCGATCAGCACCACGTCGTAGCTGCCCTCCGACAGCGCAATCTCCAGTTCCCGCTGGGCCCCCGCGAAGTCCAGCGTCTCGACCGCCCTGGCCAGCGACCGCTTGAGCCGGGCCCGCACCGGCGCCGGGCAGAACGCCGCCAGCACGCGCGGCGGCGTCGTCCGATCGACCTCCAGGTCCTCGGGCGCCAGGCGCAGGGCCGGGGTCACATGTCGCTGTTCGCCAGAGCGCTCGCTCATCGTTGCTCCCATCATGCCGCTGCGCTGGAGACCCTCGACAGCGGCAGGGCAAGCTGCGCCGCGGCGCCGCCATCGGCTCCGTTGCGCACATGCAGTGTGCCGGAGCAGATCTCGGCCATGCGGCGCGCCCGCGTCAGCCCCAGCCCGGTCTGGCGCCCCGCAGGCTTCTCGCTGAAGAATGGATCGAAGGCGTGTTCGAGCGCTTTCGGGCTCATGCCGGGTCCTCCGTCCTTGACCGTGAACACCATTCGGTCGTTTCCGGGGTCGGTATGAACCGCAAGCGCGATCTCACCGCCGGGATCAGCTTCCGCGGCGTTGACGATCAGTTCCGCCAGCGCGCCGGCGATCAGTTCTCGGTCAGTCACGAGCGATTCCTGCGCTGCGGCGCCGGAAACCCGGACCCGCGATGCGCAGCCTCTGCGCACATCGGCGCGCCGGATGGCTTCGCCCAGCAGGTCCGCGATCACGACCTGCGTCTTCTCCGCCGCCGGGCCGCTCGACAGCAGGCGCAGCGACGTGATCAGGTCGCTCAGGTCGCTTGCCGCCTCCGCGATCGCTTCGGCGGCCGCCTTGTCCGTCTCCGATTCCAGCGCGCTCACCAGCAACTGGCTGCGCCCGCTGATCACCGCCAGCGGGTTGTTCATCTCGTGGGCGGCGCCCGCGGCGATTTCGCCCAGCCGCGCCATCGCCTGCGCCTCGGCCAGCTCCGACTGGGCCTCGACCAGCGAGCGGTTCGTCTCCACCAGCTTCTCGCCGAGCCGCCGGGCGCTCTCGTGCTGCGCCGCGGCGCCCACCGCGGCGCTCCACGTCGAGATCAGGGCCCGCAGGTGCGGCGACGCCGCGGCTCCGTCCGTCAGCCGGCGGTCCAGCAGCAGCAGCACCCGCGGCCACCCGTCCGGCGCCGTCAGCCCGAGGGCCCGCAGGTCCGGCGCCTCGGCGCACGCCGGCATGCCCCACGACAGCCACCGGCGCACATCCGCGTCCACCACGGCCTCGGCCCCGGCGCCCAGGGCGCGGATCACGCCCAGCGCCTGCGGCCCGGGATCGTCCACCGTCTCCGCCTCCAGCACCCGGCCGTCGGTGGCGATCCGCAGGAGTCTCCAGGGCTCGCCCGCCGACGGATGCGCCATGGCGCCGATGAAGCCCGGCGACAGCAGTTCTGCCGCCGACGCCCCGATCGCCCCGAGCGTGTCCACCAGACCGCGACCCGCGTGCGGCAGGGCCCAGAAGCCGGCCACCGCGCTCAGCACGCGCTGCTGCTCCTCCGCCAGCCGGCTCTTGGTCTCCAGCGCGATGTTCTTGCGACTCAGCCAGGCGTTGGCGTTGGTGATCGACCGCAGCAGCAACTCCGGGCTCGACGCGTTGTCCAGCCCCAGCGCGCTGCTGCGCTCCGCGACCGCCTCGTGCAGCTCCGGCGCAACCTCTTCGAGCACGCCGCAATCAAGCCCGAGCTGGCCCGCCAGGGCCCGGCTCGGCGCGATCGGACCGAACTCGGCGCTGAAGCCCACGTGCAGCTCGCGGCACAGGCTCTTGGCAAGCGTCACGATCGCGATCAGGTTGCGGTGCGGCAGATCCGGCAGCGAGGTCAGCGGCTGGCTGTGCAGCCACATCACATCCTGCAGCGGCTGCGGCAGGTCCCAGTGCTCCGCCAGCCGCTTGCCCGCGGTGTGGTGATCCAGCCCGATCACGCTGCGGCTGACCGCCGACGCGCCCGTCTGGCGCGCCTCCGCCAGCGCAATGACCCGCCCATAGGAGCGGCGCAGCGTCAGGTCCAGCGCCAGCTTCCCGATGTCGTGCAGCAGCCCCGCGACGAACGCCTCGTCGGCCCGCACGCCCAGGTGCGGCGTCTCCTCGGCGATCAGCTCCGCCGCGCAGGCGACGCCCAGCAGATGCCGCCAGAACTCCACCCGGTCCAGCCCGCGATCGCCCTCGGCGCCGGCCTCGTCGGCGGCGTCCAGCCCGGAATCCTGCAGCAGGTCATAAACCGCCACGCTCAGCACCGCCGAGCGCACCGCCTCCAGCCCCAGCATCACCACCGCGTGACGCACCGTGGTGATGCGGTCGCCCAGCCCCCGGTCCGCCCGCCGGCACATGCCCAGGATCTTGCTCGTCAGGGCCGGGTCCGACTCGATCAGGCTGATGACGTCGCGCAGCTCCGCCTCGGTGTCCGAGCACATCTCCAGCAGGCGCGACGCGATCGGGCTCAGCGTCGGCAGCGCGTCGATGCGCTCCAGGATCAGTTCCACGCGCCCGGCTCGATCTGGATCAGCGTGCGCGGTCATGGCTGCTCCCGCCTCCCGGCCCCCCGCCGATCAGGCCCGCTCCGGCGCCGCTGCGCCAAGACCCAGCAACTCTGTCATCTTGCCCAGAAGCTCCTGGATGTTGAACGGCTTCTTCAGGAAGGCGTCCCCGCCCGCATCCAGCAGGCTCTTGATCTCGTGCTCGTTGATCACCCCGCTGACGAAGATGATCTTGATGTCGCGCGTCTCAGGGCTCTCCTTCAGACGCTTGCACACCACGTTGCCGTTGATGTCCGGCAGCATGTAGTCCAGGATGATCAGGTGCGGACGGAACTGCTCCGTAAGCATCCCCGCGTCGTACCCGCTCGACGCCGTCTCGAACTCGAAACGTCCGTCGCGCTGCAGCATGTCCCGGAAGACCTCCAGGATCTTCTCGTCGTCATCGACCACCAGCACCCGCTTGCGGCCGGCGTCCAGCGCATCGGTCGGGATCCCGTTGAGCTGCATGAAGCGGATCAGCTCCTCGCGCGGAATCCGCCGGAATTTCGAGCCCGGCACGCGAAAGCCCTGCAGCCGGCCGCTGTCGAAGCAGCGGATGATCGTCTGCTGGCTCACCTTGCACACTTCGGCGGCCTCGCCCGTTGTGAAGATCTTCTTGTCGGCCCAGTGCTGGCCGTTGGCGTTCGGTGGGGTCACTGGCCACCTCCTCGATCATCCCCGGCAGACCCGGGCGCGACCGGGAACCACGCCCCGGCGAGGCTGTATCGGCGCCCTGTTTACCCAACTTCACGCCGGGGTCCGGATAGCCCGGGCGCCGGCCCCGCCTGGCCCTCCCTGCAGGCGCGTTCCCCCCCGGATTCGGACCGTTCTCCGGCCAGACCACTTGGCTTCGCCCCCCGGGCGTGGTAACTTGGGGCAGCGGGAGACACCAAACGGAGCATCACATGCGAATTGGCGCCCGATCCGGACTTGCCGCCGCCGCGGCCATCGCCGTGGCCGCCGGCCAGGCCGCCGCAACCTGGTCCATCCTCCTGGTCGACACCCGCACCGGGGAGATCGCCCTCGGCTCGGCGACCTGCCTGACCGGCTTCGACCTGCAGGCCAACACGCCGGTGCTGCTCACCGGCGTCGGCGGCTGCACGGCCCAGTCCTTCGTGGATTCCAGCGGCCAGAACCGCGCGTACATCCGCGATCAGATCGCCCTCGGCGTCGATCCGGATGAGATCCTCGATCTGCTGGCCGTCTTCGACAGCGGCCACCAGACCCGTCAGTACGGCTTCGTCGATGTTCAGGGACGCGCGGCCACCTTCAGCGGGACCGGCGCCAGCCAGTGGAAGGGCGGCCAGATCGGCTCGGTCGGCGACATCGTCTACGCGATCCAGGGCAACATCCTCACCGGCGAGCCGGTCGTCACCGAGGCGGTCCGCGCGGTCATCGACACGCCCGGCGACCTCGCCGAGAAGATGATGGCCGCCATGGAAGCCGCCCGGCGCATGGGCGGCGACGGCCGCTGCAGTTGCTCCGGCTCGCCGACATCCTGCGGCTCGCCCCCGGCCTCCTTTGAGAAGTCGGCCCACATCGCCTACATGCTCATCGCCCGCACGGGCGACATGGACGGCTGCACCGGTCTGTACCGCGCTGCGGGCCGCCCGCTGACCAACGCGACCGGAGACTTCGACAACGATGGCAAGATCGACATCGCCGCCGTCGCCGCCGACTCCAGTGATGTCTCGCTGCTGTTCAACCAGACGCCTGACTGCGCGCCGGTGTCCATCTTCGAGCAGTACGTGACCACGCCCGCCGGCGCGCCAGGGCGCGAGATCGTCGCCGCCGACGTCACCGGCGATGGCGCACTCGACCTGATCGTCGCCAACGATGCCATCGACCAGATCACCATCCTCGCCGGCGACGGCGCCGGCGCCTTCGGCGCCCCGCGGCCGATCCCCGTCGGCGACAATCCCCGGCGCATCGTGGTGGATGATCTCGATGGCGCCTTCGGCCCGGACATCGCCGTGGCCAACTTCACCAGCAACGATGTGACGGTGCTGCTCGACGATGGCGCCGGCGGCTACACCCGCAGCGACGTGCCCGCCGGGGGCGGCATCGACGATCTCGTCAGTTGCGATGTCGATCGAGATGGCGATGTCGACCTCGTGTACATCGCCGCCGATGTCGATCAGCTCGCCATCCTCCGCAACACCGGCGGCGCCTTCGCCGTCGACGGCTTCATCCCCGTGCCCGGCGGGCCCACCGCACTGCGGGCCGCCGATTTCGACCGCAACGGCGAGATCGACTTCGCCGTCGCCACCGTCGACAACGCCGACATGGCCGTCGTGCTCCAGAAAGGCGGCGTCTTCGAGACCACCATCTACCCGCTCTCCGGCCGCTCCGGCGAACTGGCCATCGGCCAGTTCTCCGGCGACGACAACCTCGACATCGCCGTCACCGTCGTGGTTGCCACCGCCGATCTGGAGATCCTCGAAGGCGCCGGCGACGGCACGTTCTCGCTGGCCCAGTCGGCGCTGCTGCGCCTCAATCCCAACCGGCCCGAGCCCGCCGATCTCACCGGCGACGGCTGGACCGACCTGGCCATCCCCGCCCGGCGCACGCTGACGGTCGCGACCGTCGACAGCCAGGGTGGCGTCTTCGCCAGCGGCCAGGGCTGCGCCATCGGCGACTACTGGATGACGTTCAACGTTCCCAACCAGCAGTCCGGCGATCCCGATCCGGTCTTCACCCTGCGCGACATGTTCGACACATGGCGCACCGACCTGGTCGGCCGGCCGGATGCCGTGCAGTCGATCTGGAAGATCGAAACCGATGTCGTCCCCGGAACCGGCGGGCGCACGGTCGCCATGAAGTTCGCGCTGAACGACTGGCAGTCGAGCCCCATCACCGAGCCGGTTCAGCCGCCCGTGGTGCGCCACGCCAAGAAGAGCGCAGGGCTCAGCGAGATCGGCCCGGTCGTCCAGACCAGCCCGACCACCTACGAACTCCAACTCACCAGCGGCGTCGGCGCCGGGCTCGACATCTTCGACATCGTTATCGACGACGGCGTGCGTCCGGTCACACTCATGCCGGCGCCCACGCTGCTGCACACCTGCTACGCCGACTGCGACGGCAGCGGCGATCTGAACTTCTTCGACTTCCTGTGCTATCAGAACCTCTTCGCCGCCGGCGACCCGGACGCCGACTGCGACGGCGACGGAACCCTGACCTTCTTCGACTTCCTCTGCTTCCAGAACGCCTTCGCCGCCGGCTGCCCGTAGAACGAACTGAGCGTAAGAAGCATGGCCCGGGCGGCGCATGGTGGGGGCGCCCCGTCTTTCTCTCGACCCCGGCGCCTTCTAAAGCTGCGGCGGGCCATCCAGGAAGCTCACCACAAACTCCAGCTTCCCGTCCAGCGAGAGACGCCCGAAGTAGGTTCCGCTCATGATCGCGCGCCCGTCCGGGCCGGCGGCCCGCCAGCCTGCGCGCGCATAGCCGTGCGCGTGTTCGACCGGCGTCGTCAGTTCCATCGCCATCGGCACGTGGCGCAGGGCGTTGGCGATGTGCTCGCTCAGCGCCTCGACGCCATCGACGCAGGCCCACGCGTCGCGGAAGCGCACGTCCTTGGCGCAGCAGCCGCGCAGCAGGTCCAGGCGCGCGCCATCGTCGCGCGTGCGCCACGCCTCGGCGAACGCCTTGAACACTCGATTGGCCGCGCCGGCGGTCTGCTCGCCCGCCGCCTCGTGCGCCATCACCGACATGTAATGACGCCACCCGCTCGTGTGCCCGGCCCGCTGCTCGGGCGTCGGCAGCCCGCTGTGGCGCAGCTTCAGCAGCGTGCCCTCCGGCGTCGCCTTCAGCGTGATCTCGACTTCCGATGACTCGGGCGCAACGGCCTGCCCCTCGCCCTCGTAGCCCCACGAGAAGTTGAACAGGCGCGGCGGCTCGATCGCCAGCACCCTCCCGCGCATCACCTGCCCGCCGTGATAGGCGATGCGCATCAGCCCGCCCGGGCGCGCCTCCAGCGTCGCGACCCCGCCGCCCGGCCCGGCCCACCAGCGCGCAAAGCGCTCCGGATCCGTGAAGTACCGGAACACCGTCTCGGGGCGCGCGCTGATGGCGCAGGTGATCTCAACAACCTCACTCTCGGCCCGGGTGACGCCGGATGTCATGGCTGATCCTTCCTCGGCGCGGGCGCGGCGCTGCCCGCTGCTCGGCTTCCGCCAGTTCCTTCAGACGCTCGATCTGTCCGCCCCACATCACCTCAAGAGCCCCGGCAATCGGCCCCAGCCCCTCACGGTCGACGCTGTACAGGCGCCGGCGCCCGTCCCGGCGCCGGCGCCCCAATCCCGCCTCCCGCAGCGCCGCCAGGTGCTGACTGATCGCCCCGAAGCTCACATCGAATCGCGCGGCGATCTCCCCGGCGCTCAGTTCGCCCCGCCAGATCAGCCGCAGGATCTCCCGGCGCTTCGGTTCGGCCAGCAGTGCCAGAGGGTCACTCGCCATGTTGACATTTTAGTTGATGCTAAAACATTGTCAAGGACCCATATAACCCGCCTTGCCACACGCCCTTACACTCGCCCGCCATGGACCTCGCCGAAGCCGCCCTGCCCCGCCCGCTCCGCCCGCCGCCTCCCGCCGGGGCCATCCGCGTTCGCGTCCGATACTGCGAGTGCGACCCCATGGGTGTCGCCCATCACGCCAGCGTCGTCCCCTGGCTGGAGATGGGGCGCACCGAACTGCTCCGCGCCAGCGGCGTCAGCTACGCCCAGCTCGAGGCCGCCGGCGTCTTCCTCGTCGTCACCAAACTCGATCTGCGCTTCCGGCGCCCGGGGCGTTACGACGATGTCATCGAGGTCCGCACCCGCTTCACCGGCGGCGGGCGCATCAAGCTGCGCCACGAGTATGAGGTGGCGCTCATCGAGCCGGGCGATGGCGCTGCCGCCCGCCTGCACGACGCCGGCGGCGTGCTAGTCGCCGCCACCAGCGAACTGGCCTGCGTCGGCGCCGATGGCAAGGTGCGCTCGTTGCCAGACTGGCTCATCGAAGGAGCCGACGGTGGACCCGAGCCGGCTTGAGGGCGTCGTGCCGAAGCAGGCGGTCTGCGCCCACTGCGGGTATCAGTTCGGCGGGGCGCCGATTGCCGGTGGCCGCATCCGCTGCTCCGAGTGCGGCAAGGACACCGACTTCACGGCGATCGTCCGCGCGCGCGCCGCGACCGATCGCATCGTGCGCCGCCAGCGTCGCGCGCGCAGGTTCGTCGCGTTCGTGCTGCTTCTGATCGTCCTCACGCTGGTGCTGCTGCTGCCGGTCGCCCTGCGATGATCAAGCGCCGCTCAAATGATCGGCTCCAGCACCCCATCGAGCCGACCCGCCGTCATCCAGCCCACCGGCGCCAGCGCGTCGAAGACCGTCAGCGTCGCCGCAACCGGAATGGATGATCGCAGCGTCACGCTGAACGGCCCGCTCGTCGACAGCAATCCCCCAAGCTCGTGCAGCGGCACGAAGCCGAAGGCCCCGGCGCCGACGCTCACGCTGGTCGTCACCTCGAGGCCCGATCCGAATGAGAATCGAATCTCGACATCCGCCGCGGCGCCCCCCGCCGGATTGAACAGCCCGATCAAGCCCACGCTCGTCACCGACGCCCCGCCCCGGTCCAGCGACGCTGCCGCGAAGAAGTGGTTCCGCGACGCCTCGGTGACCGGCCCGCCGCTGGCCGCCTCCCCGAAGCCTACCTGCACAAGCTGCACCACACCCTCGCCCGCGGTGAACGAGTACGACAGGCCGGCCCCGGTCGGCGCATCGCGCACGACCGACGCGAACGGCGCCACATTCACGATCTCAACTGCCCCGCTCCCCGAGCGCAACTCCACCGTCGCGCTGGCCGCGGTGGTGTTGAGGATCAGCGCCCGGGCGCCGAGCCCCGGCCCGGTGAACGCTCCCGGGAACACGCCGGCGGTGGTGGGGCCGTCGGCCTGTCCCAGCGCCACCCAGCCGGCGCCGCCGGCCCGGGCATCGAAGTGGCTCAGCGCCGCCACGATGCCGACATGGCTCGACTCATCGGCGCTCAGCAGCGGGCGCGATGTGACCACCATGCCGAACGCCTCGACCGGCAACAGCGCCGTGTCGTTGAGGTTCAGTCCGAAGCGCCGCTGCGCGCCGACCCGATGCACGATCTCCACCGGCCCGCCGCTGGTGAGCGCCGTGATCGTCACGATCGCCTCGTGCGGGTTGGGGTTGTAGTACACCAGGAAGTCGAACACCTCGTCCGGCCGCTTCTCGGCCCGGGCAAACGTCCACGTGCGGCTGGCGCTCGTGACGAAGTCCTCGCTGGTCGAGATGCGTTCGCCGCCGAACACATCCGATCGCTCCAGCGACGCGGCGATGTGCCCGGTCGCCATCATCACCAGCGCGTACGGCCGCTCCACCAGGATCTGCTGGCCGGTCACGACGTCGCGCGCCAGCACGCCGTCACGGCTGACTTCGATTCCGATGCGCTCGCCCGGCGCCAGCAGGCGCCCGTCCGCCAGCGTGTCCTGCGCCCGCAGCAGTTCCGCCTCTTCGTACCGCATCGTCAGCGTGAACATCACCGGCTCATCCCCGGGGTTGGTGATCCACACCGTCTCGTTGACGCTCCGGCTGGCGAAGCCCTCCGGGAACCACAGCGCAAAGCCGTCGGGCGTCGTTGCGATGGCAAGCTCGTAGTCCGCCGCCCCGGCCGCGATCACCTCCACCGTGTACTGCTGCGAAGGTCCGCTGGCGACCACCGACGCCCGCGTCTGAACGCCCTCCGACTGGCCCACCAGCCTTCCGGCCGAGTCCCAGAGGCGCAGCGACACCGGCGCCGAGGCAGTCGCGGCAACCTCGATGAACCCGCCGCGCAGCGTTGTGAACCGGTGCAGTCCCGGGCTCGTCGGCGACACCGAACGCAGCGCGGTCGCCCCCACGCCCGTTGCGCTGACCAGCGACGCCGGGGCGCCGACGCCCGGCCAGGTGGCCCCGCTGATCTCCCACCCGATGTCATCCAGCGCCGCCAGATCCAGCGCCGTCAGCAGCTTCCGGCGGCCTGTCCCGATGGTCGGGTCCATCGCCGCCTCCTGCCCGGTGATGAACGTGCCTTCGACCCAGTGGCTCCCGTCCACCGCCAGGTCCGCCGGCTGGCGCCGGATCTCCAGCCGGTGGGCCCCATCCTGGTCATCGGCGGCGCCGGTCACCACGAACACATAGGTGCGCCCGGCCACCAGCCGCAATCCCTCAACGCCCGAGTACCCCGGCCCGGCGCCCGGCAGCAGTGACCCGCCGTAGTCGTTGTTGATCGCGATCAGGTTCGTCAGCGGACTCGCCGCATCGAAGCCGTTCTGATACACCAGCAGCACGCCGTCGAAGGCGTCGCCGAAGTTCGTCTGGTCGCTCAGAATGTCGTAGTCGCCGGTGCGCCGCACGGTCGTCGTGATCGCCTGGAAGGGCGTATCGGTCACGCTGCTGAGCTGCGTCAGGCTGGATGGCCGGCGCCAGCGCATCAGCCCCGTGGTATCGCCCGTCAGTCCGAACTCCGGCGCGTTCCACACCGCCTGGGCCTGCGCGCCGGTGAAGACCGAACTCGCAATCAGGTTCGCAAACGATGGCGTGCTCGCGTTGAACCCCAGCACGTGGACCAGCTCATGCAGCGCGATCGACAGCAGGTCCGACTGCCCCGAGCCCAGCCCGCTGGCGCTGACGCCCACGTGCCAGTCGGTCGCGGTGTCGAACGAGATCGTCCCGCCCCACAGCCCGAAGTCGGTGCGGCTGGCGTCCGGCCCGATGGCCCCCGGCTGCCCGCGTCCCTCCACCAGGCTCAGGAAAGACGAACTGCCCGAAGCGCTGAACCCGCCCGCCCCGCCGAGGCCCACGCTCGATCCCGGCAGGTCGCGCCCCCCGACATACACCCGGATCGTGTCCTCCGGGATCACCGGGTTGTCGACCTCGGCCGGCGCCCCCGTCCCGGGGTGCGTGAAGCGGGCCGTCCAACTGTTGGGCCCCCCCGGGATGATCGCCTCGAGATTGTCCTGCAGCAGCGCCCCCAGCCAGTCCGCCGCGAACTCGACGACCTCCCGGCGCGCCGGGTCGGCGAAGAAGTCATTGCTGTCGAACGAGTAGTCGATCTCGATCGCGAGGCTCAGCAGCGTCCGCGGCTCGAGGGCCTCGCAGGTTGGGGCCCGGCAGGCAGGGACATGGTCGGGTCGCGGCATGCTGCTTCTCCGGCGGGGTGCGGGATACCCCCTGTATTCGGCTCGCCTCGTCCCGGTTCGCGAGCCCTGGTCTCGGGCGGCACGGCCCTCCGGCGCCCCGATGGCGTTTGCGTCGCTACCCCAGCCGGTCCATCGCCTCCCCGATCCGTCGCGCCGCGATCACCTCCAGCCCGCGCGGGGCCTCGCCCGTGCGCAGCGCCGGGCAGATCACTGCGGTGCACCCCAGCCGCTGCGCCTCGCGCAGGCGCATCTCGATCCGCGGCGCCGGGCGCACCTCCCCGCCCAGGCCCACCTCGCCCACCACCGCCGTGCGCGCCGGCAGCGACCGCTTGTAGTGCGCCCCGGCGATCGCCAGCAGCAGCGCCAGGTCCGCCGCCGGCTCGACCACCCGCAGCCCGCCGGCGCTGCTGGTGAAGATGTCCCGGTCCGCCAGGCGCAGCCCCCCGTGCTGCTCCAGCACCGCGATCAGCATCGCCAGGCGACTCGAATCCAGCCCGCTGCACTTACGCTTGGCCGCGCCGAGAAACCCCGTCGCCGTCAGCGCCTGGATCTCCGCCAGCGCGCAGCGCGAACCCGTCATCACCGGGCAGGCCACCGTCCCCGGGCGCGGCGCATCCAGCCCCTCGATCGCCGCCAGGCTCGCCCCTTCCGGCGCCTCGCGCAGCCCCGCCCCGGTCATCTCGAACAGGCCCACCTCATCGGTGGCCCCGAAGCGGTTCTTCACCGCCCGGATAGTCCGGTGCGCGTGATACCGATCTCCATCAAAGCTCAGCACCGTGTCGACGAGGTGCTCCAGCAGGCGCGGGCCCGCAAGTTGCCCGTCCTTGGTCACGTGCCCGACCAGCAGCACCGCGGCGCCCGACAGCTTTGCAAGATGCGTCAGCTCAGCGCAGCACCGGCGAAGCTGGCTGATCGATCCCGGCGCCGCATCCAGATCAGCCTTGTACACCATCTGGATCGAGTCGATGATCATCGCTTCCGGGCGCGTGCGCCGCGCCTGCTCGAAGATCCGCGCCAGGTTCGTATCCGCCAGCACCAGCAGGCTGTCTCCCGGTGGCACAGGCGTCTCGCCTGTGCGGGCAGTGGCGACCGCCGCTCCCTTGTCCAGCAGCCCCAGCCTCCCCGCCCGCTGGCGGATCTGCTCGGCCGATTCCTCGCTGGAGACATACAGCACGCGCGTCCCCGCGCGCGCCAGCGCCCCGGCCGCCTGCAAGAGCAGCGTGCTCTTGCCGATCCCCGGCGCCCCGCCCACCAGCGTCACCGATCCCGGCACCAGGCCCATCGCGCCCTCGGCGCCCCCCAGCACGCGGTCAAGCTCGGCGATCCCCGTCGCCCGGCGCGCCGGCCCCTCGCCGCGCCCGATCTCCGCCAGCGGCGCTGCGGCAACGGCGCCGGCCGCCTGCGCCACAGCCGCGCCCTCCTTCGGCTCCATCTCCGCCGCGGCCCAGCCCGCCGCCAGCCCGCGCTGCGGATCGGTCGACGCCGCCCGATCGATGCGCTCGGCCTCCAGGGCGTCCCACGCGCCGCAGTCCGGGCACTTGCCCATCCACTTGGAGTGCGTCCCGCCGCAGGCGCGGCAGATGTAGATCTCGCGGGTCTTGGCCATCGGCCCAGCATAGCGAGAACCGCCCCCGCCCGCCCGGTGTAGCATCCGGCGATGCCTCAGGATGCGGGCAAGAGCGGCGCTGTTCCCAGGAAGCGCCGCCGGCGCCTGCGCCGAGTGCTCATCGCCATCGGACTGCTCGCGGCGCTGCTGGGCGCCGCGACGCTCACGCCCCTCGCCGGCCTGTACCTGCGCCCCATCATCGGGCCCCGGCTCCTTGGCGTCAAGCTCCAGGGCGGATCGCTGCGGTTCACCCTCGGCGGCGATCTGCTCATCACGGGGGCGGACTTCCGCATCGAGCCGCCGCCCGGCAGCCAACTCCGCGGCGAGGCCACCCGCTTCCTGCGCGTCGAGCAGATGCGCATCGCGCTGGCGCCTTCCGCCCTCCTCGGCCCCGGCGAACTCGTCCAGAGCGTCACCGTCTCCGACGCCGAAGTCCTGGTCGCCAAGCCCGTCGACGGCTACGAGATCAACCTGCTGGAGATCGCCAGGGGTGGCGCAACCCGGCCATCCGGCCCCCTGCGCGCCCCGGGCGTCCAGGTCGAGCGGGCCACGCTGACCCTCGCCGAGTACGACGCCTCCGGCGCCATCACGCCGCTGCGCACCATGCGCGTCACCGCCGGCGTCCGGCGCGAGGAGGCCGGCCGCTACTCCATCTGGGTGCGGGAACTGGATGAGGGCCCTTCCGCCGGCGTCGCCCGACCGATTCAGTTCGATGGCGTGATCGATGGCGCCGTGCCCGGCCAGGGCATGTTCTCCGGCGCGCTCGGCGGCGTCGATCTCGCCGACTGGCCGCCCGAGGCCATCCCGCTGGAACTGCGCGAGGATTACCGGCGCTTTGCGCCCTCCGGCGCCCTCCGCAGCGCCAGCTTCGTCTACGACGAGGCCGCCGGCGCCTTCCGCCTCAGCCTCGATCTCGCCGGCGCCCGGCCGGGCGAGAGGCCCGTCCGCTTCGTCATGCCGCTCGGCTCGCGCGAGGATGGACAGCCCGACCTGATCGTGCCCGTCGAGGCCACCGGTCGCATGCGCGCCATCTGGCGCGACGACGGCGTCAGTTGGGCCCGGGCCGGCGCCAGCCCGCCGGTCGGCGACGCGGCGCACGACTGGAATCTCTCGGCCCAGCTCACCGGCTCGCTGCTGGCCGCGCCCTGCGCTGTGGACATCGAATACTGGTTCGGCGATCCGCGCGAGCCGGCCTACTACGCCGTCGAGGCCAACAGCGCCCGCCCCGTGCCGCTCGATCCGGAGCGCTGGGCCGGGCGCGCCCCCGAGGCCATCCTCGACGAGGTCCGCCGCTTCGACATCGACGGCGCCGGCGACGTCTGGCTGCTGGCCGGACGCGACGCAGACACCCCCGAGTTCGTCGAGACCGGCCTCCACGTGCGCGACGCCACCGCAACCTACCGCCACTTCCGCTATCCCGTCGAGCAGATCAGCGGCGACATCGTCTTCCGCAACCGCGATGTCAGCATCGGGCTCGCCGGGCGCACCCCCGCCGGCGCCCCGGCCCGAGTCGATGGAACCGTCCGCGTCGGCGACGCGGTCACCATGGACGTCAAGCTGTCGGTCCGCGGCGCCGCGTACGACCAGGTCATGATCGACGCCCTCAATGACCGCAGCGAGCACATCACCGAACTGCTCTTCAATGATGAGGGACTCGACGACTGGCGTCAGCGCGGGCTGGTCGACGAGTCATTCGCCATCGGCGGCGCCGCTGACCTCGACATCCATCTCACCCTCGATACCGCACAGTCCACCGAGGTCGGCGTCGTCATGGACATCCGCGTCGACGAGGTCGGCGTCCGCAACCGCTACTTCCCCATGCCCGCCATCGGCCGAAACGTCCACGTCCGCGGCGTCAAGGAACTTCGCCAGACCCTCCCCGACGGCACGCGCCTGCCCGAACGCTTCATCATCGGTCCGGTCGCCGGCGAGTACACCACGCCCGTCGGCGGCGCGCTCGACCCGTCCGGCACGCGCATCATCATTCCGACCGACGATCCGGATGACCTGGAAGCCGATGTCCGCATCGCCGTGTCGGACATTCCCATCGGCGACCTGCTCATCGCCTCCATCCCCGGATCCGATCCCAGGCCGACCGACGATCCCGATCGCCCGCGCCTCAACGGACGCACCATCGCCCGGCGGCTCGACCCCTGGGGCGTCGTCGGCGGCGTGGCCCATATCCACCGGCCCCCCGGCCAGGACACCGCCGTGCGCGTGGGCGTCACCGTTGATGGGGGCGTCCGCCCGCCGCCCCTGCCCGGCGCCGCGCCGCTCGAGATCGATGAGCTGACCGGCACGGTCAACATCACCCGCTCCGATGTGCACGTCGACCTCCGGGGCCGGCCGAAGGGCTCCGGCTGGATCACCGCCAACATCGCCGTCCCCATCGGGGATGCGGAGGCAACGGTCATCCGCGGCGAGGCCCTGGCGCTCTCCCTCGCCGAGCCGATCGAGAACCTCGTCGCCGTCTTTCGCCCCGCCGAGGCCCGCCGACTGCTGGAGTTCAAGGAGCTGGCCCGCCCCAGCGGCCTGGTCGACGCCGCGCTGACCGCCGGCGTCGACATCGCCCGGCAGCCCATGCGCATCGTCATCACCAACATCGTCCGCCCCGCCATCGACCTCTTCGGCGGGCGCCTGACCGCCCCGGCCCTCGATGGTTCCCTCCTGCTCGATCAGGCCGCCCCGGGCGCCATCGCCATCGAGGGCGTTCGCGGCGACTTCGCCTTTGACGGGACGCCCCTCGGTCTGCTGCAGATCGATGGCGCCCGCGCCATCGAGCGCGATCAGATCCGCACCATGCGCATCGGCTTCACCGGCGCCCACATCGAGTCCGACTTCCTCGGTCTGCAGGCCCAGCGCGTCGGCGGCGAGCGTTTCGGCGCGCTCTGGCGCGACGCTCAGCCCGCCGGTCGCGCCAGCGGCTGGCTCGATCTGGTCACCTCCGTCACCGACGAGGGCCCGCTCGCCCGCGTCAGCGCCCTGCGCATCGAGCCGACCGCCCTGGCGTGGACCCGCAACAGCGCGCGCGCGCAACTTGACGAGGTCTGGGGCGTCATCCTCGCCGAGGCGGACGCCGACGGACTCGCCGGAGATGTTGCGCTGAATACCGGGCCCGCCGGGCGCTGGGAAGCCAGCGCCGAGGGCCAGTGGCGCCTCGACCGCGAGGGCGCCCTCAGCGCTGTCGTCGCGCTCGCCGGCAGGCTGGATCCCCCGCCCCCCGCCCAGCGCCCCGCAGAGCCCGAATCCGCCGAGGCGCCCGGTCCATCCGCCGAGCCACCGGCGCCCGCGCTGTCCGAGGCGCTGCTCCCCGCATCGCTGCGCGCTGCCCTGCCGCTGGTGGTCCTCGAGACCATCGAGTCGATCGGCCTGCAGGCCGAAGACGCCGTGACGCTCAGCGAGGCCACCCTGCGCTTCGGCGCCGCGGCCCATTCCGATGGCGCCCCGGTCTTCGAGGGCCGCCTTCGGGCCCCGCGCGTGACGCTCGGCCCCGATGGGCTCATCGACTGCGCCCAGGCCGAGGCGTGGCTCACCGCGCTGCCCGCCCCCGAGGGCGCCCCCGCCGGCCCGATGGAGATGCTCGTCAGCTTCGACCACGGCGTCATCTGGGGCTTGCCCGTCACCGGCGGACGCGCCGTCTTCACCGCCGGCGACACCCCGGGCCTCGTCGTCGCGCCGATGATCAGCGCCAACAGCGCCGGCGGGCGCCTCACCGCCAGCGCGCAGGCCCGCCGCGCCGGCGACCAGTGGCGCTACACCGCCCGGCTCATCAGTTCCGGTCTGCCCGTCACCGCCATCTCCCGCGCTGTGCGAACCGTCATCCGCGAGCAGCCGCCGACCGATCCCAGCGAGCCGGTCGACCCCACCGAGGGCGTTCTCGATCTCGCCCTCGGCGTCGAGGGCGTCCTGGGCGACCGCGCCAGCCGGCGCGGCGCCGGCTCGCTGCGCATCAGCGCCGGCTCACCTGTCGATCTGCCCCCGGCCCTGCGACTGCTCGTCTCCACCGCCAACGCCCGCTTCGCCACCGCCCCGTACGACCACGTCGAGGCCAACTTCTTCCTTGAGGGCGATCTCGTCGCCTTTCCCGCCATCAGCATGAGCAGCCGCGACATCATCATCCTCGGCTACGGCCTGCTCTCCCTCGCCGATGGTGCTGTCCAGCTTGTCGCCACCAGCGCCCCGCGCAGCGGCGGCGCCAGC
>JBICIE010000220.1:0-5043 GCA_043101635.1 Phycisphaerales bacterium JB039 | reverse complement strand
GGCGCCCTACGGGCAGCCCGCGGCAAACTCGTTCTGGAACGCCAGGAAGTCGAACAGCGTCAGCGCCCCGTCGCCGTCGAAGTCGGCCGCCAGGTCGCCCGCGCCGAAAAGGTTCTGGAACGCCAGGAAGTCGAAGAAGGTCAGTTCTCCGTCGCCATCGAGATCGACGCGGCAGGCGCCATCCCCGATGCGCACGTTGTCCAGTACGCCGCGCAGCGTCGTGTAGATGTCGCCGAAGTGGGCGTACAGCCGCAGCGTGTCGAATTCGACGCCATCGACCGACAGCGTCTTCTTGGCCACGATGTCGGTCCGGCTGCCCGGCGCATGGGTCTCGACGATGAACGTCTGCTCGTGCACCACCTGGCCCGCCAGCGTCGCCTCCAGCGTCACCTCGATGCCGGCCCACACCAGCTCATCCAGGTACACCACATCGAGCTGGGCCGAGGTCTCCACCTCGCCGGTGGACATCGAGATGCTGATGATCCGTCCGAACGAGAAGTTCGGCCCCGGGATGTACCCGCCCAGGAAACCCAGGTTCAGCACGTTGGGCGGCGTGATGAAGCCCGGATAATCCGGGACCAGGGCCCGGGCGTCCTCGATCATGACCTCATCGAGCAGTTGGTTGCCGTCGAACGGCTCGCCGCCGACGGGCCCGCCGGCCGGCCCCGGCGTGACACCCTCCTCGATCGTGTTGAATTCGAAGAAGCGGATCCCGTCAAAGGTCGCCTCCTTCAGCCCATGGCTCATCTCCGGAAAGCTGTCGAAGTCGGTGAAGTCGGCCCGGGCGCCGGGGACAAGCCCGGCGGCCAGCAGCAGGGAGGGGACGGCGAGTCGGAGTGCGGGCATGGTGGCTCCCAGGGTCAAGGTCAGGTTGCACGGCCGTTGCCGGCCTGGTCGTGGGCAGTTCCGCCCTGTACGCTCCCCGCCGAGGCGCAGTTGCAGCCAGGACCCTGCCAGCGCGGGTCAGATTTCTCGCGTTCGAAGGGCCCCGCCGATCAGCCGCAGCCGAACTGGAAGCGGTTGAGCAGCTCCAGGAAGTCCAGCACCGTCAGGCGGCCGTCGCCATCCAGGTCGGCCTCCGGCGCGCCCGCCGCGAAGGCGACCTGGAACTCCATGAAGTCGCTGACGTCCACCGCACCATCGCCGTTGATGTCCGCAGCGCACCGCTCGTGCGTGATCGTCAGCACCTGGTTGGCCGCGACGTCGCTGCGGACCGTCCGCGTCCCGTCCGGCCACTCGACCTCGACGTAGTAGGCGACATCCGCCGACCCGAGCCCGAAGTGGGCCTCGGCCGGCTGCTGGCTCATGAAGCTCGTGCTGGATGTGATCGGGCGCATCATGTTCAGCCCCTCGGCGGCGATGCGCACAATTGCCCCGATGGCGCGCGTGTTGGGTCCGTCCATCCTGGGGCGGACCACCAGCCAGTTGCGCTGCGCGGTGATGTCGTCGGGGACGCACTGCAGCACCCGGACGCCCGGATCCGGGTTGTTGGTCGTCTGGATGAGATCGAGATGACCGTCCCGGTTGGTGTCGATGGCGATCAGCCCCATGCCCCAGAAGCGATCATCGAAGCCGCACTCGACGGAGCGATCCTCGAACGTTCCGTCGCCCCGGTTCAGGAACAGCCGCGACTGATCGTCTACCCACTCCGGGCGCATGAAGCCGTTGGTGGCGGCAAGGTCCAGCCAGCCGTCGTTGTTGGCGTCGAAGAAGGTCGTCCCCCAGCCCCAGTCGGTGTCGCCCACGCCGCGCTGGATCGCCACTTCCTCGAAGCGGGGCTGCGCCGGGTTGGTCGTGATGTTGCGGAACAGCACGTTGTGCGCCCCGGGCGTCAGTTCCCACACGTTCGTGATGTAGAAGTCCAGCCGCCCGTCATTGTCGAAGTCGCCGGCCGTCAGGCCCATCTCGTTGTAGTCGGTCGCCACGCCCGCCTGTGCGGCGCCGTCCGTGAACGTCCCGTCGCCCTGGCTGATCCACAGGTGATTGGGCTGGAAGTCCTCGGAACTGAAGATGTCGCGGTGGCCGTCGTCGTTGAAGTCGAAGATCATCGGCTGCCAGTGATGGCCCCACACATCCAGCCCGCTGCCGGCGGTGGCGTCGCGGAACGTCCCGTCCCGGTTGTTGAGAAGCAGGTGCGACAGCCCCGACCAGTACGCGACATACAGATCGAGCCAGCCGTCGCCGTCGATGTCCTCGGCCATCATCGAGCCGGCGTGCTTCATGAGATCCTTGGGACCGAGCGGCTTGAGCAGCCCGGCCGCGACCGTCACCTCGTCGAACGTGCCGCTCTCGTTCTGCCGGTACAGGCGGACGCCGGTGACCTCGGCCGTCGAGATCATGTGCAGGTCGTGCAGGACCGCGAGATCCAGCCGACCGTCGCCGTCATAGTCGAACCAGACCCCGATGCGCGCGTTCTCGAGGCTGTCTAGCCCGAGCGCCGCGCCGACCTCGTCGAAGCTCCCGTCGCCGCGGTTGCGGAACACCAGGTTCGGCGCCCCCTGCACCGTCGGCAGGAACAGGTCGATGTCTCCATCATCGTCGTAGTCGGCCGCCGAGACGCCCGCGCCCATCCCCATGGCCGGCTCGTAGCCCCCGATGCCGCGCGCAGCGCCGACCTCCTCGAAAACCACTTGCCCGTGCGCAGCGGACAACCCCGCGGCGCTCACCGCGATCGCGATCGACTCTCTCCAGCGATTCATGAAAGCCCCCAGGCCCGGCTTCTGCAGAGCCGAGCAACAGCGCCGGGGGCCTGCGAACACAACCCGCGCCCCCACAGCGCGACCCGTGACCAGTCGGTACGCCCGCCAGCCGGGCGCCCTTCTCTTCAGGGGGCCAGCTTACCACGGGTCGGCGGCCCGATGCAAGTCCCCCAGCGCGGAATTCACCGGCGGTCAGGGGCAACCGGCCGCAAAGGCGTTCTGGAAGCACAGGAAGTCGAAGAAGTCCAGGGCCCCGCTCCCGTCGCAGTCGGCGTAGGGATCGCCCGCCGCGAAGGCGTTCTGGAAGCACAGGAAGTCGAAGAAGTCCAGGGCCCCGCTTCCGTCGCAGTCGGCGTAACACCCCGCCTCCGGCGCCAGGAAGCAGGTGTTGCGGCTGTCGTGCTGGGCCGTCGGCCAGGGGGCCCTGGCCGGGTCGAAGCCCACATCCAGGTGGAACAACAGGATCTCGCCCGGAATCGACACGAACACGACCTCCAGGTCCCCGTCCCCGTCGGCGTCTCCGACCGTCGGGCTCGGGGAGAAGGTGGTCGACTGCCGCCGGTCGTCGACGAAGTAGGGCGACCAGGGAAGGTCCACGCCCCCGGCGGTCAGGCCGACCATGTGATCCGAGATCTTCACCAGCACTTCCAGGGCGCCCGGCTCCCCGTCCAGGTCGCAGATGACCGGGCTCGAGTTGATGTTCCCCGTCGCCACCGTGGGCGCCGGCCAGCCGGACACCGGATTCCCGGTGTGGTGCAGCCCGTGGACGGCGTACTCGCCCAGCAGGACCTCGAGATCGCCGTCCTGGTCGATGTCCCCGATCGCGGTGGCGCTGTTGCGCGTCGGGCCCCCGGGCGTCACCGGCCAGCCGGGTTCGGCGGCGCCCTCGTGCGTCCAGATGTATACAGCGTCGCCGCTGCGGGCGACGATCTCGATGGCGCCATCCTGGTCGACATCCCCCAGCGAGACAGGGCCGCGGATCGAGCCCAGCCCGCCGATCGGGAAGCCCGCCATGCTCGCGCCATCCGCCTCCAGCGCGTACAGCTCGTGCGGCGTCAGGTCGGGGAACTGCGGCGCCCACGTGCCGGCCACGATCTCGGGCCGTCCGTCGCCATCCAGATCGCCCACGCCCGGCGCCTGGAAGCTCTGCGGCGCAAAGACCGGCCAGCCGGGGCGAACGTCGCCGGTGTGGTCGTAGACGTACAGCCCGTTGCCCTGGGCGCAGATGATCTCCAGATCACCGTTCCCGTCGAGGTCCGCCAGCGCCGGCGGGATCCCTGAGAGCGTTCCCGTCGGAATCGGGAAGTTCGGGTACTCGCTGCCATCGTGGTTCCAGACCCACAGGAAGCTCCAGCTCGTGGCGACGATCTCCATATCGCCGTTGTTGTCGATGTCACCGATGGCAACCGGCCCGACGATCGGGGCGGTGATCTCGATCGGGAACCCCGGCAGGAAGGCGCCATCGAGATCAAAGGCGCCGACCCAGCCGGCGCCGTAGGGGCTCCCGACCGGCCCCATCGTCCCGAGCACGATGTCCTGGGCCCCGTCGCCATCGACATCTGCAAGTCGCGGCGAGCCCATGGTGATGCGATCGGCGGCGTAGCGCCACGCCGGCGCAAGCTGCCCGCTGGCAAGATGCGCGCCGCAGGCGCAGGTCGCAATGACGGCGACAAGACGGTAACTGCTCATGACTGCTCCCTCCGCAGGTATTCTCCGGGCGCAGTCTAGCGGCATCCCCCCACGAAATCGCTCTGGAACGTCTGGAAGTCGAGCGCAGTGAAGGCGCCATCCTGGTCCACATCCGCCCGGGGGTCCTGACGGGCGAACAGGTTCAGGAACTCGAGGAAGTCGAAGAAGTCCAGCGCGCCGTCGGCGTTCACATCCGCTGGGCAGCCTGTTCGTAAAATGTCAATGATCTGGTCGGGCGCCAGGTTCCGCCGAACCGAAACGCCGCCCCCGGGCCACTCGATCACCAGTTCCCGGACTGTGTCGTCGGCGCCGAGGCCGAAGTGGGCTTCGGGCGGCTCCTGGCTGAGCACGCTGGTCCCGGCGGTGATCTGGCGCATGCGGGTTCCGCTGCTGGTCGTCACCCGCACGACGGCGCCGATGGCGCGGGTGTTGGGGCCCTCCATCCTGGGCCGCACGACGAGCCAGTGATTGGCGGACGCCGGGGGCTCCGGCATGCAGCGCCGCAGGCGCAGCGGGCCCGGCTCGTTGCAGGCCTGCAGCACATCCAGCCAGCCGTCCCGGTCGACGTCCAGAGCGATCAGCCCCATGCCCCAGTCGGTGTCGTCGAAACCGCACGCCGCGGCGACGGAACCTTCGAGGACCGGGCCGCGGCGTG
>JBICIE010000219.1:0-9103 GCA_043101635.1 Phycisphaerales bacterium JB039 | reverse complement strand
GCCATCGACCCGGCGCTGCGCCCGGCCATCGAGACCTGGATCCTCGCCCGCAAGGCGCAGCGGCTGTTCGAACTGGAAGAGTGGGCCCACGCCGGCGCCGCATACCAGAAGCTCGTCGAACGCCGCAGCGCCGATGGCGAGGCCTACAGCCGGCTCGGGGTTGCCCGGCTGATGGAGGGCCGCCCGCAGGACGCCATCGCCGCCTTCGAGCGGCAGTGTGAACTCAACTGGCGCCGCCCGCTGGGCGAGTTCAATCTCGGCGCGGCGAACGCGCGGGCCGGAAACCTCGATGAGGCGGCCCAGCGCATCGCCTTTGCAGTCCGCATCGGCTTCGGCGATCTGGAGATGCTCCAGACCGATCCCGATCTCGACCCCATCCGCCAGCGCGACGAGTTCCGCGAGGCGATTGAGACCGTCGAGCGGGCCGCCGAACTCCAGGCCGCGGCGGACAAGGCCTTCGAGCGCGGCGACTGGGCCGCCGCCGGCGATCTGTGGAGCCAGGTGCTCGAACTCACCCCGTGGAACACGCGAGCCATCCATCTTCGCGGCTACTGCGAGATCGCCACCGGCGCCTATGACGACGCCATCGCGAGCTACGGGCGCCTGCTCGAGATCAACGTCATGGTTCCGCTGGCCTGCTACAACACGGCGTGCGCCGCGTCGCTCAAGGGCGACAGAGAACTGGCGCTGGCCTCGCTGGAGCGAGCCATCGACAGCGGCTTCCGCGATTACAAGCTCCTCTCCAGCGACGGAGATCTGGATGGCGTCCGCGCCGATCCCGCCTTCGAGCGCATCGAGCAGAAGCTGCTGAAGACCGCCCGCCTGGCCCGCGAGATCGAGCTTGCCTCGGAGTTCGGCGACTGGACAGCCGCCCAGGCCGCGGCCGAGGCCCTCATCCAGATCGATCCGAACAGCGCTGACGCCTGGGGGCGCCTCGGCACAGCGCGCCTGGCGCAAGGGGACGCGCCAGGCGCCGCCGAGGCCTTTGCCCGCCAGGTTGCCACCGGCCGCGATGTCGCCGAGGGCCTGTACAGCCTCGCCGCGGCGCTGGCGGCCCAGCAGCGCCATGCCGAGGCCCTGGCCCACCTCGGCGCCGCCATCGACGCCGGCTTCGCCGATGGCGAGCGGCTGGAGTCGGACAAGGCCCTTGCGCCGCTGCGCGACGCGCCCGGCTTCGAGCGCATCACCCAGGCCCTGACCGACGCCGGCGTGCTGAGCAACTTCGGCGCCGTCGACTGGAGCCACCTGCTCGACCGCAGCCAGCAGCGTGCCGCCGAGTCGCCCGAGGACGGGCGCAACCGCATGCGCCTCGGCTGGGCCCATCTGCGCCTGGGTCACTACGACGAGGCGATCGCCGCCTTCAGCGAGCAGCGGCGTCTCGGCTTTGCCCCCGGCATTGCGCAGTACAACATCGCCTGTGCCCTGGCGCTGTCCGGCCGAAGCGGTGAAGCGATGGAGGCGCTGGAGCAGTCACTTCAGTACGGCTACATCGATCCCGAGCACGCCGCAACCGACCTCGACCTCAAGACGCTGCGCAGTCAGCCGCGCTTCGACGCCTTCCTCGACAAGGCCCGGCGCATGCGCAAGGCGGACCGCGACGGAGACTCCATGGTCTACTGAATGACCCAGACCCGTTGCGCTCCGCCACAACCGCGCGTCGTCACGACGCCCGGGGAACCACGCGACTCGGCGGGCGCAACACAAAGAGCCCGCTCTCCCGGCAAGCCTCCCCGCCGGGGAGCGGGCTTCTTTCTGCGCCCGCCCGGCGCAAAGACAGGGCCCCGCTGCGGAGGCGGGGCCCGGTGGAACAAGATCGTCCGCAGCGACCGGCTACCAGCCGCCGCGCCGGCCTCCGCCGCCGCCGCCGCGCCCTCCGCCGTAGCCGCCACCGCCGCCGCCGCGCTGCTCGCGCGGGCGGGCCTCGTTGACAGTCAGGGGCCGGCCGCCCATGTCCTGGCCGTTGAGCGCTTCGATCGCCGCTTCGGCGGAGGCCCGGTCCGGCATCTCCACGAAGCCGAAGCCGCGGCTGCGCCCCGTCTCTCTGTCGATCACGACGGACGCCGAGCTGACCTCGCCGTGCTCCGCGAACATCTCGCGCAGCTCATCGTCCCGAACGCTGAAGGGGAGGTTCCCCACATAGATGCGCATCATGATGTCAAACCGATCCTCGAACCCGAGCGTCTTCTCTGGCCGGAAGCGGTCGGGTTCCATCGCCGCGGTCCAGAGTCCGATCGTCCTTCCGCACACACGGCGATCCAGACGGCCGTAGTGTAGCAGAAATCGCGCCGGTCAACCAGACCCCTCCGGCCGGGCCGCCGGCGCCGGATTCGCCCCTTCAGCCCGTGATTTCCAGCCAGGCCGCGCCGGCCGAGAGCGCCAGCGCAACGACCAGCGCCGTCGTCGCGACCGGGCCGTTGCGCAGCGGGCCCATCCAGCGCGATCGCCCCCCCAGCAGCAGCAGCGCCACCGCCAGCAGCGGCACGAACCACGCGCCGGTATACGTGTAGGCCACCTGCGCCGTCTTGAACGGCGCCAGCAGTCCCGCGCACGGCGCAAGCGCCAGTGCGATCAGGTAGACCCGGTACGGACGTGAGCGTTCGCTCACCTCGCCGGCGCCCGCCGTCAGGCGCCACCAGTCGGCGAAGATCAGCGGGACCGACTGCCACACCCCCAGCAGGCTGCTGGCCACCGCCGCCCACGCTCCCAGCAGAAACACCCAGCGCCCCGCAGGTCCTGCGACATCCTCGACCCGCGCTGCCAGCTCCACCAGCAACTGCGCCCCGCGCGCGTCCAGCGTGATGCCGGATGCGATGATCACCATCGCCATGCCGAAGATTGCGGTGAAGGCGTACCCGACGGCGAGGTCGATGCGGCAGACGCCCATCGCCTGCTCGCCCGAGCGATGCCGCTCGCGGATCCAGTACCCGTACGACAGGATCGTCAGCGTGCCGCCGACGCCGCCGATCAGCGCGATCGTCACGCGCAGGCTGGGCGTGTCCTGCGGCCTCGACGGGATCAGCCCGCGCCCGACTTCGCCCCAGTCCGGGCCGATCAGCAGCGCCGTCGCCACCACGCTGACGAACATCACCGCCACCGCGGCGCTCATCACCTTCTCGAACAGCCGGTACCCGCCCAGCCATACCAGGATCAGGCCGATCGCCGAGTGCGCAGCGCCGTAGATGACCTTCCCCGTCTCGGCGCTGGTCTCCATCGGCGCAATGGTCCACGGGAACGGGATGATCGCCTGCGTCGCTACCCCGCAGGCGCTCATCAGGGCCCGGCCCACGAAGAAGCTCCAGAGCAGCAGGTACGCGACGAAGATGATCTTCGCCGGCCAGCCCAGCCAGCGGCAGGCGCCTTCGAGAATGGTCGTGCCGGTGGCGATCTGCCAGCGGGCCAGGCCCTCGGTCAGCGCGAACTTGAGCAAGGCCCCGACGACGACGGCCCACAGCACTGCTACGCCGAGCTTGGCCCCGGCGATCCCGGCGCCGGCGAGGTCGCCCGCCCCGACGCCCGTCGCCGCCACCAGCAGCCCCGGCCCGATGATCGCCAGCGGATGCAGCCTTCGCACGAAGGGAGGTTAGGGCTGCGATTCGCACCAGGTCCGCGCGCAGAACGATCCCTTCGCGAGAGCCGCGCGGTTCGTCGGTTCACGTCACCTTCTGATTCTGGGCCAACCTGACGTCGGCTGCGCCGCACTCGGGGCAGGTGCTCAAGGCGCTACGGAGGTCGTAGCCGCACTGGATGCAGGCGCCTCTGCGTCGACGAAGGGCGCTCCGGACGATGCGCGGCGCCACCACCAGCAGCAAGAGGATGGCGCCATAGAAGGTCGCGTTGGCCAAAAGGCCGGCAGGCAGCGGGCGCAGCGGAACAGAGCCCATATCAGGATCACCCGCCCAGCCTCGCGGCGCGGCCGTTGCTGGAGCCTGCCTGATGGGCGCCAGCCAGAGCGCCTGCCGATTACCTTCGGATCGATGAAACGAGCGAGACGTCAGGCAAAGAAACGGCCACCCCGCTGCCCGTGCGCCCCACTCCGAGTAAGCTCCATCATCAGCAACGTCGGGAAGCCAGGAAGGCCAGGTTCGTTTGACCAGCGTCGCATCGAGCGGATGATCCGGCGCTTCTGCAATCTGGGCCCGCATCGCCTCCGCAGCGATTGAGTTGATCGGCCTGTGCCCGGGATTGTCCCAGATCGCAGAGTACCGCAGCCCGAAGCGGTGGCTGTTGACCAGCGTGTAGACAGGATACGAGCGAGGCTCTTCGGGCGGGCGGTCACTGACCTGAAGCTGGTACGTGTAGCCGTACTCGCGCATCGGCCACAGGGACAAGGCCCAGGCGGCGCAGACCGAGATCAGCAGCCCTGCGGCTCCACACACGATAGCGAGTCGCAGCCAGCGGACTCCCTTGCTCATGTCGGCCGCCGCCCTCCGCTCAAGCCCCCGCCGCGGCAGCGCTGAAGATCTCGCTGAACCGGCGCTCCGGGCGCTGCTTCCACGCCCCGCGGTGATACGCGTCGGACGCCAGCAGCGGCAGCAGCGCGCTCAGCTCGCCGAAGACCATCTGCTCGTGCACCACATCCACCTTGCCCCAACTGCACGCCTCGCGCAGGGTGGAGCCGGAGAGGGCGCCGTCGCGGCTGTCGGCCACGGTCATCTGGATGGCGTACTTGTGCATGGCCACGCCGCCGCGGGCCTGGCCGGTTGCGCCCTTGATCATGCGCCGCTCATCGAGCAGTTCCGCGGCGACCACGATGTCCTGGGCGAAGTTCTTGGGCACGCCGCCGCCGAGCATCAGCAGCCCGGTGTCGGCGCAGCGCAGCTTGATCTCGGTCAGTTCGCGGAAGTCCTTGCCCGAGTCGAAGGCGACCATGCCCTCGCCGCGCTCGGTGCGCTCCACTTGGTGCAGCACTATGCCGAAGCCGGCCGAGCAGTCGCTGAAGGCCGGTGCGAAGATCGGCACGCCCTTGCGATGGCACGCCAGCGTGATCGATTCGTTGTCCGGGTGGTTGGCGGCGAGGTAGGCGCCCATGCGCTCCAGCAACTCGCGCGAGGAGTAGGCGCCGGGCTCGACCTCATCGAAGATCTTCTTGGTGGTGTCGTCGCAGGCCCGCAGATCTTCCTCATCGATGTAGGTGTCGTAGATGCGGTCAATCATCAGGTCGCGCAGGGTCGGGTCATCCACCGGCGGGTTCTCGGGACTGCCCGGCGCGATGTAGTGGCGGAAGCCGAGGCCCTCGAAGAAGTCCTGGTCAACGATGTTGGCGCCGGTGGTGACGATCGCGTCGACCATGTTGTTGTCGACCAGCGTGATGATCGTCTTCTTCAGCCCGGCGCTGATCAGGCTCCCCGCCAGCGTCAGGACGACCGCGCAGCCGGTGTCCGCCAGCATCTGCGAGTAGATGTCCGCGGCCGACGCCAGCGTCCGCGCCGAGTACGCCATCTTCCGGTAGCTGTCGATCACCGGCCGGGCGTCAAACGCCGCCGGGTCGATGTGCTCCACCGGATTAGCCAGCAGTTCTTCTTTCGTCCACTTCTTCACCAGCATCTCCGATCCACAGATGACACAGATGGGCACAGATAAGAAACCTAGGTGCGACGTCCACACAGCGCCGCGTCGAACCGCAGTCGCTTCACTTCCAGCCGCGGCGCCCCGAAGTTGATCAGCAGCCCAACGGTATGCCCAGTGACCCTCAGATAGTTGAGTGTCTGGGCCTGCTCGACCCCGGTCAGCTCCCGAAGAGCCTTCAATTCCACGATGACATCGTCGAAGCACACGAAATCGATACGAAAGCCGCACCCCAGGACCGCGCCCTTGTACTGAACGGCAAACTCCGCCTCGCGAACATATGGAACTTCCCGCAAGGCAAACTCGGCTGCAAGCGCCTCCTGATACACCGCCTCCAGAAACCCATGGCCGAGTTCATTGTGCACCTCAAGGGCGGCGCCGATGATCACCCGCGTCCGCGGATCCTGCTCTCCATCTGTGTTCATCTGTGTCATCTGTGGATGATCTTTGTCCCTACTCCAGATACGTATACCCATCCAGCCCATCGTCGTAGAACCGCAGCAGGCTGCGGCTCTCATCCACGCGCAGGCGGCCTTCCTTCACCGCCTTCTCCACGTCCTTGCGCATCTCGCGGCGCAGTTCGCGCGGGTCGAACTGCACGTAGCTGAGCACCTCGCGCACCGTGTCGCCCTCGATCACTTCCTCGACGGTCCACCCGCCCTCCTCGTCGATGCTCACGTGCACCGCGTTGGTGTCGCCGAAGAGATTGTGCAGATCGCCGAGCACCTCCTGGTACGCCCCGACCAGGAACACGCCGAGGTAATACGTCTGGCCCTCTTTCAGCTCGTGCAGTTCCAGCGTGCGCTTGTAGTCGGCGCCGTCCGGGCTGGCGAAGCGGTCGATCTTGCCATCCGAGTCGCAGGTGATGTCGGCCAGGACGCCGCGGCGCAGCGGCTCCTCATCCAGCCGGTGGATCGGCAGGATCGGGAAGACCTGGTCGATGGCCCACGCGTCCGGCAGGCTCTGGAACAGGCTGAAGTTGCAGTAGTAGATGTCGCTGAGGGAGACCGGCAGCTCGCGCAGCTCCTCGGACAGTTCCTCCTCGGCCTGCACCGCCGGGTTGAGCATCACCCGCCGGCCGGTGGCCCAGTACAGCCGCTCTGCCGCGGCACGCATGGGCAGGCTGATGTAGCCCAGCGAGAAGAGGCTTGCCGCCTCCTCCCGCGCCTGGGCGGCGTCGTGGAAGGCCTCGACCGGCCGATCGCCGCTGGCCCGCTCCAGCGCGTCGAGCAGGTCCAGCACCGGCTGGGGCGGCTCTTCCTCTTCGCTGAGGCGGGCCTTGATGACATCCAACTCCGGGTCGCGCGGGAAGCGCGTCTTGCCCAGCACATCCATCACCAGCACCGTCGAGTGCGCCACCATGGCCCGGCCGGATTCGCTCAGGATCGTCGGGTGCGGCTGGCGCGCATCGTCGCAGACGCTCTTGATGCGGTGCACGACGTCCGCGGCGTACTCGTCGATGTCGTAGTTCACGCTGGAGTCCCACGCCGAGGCCGAGCCGTCGTAGTCCACGCCCAGCCCGCCGCCGACATCCACCACGCTGAGCCCCGTCGCCCCCAGCCGGCGCAGCTCGGCGTAGGTGTGGGCCAGCTCGCTGATGGCGCCCTTGAACTGCCGGATGTCGCAGATCTGGCTGCCGATGTGGAAGTGGATCATCTCCAGGCAGGGCGCCATGTTGCGCTCCTGCAGGAACTCCAGAGCCCGCAGCGCTTCGGAGCTTGAGAGCCCGAACTTGGAGCGCATCCCGCCGCTGGAGACCCAGCGCCCGGCCCCGCGGGCGCTCGGCTTGATCCGGATGCCGATGTGCGGCCGGACATCGTGCCGCGCCGCCATCTCGGCGATGAGCTGCAGGTCGTTGAAACGCTCCACCACCGGGTAGATGGTGCGTCCCAGCTTGCCGGCGAGGATCACCGCCTCGATGTACTCCTCATCCTTGAAGCCGTTGCAGATGATCGGCATGCCGGGGCGCCCGGCCGTCAGGGCCAGCACCGCCAGCAGTTCCGGCTTGCTGCCCGCCTCCAGCCCGAAGCCCAGGCCCTCGGCCAGGTCGCGGATCTCCTCGCACAGGCGGCGCTGCTGGTTCACCTTGATCGGGTACACGCACTTGTAGCCGCCGGTGTAGCCGTGGTCGGCGATGGCGCGGTCGAAGGCCTCGCGCAGCCGGCGCAGGCGCTGGCTGAGCATGTCCGGGAAGCGGATCAGCACCGGCGCGATGATGCCGCGCTCATCCACGCCGGCGACGATGTCGTACAGGTCGGCCGCCCGCTCCGGCCGGCCATCGGGCATCACCAGCACCGTGCCGCGCTCGCTGATGGCGAAGTGCCCCTTGCCCCAGCGGCGCAGCCCGTACAGCTCCTCGGCGTCGGCGACGCTCCAGCCCTCGGCCGGCTGCTGGCCGGTGGGCGCACTGGTCGAATGGCTCCTGCTGGCGGCGGGGGGCGGGCTGGTCGTGTGCGAACTCGTCGTCAAGCGGATCCCTCCGGGGCTTCTCAGATGCGGGGCGAAGCGAATCCTACGCGACCCGGCGGGATTTCCCCCTGCGGCGGCCCGGCGGGGCGGACATTTCGGGTACACTGCCCGCAGAAGGAGGTCCCGAGCCATGCGTCAACGCGTTCTCGCCTGCGCCATCGCCCTCTCGCTCGCCGCGGCCATCGGCCCGCTGGCCGGCTGCGAGGACAACCTCACCATGGACAACTACAACACCATCGCCGATGGCATGACCCTCAGCGAGGTCGAGACCATCCTCGGCGGCGCTGGCGAGGACCAGACCGCCGGCGGCGTCGGCATCGGCGCCACCGGGCTGGAGGGGCAGAAGGCAAGCGAGGCCGTCTACGTCTGGACCGAGGGCGACCGGCAGATCATCGTGACCTTCCGCGATGCCAGGGTGCACGGCAAGCGGCAGGTGGGGCTCCAGTAGCCGGAGTTTCTACCACAGAGGCACAGAGATCACAGAGGAAGACAGGAAGCAGGGGATCTGATCCACAGATGGCCACAGATTGACACAGATGGCAGAAGAGGCAGTCAGCGCGCCTGCATCATGCTCCGGTCTTATCTGTGTTCATCTGTGGCCATCTGTGGATGATCAAGCCCGCTCGAGCACACATATTCCCTCCTCTGTGCCCTCTGTGCCTCTGTGGTGAAGTCCGCCCAGCGGGATGGAGGAACCATGCAACGAACACTGACGCGGCGCGGGATGATCGGCGCGGGCGCTGCCGGGCTGCTGGGCGCCGCCGCGGCGCCCGCGATGGCGCGCGCAGCGGGCGCTGGTGAGCCCGAACCCGGCGAGGGCGCCCTCGGCGCCGAGTATCCCACCACCTCCCTCGCCCGGGCCCGTGCCATCGTCGGCGCCAGCCACACCGATCTCGACCGGGTCGAGGCCCTGCTCGCCGAGGATCCCTCGCTGGCCCGCGCGGCCTACGACTGGGGCTTCGGCGACTGGGAAACTGCGCTCGGCGCTGCCAGCCACATGGGCCGGCCCGACATCGCCGAGGCCCTGATCGCCCGCGGCGCCCGGCCGGACCTGTTCACCTTCGCCATG
>JBICIE010000218.1:0-3419 GCA_043101635.1 Phycisphaerales bacterium JB039 | reverse complement strand
CTCCGGCGCCCGCGGCAATGTGAGCCAGATGCAGCAGCTCGCGGGCATGCGCGGGCTGATGGCCAAGCCGTCGGGTGAGATCATCGAGACGCCGATCCGGGCCAACTTCCGCGAGGGCCTGTCGATCCTGGAGTACTTCAGCTCGACGCACGGCGCCCGCAAGGGTCTGGCCGACACCGCCCTGAAGACGGCCGACTCGGGCTACCTGACGCGCAAGCTGTGCGATGTGGCCCAGTCGGTGATCATCGGCGAGATCGACTGCGGCTCGCGCCGGGGCGTCAAGAAGCGGGCCATCTACAAGGGCGAGCAGATCGATGTGCCGCTGCGGGACCAGATCTTCGGTCGCGTCAGCGTCAACACCATCGTCAACCCGGTCACCGACGAGGTCATCGTCCGCGAGAACGAGATGATCACGGCGGAGGCGGCGTCCAAGGTGGAGGGCCTGGGCATCGAGGAGGTCTACGTCCGCAGCCCGCTGACCAGCGAGAGCTTCACCGGCTGCAGCGCGCTGGACTACGGCATGGACATGTCCACCGGCAAGCTGGTCGAGGAGGGCATGGCGGTGGGGATCATCGCGGCCCAGTCGATCGGCGAGCCGGGCACGCAGTTGACGATGCGGACCTTCCACACCGGCGGCATCGGCGCCCGCACCATCGCCGAGAGCGAGTACCGGGCCAGCGGCGCCGGCACGATCGAGCTGCGCGACTGCAACGAGGCGCCGGTGACCGATGACGAGGGCGTCGAGGCCCTCGTGAGCCTGAAGCGCAACGGCGAGCTTGCCCTGCTGGATCCCAAGGGACGGGAGCTGGACAAGTTCAAGGTCCCCTACGGCGCGTTCATCTACACCAGGCCGGGCCAGAGCGTGAAGAAGGGCGAGAGCCTGGTGAAGTGGGACCCGCACCGTACGCCGATCCTGGCCGAAAAGTCGGGCACGGTGCAGTTCGTGGATATCGAGCCGGGCGACACCGTGAAGGAAGAGGAGGCGGGCGGCGGCGGCAAGAAGGCCTTCGTGGTCATCGAGCACAAGGGCGAGAAGCACCCGCACATCAACATCGTGGACGCCGAGGGCCAGATCCTCGACTTCCACTATCTGCCGGCCAAGGCCCGCATCGAGGTGGCCGACGGCCAGCAGATCGCCGCGGGCCACATGCTCGCCCGCCAGCCGCGGGCGGCCGCGGGCAGCCAGGACATCGTCGGCGGCCTGCCGCGCGTGACCGAGATCTTCGAGGCCCGCAAGCCGAAGGACCCGGCCGTTATGGCCGAGATCTCGGGCCGGGTGGAGATCCACTCCGACAAGCGCAAGGGCAAGGTGACGATCCGCATCGTCAGCGAGTCGGGCATCGAGAAGGACCATCACGTCCCGCAGGACAAGCAGTTGCTGGTGCACACCGGGGATCCGATCAGCGCCGGCGACGCGCTGACGGAAGGCCCGCTGGTGCCGCACGACATCCTGCGGATCAAGGGCGAGGAGGCCCTGTGGACCTACATGCTCGACGAGGTCCAGAACGTGTACCGGGCCCAGGGCGTGACGATCAACGACAAGCACATCGAGCTGATCCTCAGCCAGATGCTGCGGAAGGTGCGCGTCGAGACGCCGGGCGACACCGACCTGCTGCCGCAGGAGGTGGTCGACAAGTTCCTGTTCCGGACCAAGAACGCGGAGGTCGCGCAGATGGGTCGCGTGGTCGATCCGGGCGGGACGGACCTGGCGAAGGACTCGCTGGTGACGCGCGACGAGGTCAAGGAGGCCAACGCACGGGCCGAGTCCGAGGGCCGGGAGCCGGCGAAGGTGCGCAAGGCCCGCCCGGCGACGGGCCGCACGCTGCTGCTGGGCATCACCAAGGCGAGCCTGCAGAGCGATTCGTTCCTGTCGGGCGCCAGCTTCCAGGAGACGACCAAGGTGCTCACCGAGGCGGCCCTGCGCGGCGCCGTCGACGAGCTGATCGGCCTGAAGGAGAACGTGCTGCTCGGACACCTGATCCCGGCCGGGACGGGCTTCCGGCGGTACCAGAACATCCGCGTCGAGCACCTCGCCGAGCCGGTCGCCGAACTCGAGGATGATGACGAGGCGCTGCTGGCGGAGGCGGGGGCGGCGCGCGACAGCCTCGATGGCGACGGCGCCGACGGGCTGACGACCCCGGCCGTCGAGGTGAAGGATGTGACCATCGGCGAGACCGCCGACGCCACCGCCGACAACTGATCGCGCCGGCAACTGGATCCCCAAAGGCCCCGGGCGGCGCCCGGGGCTTTCTTTTGGCCGCGTGTTGCGTGCGGCCCCTCAGGGACGCAGGTAGTAGTCGTCGCGAAGCGTCTCGGGCCCGTCGGGGCCGGGGAAAGTGAACGTCACGCGCAGCGCGACCGGCCCGACATCCTGCTCGGCCATGGGGTCGGGGGCGGCCCGGGATTCGCGGGGAATCTGCACTTCCAGCCAGGCGGGCAGGTTGTACAGGTCCATCTGGTACATGCCGGTGACCGGGTCGTAGTGCTGGTGATTGGTCAGGTCGTCGGAGAGGTTGACGATGTCCCAGGCCACCGGCGCAGCGCCCTCGGCGAACAGCTCGATCTGGAAGGCGCCGATGGTCTTGACGTTATCGTTCCACCGGTCGCGGAACTGGAGGTAGACGCGGATGTAGGCGGCGCCATCGTCGGCGCGGGCCAGGCGCGTCGCCGGGTGGATGTCGACGCGCGCCGGCGTGAAGGGGTAATTGGGCGCAAACTCGATGTACTCGCTCTCGACGGGCTCGGGGACCCGCGGGCCGATCGGGGCGCAGGCGCCGGTCAGGGCGGCGGCTGTGGCGAGGGCGAGGCGCGTGCGGCGGGGCATGGGGCAACTGTAGTGCCGGAGGTCGGGCGAGCCGGTACGCTTGGGGCCGTGCGAGCACACTCGACATCACGGCCCCTCGGCTCGGACCTCGCCGCGGCGTGGGGGATCGACCCGCAGACGGTCTTCCTGAACCACGGCTCCTACGGGGCGTGCCCGCGGGCGACGCTGGCGGCCCAGGGGCTGCTGCGCGCGCGGATGGAGTCGGAGCTGGTCCGCTTCTTCAACATCGATCTGCCGGGGCTGCTCGATGGCGTGCGCGCGCAGCTTGCGCCCTTCTGCGGGTGCGACGCCGCCGGGCTTACGTTCATGCCCAACGCGACCGCCGGCGTGGCGACAGCGCTGGCGAACCTGCCGCTGGCGGCGGGCGAGGAGATCCTCGCCCCGGCCCACGAGTATCCCGCGTGCGTGAACAACGCCCGGCGCATCGCGCAGGGGCGGGGCGCGCAGGTGCGCCTGTGCCCGCTGCCGTTTCCACTGCGCGATCCGGCCGAAGTCACCGAGGCGGTGCTGGGCGCGGTGACGGAGCGGACACAGGCGCACCTGCGCGCCCCGCCCCTGCGCGATGCGCCGGGCGTTGAGATCGGAAGAGCGTCGT
>JBICIE010000217.1:0-4659 GCA_043101635.1 Phycisphaerales bacterium JB039 | reverse complement strand
CCCGAACTCCTGGCCCGGCAGCCCGTCGAAGTCATCCGACATGCCGAGAACCGCGGCTACGGCCGCTCCCTCGGCAACGCCTTCTGCTGGGCCCACGTCGGCCAATACGACTGGCTCATCACCATGGACTGCGACGAGCAGCACGAGCCCGAGGCCATCCCCGACTTCCTCGAGGCCATCCGCCGGGACGACGCCGATGTCATTTCCGGCTCCCGCTACTTGCGACGAATGGAGGGCAACGATGTGCCCCCGGGCGAGCGGCAGCAGATCAACCAGCAGCTCACCGAGACCGTCAATACCTGCCTCAAGCTGCAACTCACCGACACCTTCTGCGGCTTCAAGGCCTATCGCGTCGACGCCCTGCGCTGGCTGGATCTGACCGTGGATGGCTATGCCTTCCCCATGCAGTTCTGGGTTCAGGCCGCCGCCCACCGCCTGCGGATTCGCGAGATCCCGGTCCGGCTGATCTACAACGATGCCGAGCGGACCTTCGGTGGGCCCCTGGACGATGCGGCGATTCGCCTGGCCCACTATCGTCACGTCTTCACCCAGGAGGTCGCCAAGTACGCCAGCCTCCTGCCTCCCGTCCACCGCAACGGCCAATGCCGTGCTGGAGAGCCCTGCTCGTGTTGACCGCCCCGACCCAGGCCGGCATCGCCCGCTCGAGAACGAGCCCGCCGATCTGGGAGTTGGGGGGGAGGTGGCGGGACTGGGGCGCCGGCTCGTGGCGTCTCGAACCAGAAAGCCGACGATTCCGTGAAGAGCTGAGCCTGCCCGCCGATCGGGCGCTCGTCCTGACCGGCCACCAGTCCGTCATCTGGCATCCCGGGATTCTCGCCAAGTACATCGCCGCCACTCAGATCGCCCAGGCCCAGGGAGCGGCTGCGGCAGCGCTCGTGGTCAACCACGATGTGGATGATCCCAGTCTCATCTCCTTCCCCGTGCTCGCTGCCACGGGACGGCTGCAACGGCGACTTCATCCATGGATTGGTGCCGCCGAGGATGGCCGCATGCCGGCCTACCGACCCGCCGCGACGCCGGCCTCGGCAAGGCTCGCCGACGGCGAGTCCTGGCCCATGGACGCGGTGAAACACGGGGTGGCGCGGATGGAGCAGGCTCTCGCCGCCCACGCCGGGGCCGAGGACCTGGCGGCACAACTGGCGGCGGCGACCGCTGATCTGGCTCAGCCCTGGATCGGCGCGATGCCCCGGATCAACACCCTCCAGCTGGCCGGCACGACCGCCTTCGCCGAGCTGGTGGAGCGCTTGCGGCATGATCCGGAGCCGGCGGTGCGGGCCTACAACCAGGCGGTGACCTCCCAGCAGGGCCACGGCGTGGCGCCGCTGCGGTGCGGTGACTCGCCAGGGCAGCTGGAGCTGCCCCTCTGGCGCATCGATGCGGACGGTCGCCGACAACGCCTCTTCGCGGTTGATCTGCCCGACTGCGACGCCGCGGCGCTCGTCCCTCGGGCCTTGCTGATGACCGGGCTGGTTCGCCTTCTCGGCTGCGATCTCTTCATCCATGGCACGGGTGGGGCGGCCTATGACCGCGTCACTGATGCCTGGTTGGCCGCCTGGCTGGGAATCGATCCGGCTCGCGACCTCGCTCAGGATCTCCTGGTCACCGCCACGCTGCACCTGCCCTTCCATCGGACCGGCGCCAGTGCCGAAGAAGTGGAAGCGGGCCGGCAGGCGCTGCGACGCCTGCAGCACGATCCGGCGGCGTTGGGGGAGGACGGGCTCGGCGAGCGGAAGCTGCGACTGGTGCAGGAGATCGCCGACCTCCCACGCCGGTCAGAAGCGCGGGCGCGGCTGTATCGGCAGATGCACGCACTACTGGCGGAGGCGCGGGCGCGGCACGCCGATCGGATCGGGGCAGCGGCGGCGGACGTCGTCGAACTGCAGCGCCGTTTCGCGGAGCGCACCGTGCTGGAGGGCCGCGACTGGCCCTTCCCGCTCTATCCCCAGGCACAGCTCGACGACTTGGCGGCGGAACTGAGCCAACGCTGGGGGCGCGCCTGACAGCAACGCGGTTCCGGGCGCCGCGCCGGTCGGGCTTGCATCAGTCCAAGGCACAATCAGGCGAAGAGCGCCACAATCATGGGAATGAGGACGATCGCGCCTCCCGTGGCGATGAGTGTCACGGCCAGGATCGTCTGACGGGTGCGGGCCAGGGCCGCCGAGAGGGCTTCCACCTCCGCCGCGGTTTTCGCCTCCAGCTTGCGCACGGTTTCCGCCAGTTCCTGCTGGGCGGTCGTCTGATCGGCGGCGGCATGGGAGAGATCGGAGATGCGGGCGACCGCCTCCCGTTCCGTCTGCGTCATCAGTTGCAGGTCTTCGTGCACCTGCACCAGCGACTGGTTGTGCGCCCCGGCGTGGCCGGCCAGATCCTTCAGGGCGGCCTGCATTATCTCGTGGCGGTCCTGCTGTTCGTTGGAGAGCGTCGCCGCCAGGCTGGCCACTTCCTCGCGCAGGGCCCGCATCAGCGCCTCCGGGCTGTCGGGCAGTTCCAGCTCCGCGGGTTCCGGGCGCTGGCGCGGCTCCTCCTCCGCGGTGAGGACGCCGGTGCTGGTCTCCGCGGCCACCTGCAATTGGTCGAGGTCCAGATCCTCTTCCCGGGCGGGACGCTCGCTCTCTGCGCTCAGGGGGGCGGGGCCGCCCACCAACTGCGGCGAGGGTCGCAGGGAAGCGGGGATGGGAACCTGGATGGGCTTGCGGTGGCGCCAGAGGCTGCTGAGCCGTTGCCAAAGTGCGGTCACGAGGAGTCTCCTTCAATCCAAGGGGCACGGCGTGCAGCGACACACCGAGAAACCGCGCCGTGCCTATCAGCGATGGCGCGGCCTCGTGGGCCGCGGCGCCGCTTGGGCAGTCGGCTCTGATATCGGCCCGGCGGCGCTGGATGCGCCAAAGATTCGACCGGGGCGAAACCGGTCGATTCCAAGCTCCTGTGCGGCCTGAAGCTGTGACGGGAGCTGCGTCGAGATCAGGTCGAATCGCCTCCGGATGCAGCGTGTAGGATGGTGGCATGCGGTTCGCCAAACGTATCTTCGTCACCATCCTCAGCATCGCGCTGGTGCAGGGCGGCGCCTGTGAACGTCGCGCGTCGAAGGCCGATTCCGTGCCTGAAACAGCACCGAAACCGCGCGTGTGCGCGGTGAGTCCGGCGCTCTCACAAATGCTGCTCGATATGAACCTGGGGGATTGCCTGGTGGGGCGGCACCGTTTCGACGCGGCTGCGCCGCAGGATCTGCCCGTTGTGGGGGATCAGTTGGAGATTGATTACGAAGTGCTCTTGGCGCTCGAGCCGACGGATGTGTTGCTGCAGTTCGGCGAGCAGGCCATTCCGCCTCGACTGCAGCAGTTGGCGGCGGAGCACGGCTGGAACGTGCAGAGCTTCGACATCGATTCGATCGACGACATCGGGCGCGTCATACGACGGCTTCCCGAGACAATCAGCTTTGCAGATGATGCGACGGGTCGGAGACAGCGGGCGCAAGCGCGGGAAGCGACGGAGAGGTTGGCCCGCGATCTCCAGGAGACGCTGCAACCGCGCCAGGCGGTGCGTGACGCCGGTTCACTGCTCCTCCTTTGGAACGTCGATCCGCCGAGCGCCTTCGGCCCTGGCTCATTCATCGGCGGCGTCGTGGGCCACCTGGGCGGGCGCAACGCGATTCGCACCGGCGCTTACCCGGAGCTGACCCTGGAGGACATCATCGCCCTCGACCCGCAGACGATCTTGCTCCTTGTGCACGATGATGCGGAGACGTCCGTCGCCTCGAGATTCGGCCGTATGGCGGAACTCGACCTGGCCGCGGTGCGGACCGGGCGGCTTGTCATCGTGCAGGATCCGCAGGTGCTCATCCCTTCGACGAGCCTGACGCGGGTCGCGGCGAAGATCGAGGCGGCGCTGGCGGAACTCGGCCCGGTGCAGGCGCCGACGGAGGGCGGGCCGTGAAGCGAACCCACGCTTGCCTGCTGATCCTCATCCTGGCGCTGGCGGCGGCCTTTATCGTGCGGTTGTTCGTCGGCGTCCGGTTCGGCTGGCCGGCGGGGGACGTGCTGGATCTGCGCCTCGGCCGAGTCGTTTCGGCGGCGGCGGTGGGGGCGGGGCTTGGCGTCAGCGGGGCGCTGCTGCAGGCCCTTCTGCGCAACCCCCTGGCTTCGCCCTTCATCCTGGGCTTGGCCAACGGCGCCGGGCTTGGCGTGGTTGTCGCCATCTGGATCGGCTACGCGGTGGACAATCCGGTCCTGCGCCAAAGCGCTATCCTGCCCGCGGCGCTGCTTGGGGCGCTGCTGGCCCTGGTGCTTGTCCTCCAACTCGGCCGCCGGCGCGGTCAGGTCGAGCCGCTCAGCCTGGTCCTGGTGGGGGTGGTGCTCTCGGCGGTGTTCGGGGCGGTGACGCTGTTCGTGCTGCATCTCCTGCCGCCCGCCGAGATGGCCGTGCTCACCCGCTGGATGATGGGCAGCATCAGCGATGAACGATCCTGGCTCCTGATCGGTCTGATCGCCGGCGCGACGGTGCTTGGCGCTGGCTTCGCGACGGCGCTCGCCCGGCCCATCGACGCCATGATGCTCGGCGATGAGGATGCGGTGAGCGTCGGCGTGCCTTTGCAGCGCCTGAGGCGGGCCTTGCTGTTACTGGCGGGGGTTCTGGCGGCAG
>JBICIE010000216.1:0-13214 GCA_043101635.1 Phycisphaerales bacterium JB039 | reverse complement strand
GTAAACCTTTCCTCCGGAGAGCACATGGGGTATTACCGCCAGTTTCCCGACGCTATCCCCCACCTCGGGGCACGTTCGATCGTATTCCTCGCCCTTTCGCCACTGTCCCCACCCGAAGGTGGTTCTCGTTCGACTTGCATGCTTTAGCCATGCCGCCAGCGTTCAATCTGAGCCAGGATCAAACTCTTCAATTGAAAGCCGTTGTCACACGGTCCGAGGACCGTGATGGACGTCTTCAGAAGATTGTCCTGTTCAACCCCGGACGGTTGTCCGGGGCCGGTCACCGGTGTCCATCGCTGGACCCCGGCCCGCCGGGAGGCTAATCCCGGCGGTAAGGCGTGTCATTCAAAAAGGGGCTGACCACATATTGTGGTCGCTTGTCCTAATGCACACGAGAATGACACCACCGGCCGCTGTGACCCGGCCGGCGCGCTTTGGTCAGGCTCCGCTGCCCCGCGAAGGGCCCCGACGTGGCGCCGGGTGCGCAGCCTCACATTCTCGTGAGCGTCCAACTGTTCACTTTTCAGGCTGCAGCCGGCGGCGGAACGGTCTCGTCCCGGCGCCGGCGGGTTGCCGCAGAGGGCAGAGGAGATGGTACGCGCCCTCCAAATCCAGTCAAGCGTCCCGGACCGAATTCCGCGCCCGGCCCGCCCGGAAGCCCCAGACTCATGTCGATTGCCCGCGCGCCGCCGTCACCGCGACCACCGCGCCCCAGACCTGGGCCCGCTGGCCGGACGCCCGCTGCAGGTGTCCCACCTCGGCGCACGCGCTGCGCATCGTTGCCCCGGTCGTCAGCACATCGTCGATCACGACCACCAGCGCCGCCGGCCGGACTCCCGACATCCCCCCGAATGCGCCCGCCTGGGCTCGGGCCCGCTCCGTCGCCGTCAGGCTCGTCTGGGCCGGACGTCGGCGCCGGTACAAGAGGCGCTGCAGGGGCGCCCCGCTGGCGCCGCTGGCAGCTCGCGCCAGCACGAGCGTGTGGTCGATTCCGCGGACGATCCGGCGCCCGGCCACCATCGGCGCCGGGGCCAGCGCAACCTCCCGCCGGTCCACGCCAACCGCGTCGAGCCGCTCGGCGATCGCCCGCCCCAGCAAGGCGCCCAGGTCGGTCCCGACCCGGCGCCACGCCTGGAACTTCAGGGCCATGATCGCGTCGCGCAGGGCGTCGTCGTAGCTCCCCAGGCGAACCAGCCGGCGCCAGGGCGGACGCCGGCCGCGGCAGGCCGGACAGCCGTCGCCATCGGCCTCGAATGGCCCGACGTTCTGGGCACAGCGGGGGCAGTACGCCAGCGGGCCATCCGGAGCCCATCCCTCGGCCCGAAGCTGCGCGATGGGGGCGGCGGCCAGCCCGAGCCACATCGACTCGAAGGCGAGGGCGACGGAGGCGAGCCTGGCCGGCGGTGGCGCCGGGACAGCGCCGCCGACATCCGGCGACCGATCGGAGCCGGCGGGCCCGGGGGGCCATCGGAAGGCCTTGCCGGCTGCGGCGGGGGCGCCCATCACGCCGGCGCCAGGCGCGACCGAAGCAGCGCCGCCCGGGCCTCGCGCCGCTGGTCCTGGTTGAGGGGCGAGCCCACCACGCGCTGGAGATGGGCCGGCTGGGTCAGCAGGGTCAGCCGGTTCAGGGTGGCGATGTCGACATCCTCGATCAGGCCGAGCGCCACACCCAGCCGGAGCCAACTGAGCTGCTGCATGGCCTCCTGGGTGGACATCAGCCGGGCCGATCGCAGCGTCCCAAGGGCCCGGAAGACCTTGTCCTCGAGCATGCGCCGCTGGCGGGTGAGCAGCCGCTTGCGGGCGGCCCGCTCGTACTCGATCACGCGCGGGATGATCTCGTGCTGCAGTTCGTTGAGCAGGATCAACTCGGTCTTGCCGAGCGTGGTCTGGTTGGAGATCTGGTAGAAGTCCCCGAGCGACTCAGAGCCCTCGCCGTAGGCGCCGCGGATGGCCAGGCTCATGTCCGCGGCGGCCCGCTTGACCTTCTCCACCTCGTTGGTCGCTTTCAGGGCGGGCAGATGCAGCATCACGCTCAGGCGCGCGCCGGTGCCGACGTTCGTCGGGCAGGCCGTCAGATAGCCGAAGCGCGGCGAGAAGGCGAAATCGAGCTTGTCTTCCAGGGCGTCATCGATCTCGTTGGCCCGCGACGCCACCGAGCCCAGGTCCAGGCCCGGCGCCACCACCTGGATGCGCAGGTGGTCCTCTTCGTTGACCATCACGCTGAACCGCTCCCGCGGCATGCCGATGGCGACCGCGCGGGGCTCGTCGGCGCCGCCGCGGCCAGCGGCCTGGCGCCCGCGGGCGTGCTGCTGGCTGATGAGCCGCCGCTCGACCAGCACAGCGCGGTCGAGCTCCGCAGCTCGGGCGAGATCGATCCACATGAGTTGCGGCGCCAGCGCGGCGCCGACGATCACATCGTGGCAGGCCCCGACGATCCGGCCTCGATCCGCCGCAGAGGCGGTCCACACGAACGGATATCCGGCGAGATTGCGGGCCAGCCGCACGCGCGAACTCACCACGACGTCGTTGTCGCTGCCGCCGCCTTCCAGCCATCCGCCGGCGGATTCCAGCGGAGGAATCGAGCCGGTATCCCCGCTGGCGCCGGTCACGCCTCGGCCTCCCCGGGGCGCGGCAGGATCGGCCCGCGGTCCGGCGGGGCGCCTTCGGTCAGCCGGCGCAGGTCGTCGCGGATTGCCGCGGCCCGTTCGTACTGCTCAGCGCGCACGGCGTGCTCGAGCTGGTCGCGCAGCTGGCGGATCTGCCGGGCTCGCTCCTCGGCGTCGCCGAGGATCAACTCGAGCTTGCGCTCGTCGCCGGCGGAGCGCAGCTGCGCCAGCGCGCGCCGCGGCACCTTGCCGGTGTGATGGGCGCACCCCTCGTGGGCCCGCTCGAGCACCGGCCCGAGCTTGGCTTCGAACGCCGCGTAGCAGGCCGGGCATCCCAGCAGCCCCGCCGAGCGGAACTGGCCGTAGCTGGTGTGGCACTCGGGGCAGACCAGCCCGCGCTCGGCGCGGACCAGCGGCGTCGGGGGGGGCGTGGAGGCCAGCACGTACTTCTGCAGCAGTTCCTGGATCGGCGCGCCCTGGGCCGGCTCCAGCCCCAGCTCCGCCGCACACTGCTCACAGAGCCGGCGCTCGACCTTGCGACCCTTGTGGATCACCACCTCGTGGATGGTCGCCTCGTTATTGCAGCGGTCGCACTTCATGGCTGCGCCAGAGCGTGAATCGTATCCGCGCGCGGCCTGCAAAAGCAGAGGCCCCGACGCACGATCGGGGCCCTCGGGAGATCGGGTTGCCAGCCGGCCTCAGCCGGCCTTCTGCTGAGCCGTGTAGGCGTACTTCCGCTTCAGCGGCTTGACCACGAGTCCGGACCGGATCGCCTTGACGCTCACGCGCACCTTCTGCGATCGGCCATCGATCATGGCGCTCACCTTCTGGAGGTTCGGCTTGAAGGTCCGGCGGGTGATGCCGGTGGGCTTGAGGCCGAAGCCACCCTTCTTGACCTTCTGACCGCGATAGGTCCGGGTCTTGCCGAAGGTGGTCTTCTTGCCGGTGAAATGGCACTTGGCGGGCATTGCGGGGCTCCGGGGACGCTGGGACGGGTGCAATGGTACCGCCCGCCGGGCCTGAGGCAAGGCGCCCGCCACCCGCGAGGCGGGCCGGACGGACGCCGGAGTACCCTCCGGCGCGATGCTCATCGACATCTCGCCGCCCATCACCGAACACCTGAGAGTCTTTCCTGGCGACACCCCGCCATCGCGGGAAGTGCTCCTGGACACCGCCCGGGGCGACAATATCACCCTCTCGACGCTCCGCTCGACCGTGCATCTCGGCGCCCACGTCGATGGCGAGAACCATTACGCCGCAGGTGGGCGGGGTGTTGATCAATGGCCGCTGGAACGCTTCGTCGGCCTCTGCCAGGTCGTCTCCGCAGGCGCATCGCCGGGGGGGCGCATTGGCGCGGCGGACCTGTCGGCGCCGCCTGAAACGGTCTCCCACGCCCGCCTGCTGATCCGGACCGGGTCGCACCCGGATCCGAATCGCTGGACCGGCGATTTTGCCGGCCTGGAGCCGGCGCTGATCGCGGAGCTGGCCCGGTGCGGCGTCCGACTGATCGGCGTTGATACGCCGAGCGTGGACCCCGCCGATTCCAGGGATCTGCCGGCCCACGCGGCCTGCCACGCGGGCGACGTGACGATTCTGGAGGGCCTGACGCTCGGTGAAGTCCCTGACGGCGTGTACGAACTCATCGCCCTCCCGCTGCGGCTGGTCGGCTTTGATGGCAGCCCGGTCCGGGCGGTGCTGCGGACCGTGCCGGATTGACTCAGGCGGGCCCTGCCCATTGAATCCCCCCTGATCATGCTCCCGGACGAATCGGGGGCGACCCGCCACAGCAGGAGCGAGCATGCACACCCTTGGGTTCGGATTCCCCGGTCACTGGGAGTGGGTGGCCCTCGTGGTCATCGGCCTGCTCCTGTTCGGGCGCCGGCTGCCCGAGGTGGGGCGCAACGTCGGGCGCGCCATCGTGGAGTTCAAGAAGGGCGTCAAGGGCATCAGCGAAGAGATCGAGGAAGAGTCGTCCAAGTCCGGCGGCAAGCTCGAGAGCGGCGAGAAGGCCAGGTTGGCTTCGCCCTCGGCCCCGACGGTCGCGCAGGAATCGGCCCACGCCGAGCAGCCACGCTCGGGGCCGGCGACGGAGTGAAACCGGCTCGCGCCCTCCGGTGAGACAGATACGATGTTGTCGATGAAGCGCTGCGCCCATCTCGCACTGGCCGTGCTGTGGGCTGGCGCAGGCGCGCAGGCGCAGGATGAGCTTCCCCTCATCACCGTCACCGCCGACGACACGGTGATCGATCGTTCCTGCCGCATCGAGATTCCCGAAGGGGCGCGGATCGTCGACGCCGCAGGCGATGGCGTCATCAAGATCGAGGCCGATGGCGTTACCGTCGAGTTCGTCGAGGGCAAGGCCGAGCTGATCCAGTCGGAGGCCGGCACGCCGTGGCACACGATCGAGGGCGTCGGCATTCGCATCGAAGGGCGGCGCAACGTCACGCTGCGCGGGGCCCACGTGCACCGCTACAAGATCGGCATCTGGGCCACGGAGGCCGACGGGCTGGTCATCGAGGGGGCTGATGTCTCCGGTGGCTACGCCGATCGCCTGCGCTCCACGCCCGAGCGCAGCGTCCGCGCCGATCAGGTCGAGCCCCACGCCAACGACGGCCAGCAGTGGCGCCGGCGCTACGGCGCCGGGATCTGCGTCGAGCGATCCGGCGGCGTCACCATCCGCGAGAGCTTCGCCCGGCGCCGGCAGAACGGGATCATCCTCGACCGCTGCGCCGGCGCACAGGTCTACGACAACGACTTCTCGTTCCTCTCCGGCTGGGGCCTGGCCATGTGGCGTACCACCGGCTCGACCATCTCGCGCAACGCCTTCGACTTCTGCGTGCGCGGGTACGCCGAGGGCGTGTATCTCGACGGGCAGGGCGCCGCGGGGATGATCATGTTCGAGCAGTGTTCGGACAACGTCATTGCCGGCAATTCCGCCACCCACGGCGGGCGCGGCCTCTGGATCTACGGCGGCAGCGAGGCGACCGGACAGACTCCGCCGCCGGAGGAGATGTTCAGCTACACCGGCCTCGGGTGCAACGACAACCTGATCATCGGCAATGACTTCTCCTTTGCCGCCATGCGCGGAATCGACCTGGCCTACAGCTTCAACAACCGGATCATCGCCAACCGCTTCGTCGAGTGCGCCGCCAGCGGCGTGTGGGCGTCGTGGTCGCAGTACACGCTGATCGCCGGCAACGAGTTCATCCGCAACGGCCAGCGTGGCAACGGCCTGGAGCGCGGCGGCGTGAACATCGCCCACGGCGCCTACAACGTCATCCGCGACAACGTCTTCACCGACAACCGCTGCGGCGTGCACCTGTGGGCCGAGGATGACGAGGCCGCCAGGAACCTGCCGTGGGCCAGGGCCAACGATGTCGGCGCCGTCGCCAATCAGGTCATCCGCAACACTTTCACCGGCGACGCCATCATGCTGCAGGTGCGCGGGGCCCAGCGCACGGCCGTGGGTCGCAACACCATCGAGGATGTCGGCGCCGGCGTCGACGCCTCCCCCGGGGCCGAGCCCGAGGAGATCGAGGTCACCGCCGAGGCGTTCGAACCGCCTGAGCATGCGGCGCCAGGCGAGCGGACGCCCGTCGGCGCCCGCGCTGAGCTGGCCGGGCGCGATCGCATCGTCATGGGCGACAGCTTCCCATGGGACCACGCGGGGCCGATCGTGCGCCACGGCCGGGGCCGGCCGGGGGACGCCGAGCAAGTGTTCGAGCTGCTCGGCGCCGAGCCCGAGGGCGTCGAGCCCGTGCTCGCCGAAGGCGCCACGGCGACGACCACGGCCGAACTCGAGGTCGCCGATGGCCGGGCCCTGCTGACGGTGCGCCGGATCGAGGGAGCGCGCGGTTACCTCCCCTTCCGCTACGGGTTCATCGTCGGCGACCAGCGGCGCCAGTGCGCCGGCGCGTTCCTGCGCACGACCTGGCGCACGACCTTTTTCCGATGGAGCGGCCCGGATGGCGAGCTGACCGACCCGGTGCAGGATCTCGACGGCTGGCGAGCCCGGGCCGTCGGGCCCGGAGCCGTGACCATCGATGTGCCGGTGCTCGATCTGCGCTTCGCGGGGGCCGGGCCCGGCTCGATCGGGGCGCCGGCGCTCAAGGAGGCCGGCTTCGAGAGTGACCGGTTCGGGCTCATCGCCCGCACCCGGCTGCCGCTGGCCGCCGGCGCCTGGCGGCTGACGACCGAGAGCGACGACGGCGTCCGCGTCATGGTCGATGGCGCGACCATCGTCGAGAACTGGACGCGCCACGCCCCGGTCACCAACACCGGCGTCCTGCGCCTCGATCAGGCGCGCGAAGTCGAGATCGTGGTCGAGCATTTCGAGGACCGCGGCTACGCGGTCGTGACGCTCGAGATCGAGCCGATCGCGCCGGCGCCGTAGGCCCTGCGTCTTGCCGCACTCCCGACGCTCGCTACCATTCCCGCCCAGCGGCGAGGTAGCTCAGCTGGCTAGAGCGGCGGATTCATAACCCGCAGGTCGGGAGTTCAAGTCTCCCCCTCGCCATTTCCCCTTTCTCGCGGCGGCGCCAAAGCAAAGCGCCAGCCGACACCGGCTGGCGCACGGGTTTTTTTAAACCGCCCCTGCTCGGCCCCCGGTTACGGGCAGTTACGGGCAGCCTGCCGCGAATTCGTTCTGGAAGCACAGGAAGTCGAACAGGTCCAGGATGCCGTCGCCGTTGCAGTCGGCCTCCGGCTCGCCGGCCCCGAACTGGTTCTGGAAGCACAGGAAGTCGAACAGGTCCAGGATGCCGTCGCCGTTGCAGTCGGGGTAGCAGGTGTCCAGCGCCGCTGCCGCGCCGGCCGCGTCGATGATGCCGTAGCCGCGCACGTACTCGGGGTCGAAGGACCCGGTCGCGACCCACTCGCTCGCCGTGGTAAAGACCGCGTCGCGCAGCTCATCCACCGTGGCCGTCGGCCGGGCCTGGACCAGGCAGATCATGGCGCCGGCGACCAGGGGCGTCGACAGGGAGGTGCCGCTGGCCGTGTCGTATCCGGTCGAACTGTACGGATCGATGGTTGCTGTGCTGCTGCCGCGGGCCAGCACTTCCGGCTTGATGCGCCCGTCGGCGCTGGGTCCGTCGGAACTGAAGCCGCTGATCTCCCCGCTGGAGCGGACCGCCCCGGCCGCGAAGACCTGCAGAGCGTCGGCCGGAGCCAGCAGGTGGCTCGTCTTTGGGTCACTGTCATGACCCTCGTTGCCGGCCGCCGTGCAGCAGACCATGCCCTTGGCGGTGGCCTTGTTCACGCCGATCGTGGTCACCGCCGTCTTGCCATCGAGGTCCGCCTGCGTGTACCAGTCGATGTAGCCCAGCGAACTGGTGGCGACGTCGCCGCCTCCCGCCTCGATGAACTCCAGCCCGGCGACGTAGAAGTCCTCCTCCTGCGGGTACTCGCCGCCGATGTCCTCGGTGCGGCAGAGAATGAACTCGGCATCCGTGGCGCTGCCGATGTAGTCGCCGGGCGCGTACGCCGCCAGCGTCCCGAGGATCAGGGTGCCGTGGCTGTGGGCGCCGGAGGGATCGCCCGGTTCGGTATCGACAACCGGGTCATCGCCCACGAAGTCCCACTGGTCGAGCACGGTCAGCGGCTTGGCGCCGTTGAAGGCGTCGTGCGTGACGCGGAAGCCGGTGTCCAGCACCCCGACGATGATCCCCTCTCCCTGGTAACCCATGTCGTGCAGGGCGATGAGATTGATCTGCGTGAGTTGCTCCTCCGCCAGGCCGTAGGGCCCGTCGCCGAAGCCCGGCGCCGGGCCGATCTCGACATCCGGCAGCACGCCCCGGTTCACGGGGCGAAGCTCGCGCACGAACGGAAGCTGCGCGATTGCCCGAGCCTGATCGGCGGTCATGGTCGCGCTGATGGCGTTGAGCCAGCGGCTCTCGATGCGCACATCGGCGCCGAGGCCGCGAACCGCATCGACATATCGCTGCGCCACGGGCAGGTCGGACTCGTCGAACAGCGGGCCGGTCCCGCGCAGGCGGCGGCGCTCGATGGCGCGCGGGTTGTACGCCGCGGCGACCGAGGCGATGGCGCCCGGAAGTTCCGCCGGGGCCAGCCCCTTGTCCGAGAACATGACCCACACCTTCGCCTCGCCCCCGAGTTGCTCGATCACGCGCAGCGTGTCGGGATGAACGCTCGCCCCCGGCTGGGGCGCAGCATCGGTGGCGCCGGCCGCCCCGATGGCGAGTCCGGCGCATGCGAACAGCGCAATAACAGATTTCATCGTGGCCTCCCCGGCGCAGCGCGCTCTGCCTGCGCCTTGCATCAAGAGAGCCTACACCGCCCTTGAGGTCAAGGGCAACCTGCTCCCAGCGACCGAAAAAAGACAAAATTCTCGCTTTTGGGCGCCCGGCGCCCGGCTCTCGTCAGTGCCGGAAGTGACGCACACCGGTCATCAGCAGCGTGGCGCCGCGGGCGTTGCACAGTTCCACGGTCTCGCCGTCGCGCTTGGATCCACCCGGCTGGACGATCACCCGCACGCCGGCCTCCAGCAGGATCTGGGGGCCGTCGGGGAAGGGGAAGAACCCGTCGCTGCACGCGATGGCGCCGGCCGCCAGCGGACCGGCCTTGTCCACGGCCAGGCGGCAGGCCGTGACCCGGTCCATCTGGCCGGCGCCGGCGCCGAACAGGCGCACGCCAGCGCCCTCGCGCCCCCCCACGATCACCGCGTTGCGGGTCAGCCCGCGGCACAGGATCATCAGGGCCGCCGCGGCCTGCAGGGTGGCCTCATCCGGCGCCGGGCCGGCCGCGAGCGTCCAGGCCCGGCTCTCGGGGGTGCGGATGTCGCGGTCCTGGACCAGCATCCCGCCGGCAATCGAGCGGTACTCGAGCTTGCGGGCCGTCGAGGGCCGGGCGTCGCCGGTCGCCAGCAGTCGGACGTTCTTCCAGCGGTCCTGCAGCAGTTCCAGCGCATCTTCGGCGAAGCGCGGCGCGATGACCACCTCCAGGAAGGCGTCATCGTGCGCGATACGCCGGGCGGCCCGCAGATCGATCTCCGCGTGGCAGGCGAGGATGCCGCCGAACGCCGCGACGGGATCGCCGGCAAAGGCGAGATCGACCGCGCCCGCGGCGTCGTCGGCGAGCGCGCCGCCGCACGGGTTGGTGTGCTTGACGATCGCGCAGCCGCACCGCTCCGGCGCCAGACGCTTCAGGGCCTTGACCAGTTCGAGCGCGGCGGCGGCGTCGGCGATGTTGTTGTAGCTGAGCTGGCGGCCGTGCAACTGCCGGGCCCCGACGACACTGGGGCCGGTCGAGGCCGGATCGCGGTACAGCGCCGCCTCCTGGTGCGGGTTCTCGCCGTAGCGCAGGTCGTCGACCTTGGTGTAGCGGATCTGCAGCACCGGCGGGAAGGCCCGCGGGGCCCGGCGCGTCAGATAGCTGGCGATGGCCGCGTCGTACTCGCTGGTGCGGCTGAAGGCGGCGCCCGCCAGGTCGGCCCGCAGCGCCAGCGACGTGGCCCCGTCGTGCTCATCGAGTTCGCTGACGACGCGGTCGTACTGGCGCGGGTCGGTGACCACGGTCACGCGGGCGAAGTTCTTGGCCGCCGAGCGGATCATCGAGGGCCCGCCGATATCGATCTGCTCGATGGCCTCGGCCTGTTCGATGTCGCCGCGCCCGATGGTCCGCTCGAAGGGATACAGGTTGATGCAGACCATGTCGATCGGCTCGATGCCGTGGGCGCCCATCGCCTCGATGTGCTCGGGCTTGTCCAGCACGGCCAGTAGGCCGCCGTGCACGGCGGGGTGCAGCGTCTTGACGCGGCCATCCATGATCTCGGGGAAGCCGGTGACGCTGTCGATCGGCGTCACATCCAGGCCGGCGTCCGTCAGGGCCCGCGCGGTGCCGCCGGTCGAGATGATCTCGACACCGCGGGCGACCAGGGCCCGGGCCAGCGGGACCAGGTCGGTCTTGTCGCTGACCGAGATGATGGCCCGACGCACCCGGACGAGATCGGCCATGGACGCCTCCTCCGGAGCTTACTGCGCCGGCGCCAGCTTGGCGATCAGGCCGAGGTCGCTGGCGACATAGAGATTGCCGTCGACGAACTGGTCCATCCTGGCGATGATCAGCCCCGGGACATCGACCTGGTGGACGACATCGCCGCTGCGCGGATCCACCGCGATCAGGACCCGCCCGTCCAGCACGATCAGCAGCCCGTCGCGGATCCCGATCACCGTGCCGTGGGCGGCGCTGGGGGCGTCCCAGATCCGCTCGCCGGTGGCGGCGCCGAGAGCGACCAGCCCCTCGCTGGGGATGTCGATGTACACGGCGCCGGCGTGGTACGTCGGCTGCGTCGTCAGCGGATCCTCGGTGCGGAACCGCCAGATCGGGCGCCCGCCCGACGGGCTGAAGGCGTACACCGACTGATCGCGGCTGGCCATGAACACCAGCCCTTCGCCGGTCACCGGATCGCTGCCCGGGCCATCGTACATCCGCGACCGGCCCACCAGCGAGCCGGTCGACGGCTCGATGAACAGGACCTCGCCGTTGACCGTCGCAGCGCACACCAGACCCTCGACGAGGATCGGCGCCTTGTCGACGGGGCCATCGGTGAGCATGCCCCACATCTTCACGCCGTCGACGCTCCGGATCCCGGCCGTCGGCAGGAAGGCCACCACCTCGGCGCGGGCGGCGCCGGGCATGTTGGAGGCGGTCGAGGCCGTCCCGTAGATCAGCATCCCGCCGACCCGCAGCGGACGGGTGTTGACGATCTGGGCGTTGTCGAGGCGGTCCAGGAAGTTCCCGGTGTCGGCGTCGACCACGAAGATCTCGCCCTCCGTCGAGCTGTAGATGATGTTGCCATCGCGCACGTTGCCCAGGAAGCGCGTCAGCGGGTTGGCCAGTCCGCGCGACCAGCGCCGCTCGCCGCTGCGCGGCTCCAGCGCCGTCAGGTTGCTGCCGGTGCCGTGCACCAGCACGAGATCATCCCACAGATCGAGGAACCGCACCGTCTGGCCGCGCCCGATCGCCGGGTAGCCGCGCCAGTCGCGCTGGAAGCCCAGCTTGCGGATCTCGTCGCTGGTGACGGTCATCGACGCATCCTGCCGCTCCCCCGGCACGGGGGCCCGCAGCGTCGTCTCGGGGCCGCCAGCGCAGCTGCAGACCGCGGCGAGCCCCAGCGCCAGCAGCGAGCGGACCGGCCAGCGCAAACGCAGCGGCAGGGTGGCGGGGAGCTTGAGAGGATCGGTCATCCGGCAACGCCTCCGGGCCAGGGTTCGCGGGAGTCCAAATTCGAGCACGACAGCCGGCTGGCGCCGGGCGTGAGAGTATCCTGCCGGGGCGCACAGCGGTCAAGCGGCCCGCGGCCGGGCCCGCCTGCCGATGTTCGCGGGCCGCATGGGGAGGATCCGCATTGTTCACAGGACTGGTCCAGAGCGTCGGCGCCATCGAGGCCATCGAGCCGACATCCGCCGGCCGCCGCCTCCGCCTCGCCACCGCCTGGGACCACCAGGCCGCGCCGGGCGACTCGATCGCGGTGGCCGGCTGCTGCCTGACGGTGGTCGAGGCGGCCGGCAGCGCCCTGGCCTTCGATGTCATCCCCGAGACCCTCGCCCGCACCACGCTGGGCGCCCGCGGCCCCGGCGACAAGGTCAATCTGGAGCCGGCCCTGCGCGCCAGCGACGCCATGGGCGGGCACAACGTGCAGGGGCACATCGACGGGGTCGGCGAGGTGGTGGCCGTCGAGACCACCGGCGAGTGGCGGGTGCGCATCGCCGCGCCCGCGGCGGTCATGGAACTGGTCACGCCCAAGGGCTCGATCGCGGTGGAGGGCGTCTCGCTGACGGTCGCCGCCTGCAACAAGCAGACCTTCGATGTCGCCCTCATCCCCGAAACCCTGGAGCGCACCACGCTCGGCGCCCTGAAGCCCGGCGACCGCGTCAACCTGGAAACCGACATCCTCGCCCGCACCATTATCCACTGGCTGCGCAACTGGTCGCAGGCCGCCGGCGGCGGGTCGCAGGCGGGCGGCTGAGGAGATCCGGTGCGGGTGCTTGGCATCGATCCCGGCCTGCGCATCACCGGCTACGGCTGCATCGAGGCCGAGGCCCCCGAGGCCTTCGCCTGCGAGGCCCGGCTCGTTGAAGCCGGCATCATCCGGCTGGCAGCGCCCGGCGCCACCGTGGCCGACCGGCTGGTCGAACTCGACCGCGACCTCGGCGCCCTGCTGGCGCGCACGCGCCCCGATCTGGTCTGCATCGAGGAGCTGTTCAGCCACTACAAGCGTCCGCAGACCGCGGTGATCATGGCCCACGGGCGCGGCGTCATCCTGCTGGCGGTCCGCCGCGCGGGCCTGCCGGTGGCCGAGTTCAAGCCGACGGCCGTGAAGAAGTCGCTGACCGGCAGCGGCCACGCCTCCAAGGAGCAGATGCAGCGGGCCATCCAGATGCGCTTCGGGCTGGCCGAGGCGCCCTCGCCGCCGGATGTGGCGGACGCCCTGGCGATCGCGCTGTGCGGGCTCTGGCGGAGCGGGATGCAGCGGGCGGACCGATGAAGGATGAAGGAAGAGGGTCCGAGTAGGCCAGCGCGGGTTTCGGGACCTTGCGCAGGGTCTTCCGGTTGCGCAACCCGAAGGATCTGTTGGGCAACCGGGACAAT
>JBICIE010000215.1:0-8240 GCA_043101635.1 Phycisphaerales bacterium JB039 | reverse complement strand
CAACCCGACCAGACGCGCCCGGTCACCCGCCTGTCGTTCCATGACATTCATGCTCGGCCTCCTGCCAGTTGCTTCAGTCTGGCACGGATCCGAACAAGCGCCAGCCAGCGCCCGAAAATTTTGTGCGGATGGTATCAGGCCCGCGGGTGATAGCGCGCGTGGATGCTCTTGAGCCGCCGCTGGTCCACGTGCGTGTAGATCTGCGTCGTGCTGATGTCCGCGTGGCCGAGCAGTTCCTGCACCACCCGCAGGTCCGCGCCGCCGCTGAGCAGGTGCGTCGCGAAGCTGTGGCGAAGCTGGTGAGGATGGGCGTCCCGGATGCCGGCGGCCAGCGCCCAGCGCCGCACGATCTGCCAGACCGCCACGCGGTCCAGCGGCCGGCCCGTCCGCGACAGCAGCAGCCGTCCCTTGTCGCGCCCGTCCGGGCGCAGCAGCTCCGCCCGCACCGGGCGATAGGCCTCCACCGCCGCCATCGCCGGTTCACCCACCGGCACGAGCCGCTCGCGCTGGCCCTTGCCCATCACGCGCAGCGTCCGCAGCGTGTCGCTCAGGTCGCCTGCGCCCAGCCCGCACACCTCGCTGGCCCGCAGGCCGCAGGCGTACATCAGTTCCAGCATGGCCCGGTCGCGCAGCCAGAGCCGGTTGTCCGGGCCGGTCTCGGGCGGGCGTGGCGCCCCGAGCAGGTCCCGCATCTGCCTAGGCGAGAGCACGCCCGGCAGCTTCTGCCAGCGCATCGGCCGCTCCAGCGGCTCGGCCGGGTTTGACTCCAGCATGCCGCGTGAGGTCAGCCAGCGGCAGAAGATGCGCGTCGTCGCCAGATGCCGGATGATGCTGGTCGCGATCAGGCCCCGTTCGGTCTTGAGGCTCGCCAGGTGCTCGGCCAGCAGGCGGGGCGTGATGCCCGACGGCTCGGTCACCCCGGCGCGCGCCAGGGCGACCAGCAGGTCATCCAGATCGCGCCGGTAGGCGTCGAGCGTGTTGCGGCTGAGCCCGCACTCGACCCGGATGAAGTCGAAAAAGAGCTGGCGCGGGCGCGACAGCCCCTCCGGGAGCAGCACGAACTCGCCCGGGCCGGCGGCCCGATCTGGAGCTGCGACAGCCATCGGGGCAATTGTCGGCAATCGAGCCGAAGCGAGAACAGGCAATCGCCGATGGCGCCCAGCCGGTACACTCGGCCCGTGTGCGGGATCGCAGGCATTGTGCGTGTGCATGCGCCGGGCAGCGCGATCGCCCCGCCGGAGGCGGCCATCCCGGAGCCGTGGCTGGATGTGCTCGACGCGTGTGTGCGCCACCGTGGCCCGGACGGCCAGGGGCGGTTCCGCCAGCGGGCGCTCCGCGCCGACGGCGCAACCGTCGATGTCGCGCTCGTGCACCGGCGCCTCAGCGTCATCGATCATGCCGGCGGCGCCCAGCCGATGGTTCTGGGTAGCCCCCCACTCCGTGGGGGGTTCAGCGATGCGCGACATCCGCTCATGTTCGGCCCCCGCCTCCCGGACGCCCCGCCACCGGCCGGACCATCAGATTACGCCCCGGCGCGCGCGCACGATTGCCCCGCCTGCGCCTGCCGCGCCGATGGCGCCGCCGTCGCCGTCGTCTTCAACGGCTGCATCTACAACCACCGCGAGCTTCGACGGGAACTTGAGGCCGAGGGCCACGTGTTCGCCAGCGATCACGCGGATACGGAAGTGTGGCTGCACGGATGGCGAGCGTGGGGTCCGGCGCTGTTCCGGCGGCTCGATGGCATGTTCGCCGCGGCCATCTGGGACAGCGCATCGGGCGCGCTCACTCTCGTGCGCGACGGGTTCGGCGAGAAGCCGCTGTACACGCTGGGCGACGTGCCTGAGGGCGCCCTCTTCGCATTCTCGAGCGCGGCCAGCGGCCTGATCCGCCTGCGCTCGCTCATGGGTGGGGGGCCGGAGCTTCTGACCGAGTCACTGCGCGGCTGGATCAAGTTCGGTTGGAGCCAGGATCAGATCTTCCCGGATGTCGGCTCGCTCATCGTCGGAGACTGGCGGCAGTTTCCGCAGCGCGAGGTGTCTGATGATGATGCGCGCCATGTTGGAGAGCGCGACTGGGCGGCCGCGGCATTCGCCAGAGGCAACCTGAGCCCGACGATCGACGATGTGGATGGCGCGCTGCGCAAGGCGGTCCACTCCCGGCTGGACGCAGATGTGGGGGTCGGGTGCTTCCTCAGCGGCGGTGTCGATTCTTCGCTGATCGCGAAGTACATCTCCGAGGTGCGGTCGGATGTCACGGCCTTCACGGTGCGGATGCCGCAGGCGGCGATCGACGAGTCGGAAACAGCGCGGCAGATCGCCGGGCGCCTGGGCGTGCGTCACGAGGTGCTCGATTGCGCTCCTCGGCCTGCGGAGGACATGGTCGCGGTGATCGAGCAGCTTGGCCTGCCCTTCGGAGACAGTTCTCTGCTGCCGACGATGTGGGTCAGCCGCGCAGCCCGCAGCGCGGTCTCGGTCGCCCTCGCCGGTGACGGCGGCGATGAACTGTTCCTGGGGTACGACCGGCATCGGGCCATCCTCGTGCTCAACGCCCTGAGCCGCCTGCCGCGCCCCGTGCGCAAGGGTCTGGCCACGCTTGCGCCGGCCGGGGCTGTCCGCCGGTCGCGCGTGACGCAACTCTCGCGGCTCCTCAATGCCGCGGCCCATGACGGGTACAGGGAACTCGTCGCGATCTTCGAGCCGCCGCACGATCGGCGGCTCTTCCTGCGACCGCCGGGCTCAGAAGAGCGGTCGCTCGTGCATCACGGGGGCATGACGCGCCACGACACCGATGGCATGCTGGCGCTGCGCTTCGATCGCATCTTCTATCTGCCCGAAGACCTGCTGAGGAAGACCGATACGGCGTCGATGTCCGTGGCGCTGGAGGTGCGGGCCCCGCTGCTGGCGCCGCCGGTCGCCGGGCTTGCCTTCGACGCGGCCGTCGATGCCCTCATGCCCCGCGGCCAGCGCAAGGGCCTGCTCCGCGCTGTCGCCCGCAAGTACCTGCCCGCCGCCATCGTCGACCGCCCCAAGCAGGGCTTCGCCATCCCCATCGGCGAGTGGTTTCGCACCGACTACGGCGCCATGCGCCAACTGCTTTGCGACCATCTCGAGGGCCCGGAGCCGTTCGGCCCGGATGCCCTCGGCGTCAGCGCGATGATCGATATGGGCTACGTCCGCCGGATGCTGCGCGAGCATGATCACGCCGGCGCCGCGTCCCTCTGGCCCTGGAAGGGCCGCGACCACAGCCAGCGGCTCTACATGCTCCTGGCCCTGTCGATCTGGGCGAAGTGGCTGGGGCGTCTGCCGGCCACCATCGCGTGAAGACGGTCAGCGCATGAAAAAGGCCGGCAAGCCGCCGGCCCTTCAAGCGGAGCGGGAGGGATTCGAACCCTCGGTACAGGCCGTAACCCGTACAACGGATTAGCAATCCGCCTCCTTCAGCCACTCGGACACCGCTCCGGGGCGCCGCCCACAACCCGCGGCGGGCAAGCCTAGCCGCCCCGGGCCACCAGAACAAACCGGGCGACCCGCCGTGGCAGCGCCCGTGGGATCGGTCTTCCGGCGATGTGTCTTTGCCCGACGCCTGCAACGACACCCTCGCCCGACCTGAACAAAGTTCCGGATGCCCAGCCGGATCAAATCCCGGCCCTGGCCGCGCTCCTGGCGACGCTGGGTTCGGGGCCCCGCTCTTGGCGCCTGCGTGGTCATCGCCGTTGCGATGCCCCTGTCGCTGCGCTTCGGTCTCTCCGTCGGCCAGTTCAACCCCACGCGCGTCATCATCATCAGCGGCGGCGCCATCACGTTCAACGCGATCAGCGAGCGGTTGCAGCCCGGCCCCGGCGCATGGTCGTGCTTCTTCCAGCGCCGGCCGCGTTCGCTCACGTTCGTGCCGCGCTTCCACCACGGCGGGGGCCTGCTGACCATCACGCTCCCCATGTGGATGCCCCTTGCGCTGCTCACCCCCGCGGCCGTCTGGCTCCTGCGGAACTCGCGCAAACCCGGCGCGCACGCCTGCCCGCGCTGCGCCTACGACCTCGCCGGCCTCGATGGCCCCTGCCCGGAGTGCGGCATGGCGCCCGGTCCGCGTTGACGTTTGACTGTGCCCTGCGCCCTGCCGGGCCTGCCGGGGGCGCGACGCCCATGCGCGCACAACAAACCCGGGCTCGATTCGGAGCCCGGGTCTGCATGGGTGGGGGATCCGCACATCCCGTGGGCGCTACTCGCCCTGTTCGTGATCCTCGGTGGCGCCCTGGATCAGGGAGCGGAGGTACTTGTTCTCGCGCCGGGTCGCCTCCAGGTCGAAGACAAGGTACTTGACGCTGAGGCGCAGGTAGTCCAGCGACTCCTGCAGTTCCCCGACCGCCGTCTTCATGCGCTCGTGGCGGTCGCGCGTCTCCTCGGCCAGCCGCTCGAGCCGGACTCGCTCCGGCTCGGGCAGGTCGTTGATCCTGGTCAGTAGCTCTCCCAGCTTGCTCTGAAAGTCCTGCTCGTTCATCCGGCGCTCCTGTCGTGTCTTTGGTTGTCGGGGCGCCTGCTCCGGCGCCGCGTGGCTGTCGGTCTCGCCGTTCTCATGGCAAGGCCGGGGCCGGATGGCGCCAGGGCGGCGCTAGAACTGGCGCCGTCCGAGAAAATCGGGGCGCAGGGGCGGTGGGTGGGGCTGGCGACAGCTCAGGGCGTCGGCATGGGGGCGCCGGGGCCGGGCCGGGTGCGCGGGATGTTGCGGCAGGTCAACGCCGGGCGAGGTTTCGGCGCAACGCGCGTTGCCCCTCCTCAGGGGCCGCGGCGAGGAGGCGATCAAGGGCGGCCGGGTTCTGACGCTTCAGCTCCGCGGCCAGATCGGCCGTGTGCTGGTCCAGAGCGTGCCGGAATCGCCGGAAGTACTCCTCCAGCTCGTGGCGGCTCATGGCCGACAGCGGGTCCTTGAGCTGGGTCTGCATGGCCGCCCAGTCCAGCAGGCTGGCCCCCTCGGCCCGGAACCGATACAGGTCGAGTGCGTTCTTGAGACGCTGGGTCAGCGGCAGGAAGGGGTCGCGGGCCGGCTCGGGCACCTCGATGAGCTGCTCGGTGATGGGCTTGGCCTCCAGGGCCGCCAGCCACGATCCGGCCTGCTCCTTGGCGTTCATATCGGGCGTCTCCTCGTCGCGGGGGGATCGAGCCTGATAGGGCGCCGATTCCCGGGCTGCGTTCTCCTGGGCTGCTGCGAGCGTGGCATAGGCGGTCGAGAGGATCTTGGTCCCGGCCCGGGCGAATCGCACCCTGAGGCGCTGGCAGGGAGAACCGTTCTCAACAGCCGCGGCGGCGCTCTCCACCGCCCCGACACCCCACTCGGGCTTCCCAGTGTGGATCACCCGATCTCCCGGGCGCCAGCTGGTCATCTGTCTCTCCCGGCCGCGCTGCGCCACAACGCCGCCCGCCGGGCGGCGGGAGGCCGAAGCGCTCGGTCCTGGTCTGGTCCCACGCTCGCCCGGACGCCTTCAGAATCGGGTCGAAGCGGCGAGGTTGGACAAACTTCGGGTCCCGCCGGGGCCGGTAGACCCCGGTGCGGGTTCCCACCTATTGTACCCCCGAACTCCGCAGGCGGTTGCAGGATTGATGCGCCCATGTCCGGGCGACGGCGCCGCTCGCCAACCGAGGATCCTGATGATCGAAGCCCTCAAGAGTGACGAAACGACCTGGAAGGTCGGCGGCCGCTTCAAGCTCTGCACGCTGGTGCAGCGCCGACTGGTCGAACTCATGGATGGCGCCCGGCCGCTGGTGGAGCGACACGGCCGCAGCGATCTGGAGATCGCCATCGAGGAGATCACCCAGGAGAAGATCACCCTCAAGTTCATCGATCCCGAGCAGCTCCCGCCGGCCGCGAGCGAGGAAGACGCCCTGCTCTGACTGATCGATGGCGGCCGGATCCGGACAATCCGCGCTGAACGGGCGGCGGGCGCTGGTCGGGGTGACCGGCGGGATCGCGGCGTACAAGACAGCGCAACTGGTCAGCCGCATGGCGCAGGCTGGCGCTGATGTGACGGTCGCGATGACGGACTCGGCAGCGCGATTCGTCGGCCCGCTGACGTTCCAGGCGCTGTCGGGCCGGCCGGTGTACACCAGTCAGTGGGAGCACATCGAGGCGAGCGATCCGCAGCACATCGCGCTGGCGCGCGGGCTGGATGTCGCCATCGTGGCGCCGTGTTCGATGAACATGCTGGCCAAGCTGGCCCACGGGCGGACCGATGACGCGGTGTCACTGATCCTCAGCGCCGTCGACCGGGCGCAGACGCCGGTGATCCTGGCGCCGGCGATGAACAGCCAGATGTGGAAGCAGCCGTCGACGCAGCGCAACGTGCAGACGCTGCGCGACGATGGCTTCCGGCTCGTCGGCCCCGGCGATGGCTGGCAGGCCTGCCGCGAGGTCGGGCCCGGGCGGATGAGCGAGCCGGAGGAGATCCTTGAGGCGGCGGCGAGGGCGCTGGCGTAGCGTGCGCCCGCGAGCCTGGGCCGGCCGTTTCGGGGGCGGGCGCCGGGCCCGGGGCGCCGCCTAAAGTTCGCCCCGCTGTGCGGACGGAAGCCGCGGCCCGCCGACGGGCTGCTCGGAGAGGTGGCAGAGCGGCTGAATGCGCCGGTCTCGAAAACCGGTATCGGGTTCGCCCGATCGGGGGTTCGAATCCCCCCCTCTCCGCTTCCCTTGACCCCCGTGTCGTAACCAGCGATTTCACAGGGCTTTGCGACTCCGAGGCGCCGCTTGCGCGGGCATGTGTCCTCAAAGTGTCCTCATCGTCACGGATTCTGGCTGGCCGTTGTGCCCCGGGAAAGGTGTCCGCGGCAAGCTGCCGCATTGCCGCCTCCGATTCGGCGTCGCTGAGGTGGTAATACAGGTCGAGAATCCGCGAGTTGGAGTGGCCGAGCCATGACAGGGCCTTCTTGTAGGCCACCGCGTGATTGGCGCACATGCTCGCGAAGTGATGCCGCAAGCTGTGGATCTTGGGCGAGCGACCCAGCCCGGCCGTGTGACACGCCGCCTTGAAGTCGGCTAGCAGCTTCCGTTGTTTCAGCCCTGGCATGACCAGTTCACCGCGCTTCACACGCCGTTCGAGGATCGGGCGGATGCGGGCGTGGATGGGCACGTACCTCGACCGCTTGGACTTGGTCGTCCCTCCCGAGCCGCCGCGCTGGATGTGCAGCATGCCGAGCTCCCCGCGATCCAGAAGGACATCCTCGCCCCGGAGTTGCTGCAGCTCGCCGACCCGCAACCCCGAGTAGGCCATGATCGCGATGGCGTCATGGGCCTGCCCGCTCGTGATAGCCAGCACAGCCTCGACCTGCTCGGTCGTCAGGCACGGCTGAGGCCTCGCCTGCGCTTTCGGCAGAGACGCCCCGGCCAGCGGGTACTCCGGGATCAGCCTCGCCTTCCAGGCGTACTTGAAGGCCTGCTTGCAGACCGTCAGCGAGGAGTAGATCGACTTGGCCGCGTACTTCCGTCCCTGCTTGTGCCACTCAGCTTCGAGCCATGAGCGATAGCGGTAGAACGCCAGCTCGTTGAACTCGCTGGCGCGCACAAGCCGTGCCTCGGCGATGAAACGGCGGAGCTTGTCCAGCTCGGCTCGGTACTTGACCAGGCTCTTCGGGGCGAGTCCTTTGTTGGCGATGTAGTCGTCATAGCGGTCGACCAGCTCGGAGATGCGGATGCGATCGGTGGGCGCCGCCGCCTTCCCTGATTCGAGCCTCTGCTGGATCTCGAGCGCCTTGCGCCTGGCCTCCCGGCGATTCGTCGTCTTCAGGCTGGTGACCGTCCAGTTGCCATCGACCTCCTGGTAACGGGCGGTGTAGGTCCTACTCACTCGTTCAGCCCCATCGCGGCGCTGGATGCGCTGGCCGATGCGGACGCTCGTGCCGTCGACAACCTCTTGTTCGTGCAGCTTCATACGTCCTCCCGTCTGGCGCCCTTGGCTGGCTCGTGGGGCGCGGGGACACACTACCGACTCACTTGCCCAGGCGCCAGTCATCTCTGCGACGTTGGGGCGAGATTCGGCTCCTTGGGGCGTTTGTGGGGCGCTTGGCTACCAACGTGAGGAGAAGGCGGCCTGGATCAGGCGGTCCCGCCAGAACAGCAGGGGCTTGCCCCGCCGGACGCAGGACCGGAAGGCCCCCTCGGAGACCCGCCGGTACAGCGTGCTCTTGGCGACGCCGAGCAACTCCGCGGCCTGGGCGGCGCTGAGGATCGCCGGGTCCTTGTCGCAGATCGGAAGAGCACAC
>JBICIE010000214.1:0-19495 GCA_043101635.1 Phycisphaerales bacterium JB039 | reverse complement strand
GCTCTTCCGATCTAATGCGCCGGGCCTGCAGGTTGTCCCTGGCGCTGATGTCGTGGCGCCCCAGCATCACCTCCTGGCCGCTGGCGACGACCCGCAGCAGCACCCACGCGACGGTGATGATCAGCCCGATGCTCAGGCCATGGCGCAGCAGTTCGCTCGGCGCTTCGCTCAGCCCCAGCGCCGGAACGACCATCTGCACCGCCAGCAGGGGCAGCAGCAGGCCGGCCGGGCGACGAAGGTTCCTGGCGAGGATGTTGTCGACCTTGAAGCGGGTTCGTCCCGCCGCGCGCTGCAGCACCCAGAACCCCACGATCCAGATCGCCAGGGCCACCCCCAGGGCGCCGAGGAGCGTCCCGACGCTGGGGAGCAGTTCCTGGCCAAGCTGCAGCAGGTCCGCCGCCGTGCTCTCCGCCCCGTCGACCGCCGCGGAGGCCGGGGCCGAGCCCCCGCCTGCGCCGGAAGTCGATGGCGCCGCCGCGGCGGCGGGGTCCGCTGGTGTACCGTCATCCTGAATCAGCATGAAACCAGTCTAGAATGACCGCCGGGCCGCCGAGGCCCGGATCGCATGACATCTCACTCATCCAGCAGGCGCCGAAGCCCGGCCAGCCAGGAAGCAGCATCATGACCCCGCAGCCCGTCATCGTCGCCGCCAAGCGCACGCCCATCGGCCGGTTCTTCGGAGGCCTCGCGAACGTCCCTGCGCCCAGGCTCGGGGCCTACGCAATCCAGGCCGTGCTCGATGAGCTTCCCCCGATCAAGAGCGATCCCTCGCTCGTCGACGAGTGCGTGATGGGCTGCGTGCTGCAGGCCGGCCTCGGGCAGAACCCCGCCCGCCAGGCGGGCCTCGGCGCCGGACTGCCCGACACGCTCAGCGCCAACACCATCAACAAGGTCTGCGGCAGCGGGCTGGAGGCGGTGATGATGGCGGCCCGGTCGATCAAGGCGGGGGACAACGACATCGTGATCGCCGGCGGCATGGAGAACATGACCGCGGCCCCCCACTTCGCGCACGTGCGCAGCGGCGTGAAGTACGGCCCGACGGAGATGCGCGACATCATGGCTCATGACGGGCTCAACTGCGCCTTCGAGGGATGGGCCATGGGCTGCGCCGCCGATCACATCGCCGATCGCTACGGCATCACCCGCGCCGAGCAGGACCGCTTCGGCGCCCAGAGCCATCAGCGGGCCGCGGCGGCGACGAAGGCCGGCTACTTCGACGCCGAGATCGTGGCGCTGACCGGCGAGCAGGTCGGCAACCGCAAGCAGCCGGGCCCGGAGGGCGGCGTCAGCGCCGACGAGGGCATCCGGGCCGACTCCACCGCCGAGGGGCTTGCCAAGCTGCGCCCCGCCTTCGGCAAGGAGGGCGCCGTGACCGCCGGCAACGCCAGCCAGATCTCCGATGGCGCCGCGGCGGTGTGCGTCTGCTCGCACAGCAAGGCCGAGGAGCTTGGCCTGAGGCCGATGGCGAAGATCGTCAGCTATGCCACCAGCGGCGTGGCGCCGAAGGAGATCTTCGCCGCGCCGATCACGGGCGTGAAGGGGGCGCTGGACAAGGCCGGTCTGAGCGTCGGCGACATCGACCTGTTCGAACTCAACGAGGCGTTCGCAGCCCAGGTGCTGTGCAACATCAGCGAACTGGGGATCCCCGAGGACAAGCTGAACATCTGCGGCGGCGGCATCGCCCTCGGCCATCCGATCGGCGCCAGCGGCGCGCGCGTCCTGACCACGCTGCTGTACCAGATGCAGCGCGTGGGCGCAAAGCGCGGGCTGGCGAGCCTCTGCCTCGGTGGCGGGAACGCTGTCGCAATGGTGGTCGAGATGTAGCGAGGGAGCCCCGAGCGCGAGCTCGGGCGGCCAGAGCAACGCACAGGGCCACCAGATGGCACGCGCCCAACCAATGCTCCCTCGCCGGGCGCCAAAGGCCGGTCTTGCGCTTGACGATCGCGGGCGACCCTGCGGTGTCCCGCCTGCGCTTATGCGCTTGATGGGCTTGCAGCCGAGCCCGACGGCTGCATCATCTGCCCGGAATGCGGCGCCGCCTGGCGCAAGGCAGGCGCCCCCTGACTTCCAGCAAGGATCACCATGCCCATCATCCCCAAATGGGAGGCCCTGCTGCCGCGGATGGGATCCTGCGAACTGACGGATGCCCGCGGCAAGCGCCACGGGCTGGCGGGCCGCCCGGCCCTGCGCGCCTGGGCCCGCCAGAACCCCGACCGGGCGGTCGCGTTTGGTGAACTGCTGGAGCGCGAGGTCTGGGTCGGCGGCCGGCTCGTGCCGCTGGATGAACTGCCGGTCGCGATCGCCCGGGCCCACATCGGCGCCGGCGTCTGCCCGGCCTGCGGCTACGACCTGGCCGGCTGCCCGGCCGAGCCGGATGGCTGCATCGTGTGCCCGGAGTGCGGCGGGGCGTGGAGCAGATGAACGGCCATGCGGTGTTCGCGACGCCGCGCAGCGCGCTCGTGACATTGCCGTTACACAGCTGCGCGGGCCTAGTGCGGTAGCATGGGCCAGCACAAAGGAGAACCCATGCGCCGAACATCCATGCTCACGCTCGCCGTTCTCATCGGACTCGCCGCCGCCGTGGGCGCCGGCGCTCCGGGCAGCGCCCGGGAACCGGCGCTGCCGTATGTCCAGCTCATCGGGCCGGACAGCGCCATCGTCGAGCGCGGCTTCCACCGCATCCGCGATCAGCAGGCGTGGCATGACCTCTGGAAGCGGCACATCGGGGAGGATCCCGTCATCGCCGGCATCAACATGGCGCCGGAGATCGACTTCGACCGCTGCGAGGTGATCGCCTTCTTCCGCGGCAAGGCGACCAACACCCGCGGCGAGCGCGTCGAGGCCATCGATGACCTCGAAGGCCACCGGCGCATCCGCTTTGACGCCTCGACCTACCAGACCGCATCGCTGTTCGAGGGCGAGCCGGACCATGGAGACGCCTGCACACCGTACGGGCTCTGGGTGATCGAGCGGACCGACAGCGCGATCGTGATCGAGGAGAATGTCCAGGGGCTGATCGGCAAGCCGGCGATCTGGCAGGAGAAGTTCCGGTTCGAGGCGCCGACTGACTGAGCGAATCAGCAAGCGTTGCCCGTCGCCGCCGCGCCGCACTCCGGGCACAACGCCCCAAGATCCAGGCCGCGCCGGTCGTAGCCGCAGGCTTCGCACTGGCCGGGACCGATCGCACGCCGCCGCGCCCCGATGGCCCACATCAGCGCAGTGGCGCACATCACCGCGTGCCAGAGCCATGGGTCCAGGCGGCCGGATCCGACAGCCAGCGGCATCACGGGAGGCCACTGCGCCTTGATGCCGACCAGCAATGCCGTCAGCGCGATCCCGGCGCCGGCGCCGGCGCACACCAGCCAGCTTCGCGTCATCGCGACGAGCAGCGCCGCCGAGATCAGTTCACAGCCGAGCACGATCCCCATGAACCAGTGACTGAAGACGGTCGGCCCGAAGAAGGCTGTTGGGTCGGCGGATCGCCGGGCAAGGAAGGCGATGATCTCGGTCGGCAGCATCGGCGCCACCAGGGCCCACCCGATCAGCACGACCGGCCACAGCAGGCTCTTGCGCTGCGGGTAGATCTGGAGGGCCACCAGCCAGTACATCGCGGCGATCAGCCCGAACCGGCCCTCGGCGATGGCGAAGTGATGCCACGGCAGCACGTGGGTAACAATCCACATGACCGGGTCGATGCCGAAGAACCGATCGATCGTCGCCAGCAGGAAGGCCCGCACATCGACGCCGCGCACCACCGCCTGCAGCAGGATGATGAACACCGCGCTGGCGACCCAGCCCACCGGCCCGAAGCCGATGAGCTTCCTTTGCGGATCAAGCTTCGGCGGGCGTTTCATCAGGGGTCGTACAGCGTGTGCGCGGCGGGGTTGCGAGCTACCGGGCGACATGCTCGGGTTCGACCTCGGCGCCGAACTTGCGCCCGAGGTTCCTGAGGTAGGCGTCCATCGTGCCGTTATAACCCATGATGAACCGCGAGATGAAGCGAAACATCGGGTTGTACACCTCGCCATCCTCGGTGATGGACACCGCCGTGCGCGACTCACCCTCCGGCTCCAGCCGGTACGTCCACGTGCCGCCGAAGGGGAGCTTGTCATCGGCGATGCGCCCGACCAGCAGGCGCGGGGCCTCGGCGGTCTCGATCACCATTGGCAGGCGCCCGAACTTCGAGTGCTCGATCCAGCCGCGCCGGCCATCGGCCAGCGGCTCGACCCTCGTGAGTTCCGGGCGCCACTGCGGCATCGACTCATAATCGGTCAGCGCCTCCCAGACCGCCTCGGGCGTCGCCGACACGACAGCGCGGCTGGTGGCGGTGTGCCCCCGCGGCAGGGCCAGGCCGATCAGGATGACCAGGCCGGCGAGGCCCAGCAGCATCAGGATCAGGCCCGTGATCGCCCACAGGGCTGCGTGCATCGGCTTCCTTTCCCCGGCCGGCGGCGAACGATAGAGCGGTGCCCCAGTCGGCAACATCCAGCGAGCCGGAGCGACAACGGGCGGCCGGTGACGGCCCGGTCGTGCTCTTCGATGGCCACTGCAACCTGTGCAGCCGCGGCGTGGCCTTCATCATTCGGCGCGACCCGGACGCGACCTTCCGCTTTGCGCCGCTGCAGTCGCAGGTGGCTCAGGAACTGCTGGAGCGGGCGGGCGCCCGCGAGCCGCCGGACAGCATGGCCGTGATCGACGGTGGCCGGGCTCTGTTCCGTTCGGCCGCGGCACTGCGGATCGCGCGGGGCCTGCGCTGGCCCTGGCCGCTGCTGACGGTGTTCTGGATCGTGCCGGGGCCGCTGCGCAACTGGCTGTACCGGTTCGTGGCGCGGAACCGCTACCGCTGGTTCGGGCGGCGGGAGGCGTGCATGACGCCGACGCCGGAGCTGGAATCGCGGTTTGTGGCGACGTCGTGATTCGATCGCCGCGGAGGCCCTCGGTTGACCGCATCGTGCGGTATAGTGGGCCGTGCCCGCAGTTGCCCTCTACATCGCCGGCGGCGTCGTCGCAGCGGTCGGCCTCGCCGGCGTCATCTGGGGCGCAATCGGCGACCGGGCCCGCGGCCGGCGGCGCTGCCCGCGCTGTTTCTACCCGCTGCCGGACGGCTCGCGCCTGTGCTCCGAGTGCGGCCACGAGGCGGCCGGCGAGAGGCGTGTGCTGCGGACGCGGCGCAAGTGGCGCATCGTCGGCGCCGGCGTGGCGCTGCTGGCGCTCAGCGCTGTGCCCGTCGGCGCCGGGCTGGTTCGTCAGCACGGCCCGTGGGGCTGGGCGCCGAGCGGCCTGGTCACGCGACTGCTCGTCATCGGCGAGGATTCCATCGACGAGGAGGCCATCACCCGCGTCCGTGCCGGACGCCTGACGCGAGCGCAGGCCGAGTCCGTCGCGGTGGAGGCCGCGATGCGCCTGAGGCGCTCCGATGCAAAGGCAGTCGATACCGGCCTCACGCTGCTCAAGGCGCTTGCCCGCAACAGCTACGTCCTTGTCAACGATCCGCCGCACGCGGTGCGCCCGATGCTGGAGGAACTGCGTCCTGAACTGGCGATGGAAGGTCTGCTGCCACTGCTGGAGGCGGAGGATCCGGCGGTGCGCGACCGTGCAATTGCGCTGCTGAGCCACTACCGCGATGTGGATGAGCGGGCGCTGATCGAGGTCGTGGCCCGGCTGGCCGCGGACGACACCGCCGAGCAGATGGCAGCGCGCACGGCGCTGGGGCACGCATGGCGCGAAAGCGAGACCGTCGATCGCCTGCCGCACCCGCCGGAGTTCGTGCTGCAGGCGATGCGTGGCCACTATCGCCCGCAGTCGCTTGCGACATCGGACGTGGACGGCGGGATCGAGGTGATCAGCGAAGGCGTGGCGGAGCGCCGGGGCGCCCGGGCGGCATTGATCGACTTTGCGCTCGAGTGCGCCCAGGATCCGGAGGGGATCACCGAGCAGGCCCTCGGTCTTTGGCTGTACGGCCATCTCGCCGGCTTCGATGAGCGATCACGGGCGATGTCCCTTTCGCTGTGCGGGCATGAGCACGAGTTTCTTCGCGCGGCGGCGGTGCGGATGCTGTCCGTGTATGAGCCCGATGAGGAGATTCTCGCCGCGCTCGACGCCGCGCTGCGCGGGGCCGAGCGATACGGCAGCGACCGGTCCGCCGCCAGCGACGTCGCGGCGAGCTTCGGCGCGCGGGCCGCGGAGTTGCAGCCGGCGTTCATCGAGATCGGTCGGCGATTCGGAGGCTCGGGCTCCAGCGCGTTCATCGATGACTACCGGGCCATCGGCGGCAAACCCGAGCCGATGCTCGGGGCCCTGCTGGACTGGCTGGAAGAGCAGGGCCAAGGCAACACGATGACGCTGCAAGCGGTGATCGACCTGGAGGTGCGCGATCCGGCGGCTGCCGACCGCCTGCGCCGGCACATCGAACAGTTGCCGGAGGTGATCCGCCAATACGCCATGCACGACGACTCCATCGCGTTCGCGGCGGTCGCGCATGCGGCGCTTGGCGGTGACCGGACGTGGGCGACGCAACTCGTTCTTGACCGCCTCAAGGCTCCGCCGAAGACGTCGCGCTACATCATCGGGTCGACGGACGATGCGATCGTGACGCTGTGCCGGCGGAAGCTGGCCGATCCCCGCCTGATCGCCGACCGTTTTCTCGCCGAAGCGGACCCGCAGACTCGCATCGCCGGGCTGCAACTGCTCCGCTGGATGGGGGCGGAAGCAGCGCCGGTTGCAGACCGGATCGCGGCGCTGCGGGCGGACCCCGATCCGACGGTGGCCGCGGACGTGGAGCAGACGCTCGACGCCGTGCGGTAGCCAGCGCGATGGCGCCGGGACAATTTGGCCAGCCCGAGGGTACGATTGGCAGCCATGCCCAGGCGCACGACGCACGCCAAGGACGCTCGCCCCCGGTCTCAGCAGGCCGAATGCTGGACGTACTGCATCCGCCGGCCGAACCCCACGCGTCGCAAGCGCGAGACGCACGAGGAATACAAGAAGGGCTATGAGGTGCGGTTCTCCGTCGCCTCCGCGGCCGAGCTGCGCCGACTGCGGCGCTGGCTCAAAGGCCTGGGGCTGCGACCGGGCCGGCCGTACGACAAGGCGAACCGGAAGATCTTGCCCGTTTACGGCAAAGAGGCCGTGGATGCGATCGAGGGCGCCTCGCGCTGAACCCGGCGGGACCTGGATGATCGCGGCGAGGCTGCGGGGCGGATTCATGAGCGATGTCAGGTCGGCGCCCGCAAGGCCGGTCCGGCGGCGGCGTCACGCCGATCATGGACCCGGGCGTCCGCTGCGCCTCCGGTCGCCCTCAGCCGGTTGGCGCCTGCTACCCGCTCGATCTACTCGGCGATCAGCCGCTCGATGGCAGCGCGGATCCGACCCATGTCGCTCGCGCACATCGCGTGCTGCTCGGAGCCGTTGTCATCGTGGTATTCCATGCCCGGATGGACGAACTGGATGACCCCGGACTTGTCCAGGATGAACGTCACCGAGGTCGCCGGTCGGTCGGGTCCCGTCAGCCACCAGTCCTTGAGGGTTCCGGTCCGCCAATCCCAGTCGATCGCGACCGGAAACTGAAAGCCCCTGGCATCGACCGCACGCCGTGCCCGCGGGACGTCGAGCGGGTCATCCCTCCCGGCCTTCGGGTGGAACACGCCGATCACCGTAAGGCCCCTGCCCGAGTACTCCTCGTGCAGCGCTCGAAGCGCGGGCGCGCTGCTGGCGCAGAAGGGACAGGTGTCGGTCCACCACCGGACCAGCACGACCCGTCCCTCGAGGTCCTCCAGCGACAGCGGCTCGGAGTTGAGCCACGCATCGAACTGGAACGGGGGCGCAGCGACATCGATGCGGTCGGCGCCGGCAGCGCGGTCGAGGGCTGACAGGCTCGCAAGCCCCTCCTCGATCCGGGCATCCGCGTCGGCCTCGGACCTCCCCTGCAAAATGAGGATCTCGCGTTGGTGCGCCCACGACATCACCGGCACGATGTCGCTGCCCGAAGCCGCCTCCGAATCTTGCGCTTCGTGGGCTTCGGATTCGTGGGAAGTCCGAGCGCACGAAACCGCTCCAGCACACAGCGCCAGCACGAGCCCGACCCGGAGTACATCTCGTTGTGGCCTCATGGTCCCGATCCCGGAGCTCGTACTGCGCCGATTCGACCGGTCCTGTGATAAGCCAGTTTGGCGGCGCCCATTCAGCGCGGCAAGAAGATCAGCAGTCAGGCGCGGGCTGCCGCGGCGCCGACCGCATTCCACCAGGAGCGAACCTTGCTGCAAGCCCGCCCTTATCCCGCCGCCGCTGCCATCTTCTGCGCCTTGGCCCGGGCGTCATCAAGCGTGCCGACGTACATGAACGCCGACTCCGGCAGGTCGTCGCCCTCGCCATTGCACAGACGCTCGAAGCTGTCGATCGTCTCTTCCAGCGGCGTGAAGATGCCCGCGAAGCCGGTGAACTGCTCGGCCACGAAGAACGGCTGGCTGAGGAATCGCTCGATCTTGCGGGCACGGGCCACGATCAACTTGTCCTCTTCGGCAAGCTCGTCGACGCCCAGGATGGCGATGATGTCCTGCAGGTCCTTGTACCGCTGCAGGATCTGCTGCACCCGCCGGCTGACCTCGTAGTGCCGCTGCCCGATCACACCGGGATCGAGAATACGGCTGGTCGAGCCCAGCGGATCCACGGCCGGGTAGATGCCCTTCTCGGCGATGCCGCGGGCCAGCACCACGAACGCGTCCAGATGGCTGAAGGCGGTGGCCGGCGCCGGGTCGGTCAGGTCGTCGGCGGGCACGTAGATGGCCTGCACGGAGGTAATGGCGCCCTTCGCCGTCGAGGTGATCCGCTCCTGCAGCTCGCCCATCTCCGTCGAGAGCGTCGGCTGGTAGCCCACAGCGCTGGGCATGCGGCCCAGCAGCGCCGACACTTCCGAGCCCGCCTGCGTGAAGCGGAAGATGTTGTCCACGAACATCATCGTCTCTTTGCCCGATGCGTCGCGGAACTCCTCGGCCATCGTCAGGCCACTCAGCGCCACGCGCAGACGCGAGCCGGGCGGCTCGTTCATCTGGCCGAACACCATCGCCACCTTGTCGATGACGTGGGCGGTCTTGCCGTGCTCATCGGTGAACTCGGCCTCCTGCATTTCCAGCCAGAGGTCGTTGCCCTCGCGGGTGCGCTCGCCGACGCCACAGAATACGCTGTAGCCGCCGAACTCGCGGGCCACGCGGGCGATCATCTCCTGGATGATGACCGTCTTGCCAACGCCCGCCCCGCCGAACAGGCCGATCTTCCCGCCTCGCACGAACGGGCACAGCAGGTCGATGACCTTGATGCCCGTGGGCAGGATCTCGGTGTTGGGGTTGAGCTGGCTGAACTCCGGCGGCTCGCGGTGGATGGGGCGCGTCGCCTTGACGGGGGGCGCGGGCATGTTGTCGATCGGCTCGCCGAGCAGGTTGAAGACCCGCCCCAGCACCTGCTCGCCAACCGGCACCTGCACCGAAGTCCCGGTGTCCATGCACTCCACGCCTCGGCGCAGGCCGTCGGTCGAGCCCAGTGCCACGCAGCGGACGCGCCCGCCGCCGAGGTGCTGCTGGACCTCCCCGGTCAGGCGGAGGCGCCCGGTGGGCGTCTCGGTGTCGACCCGGACCGCGTTGTAGATCTCCGGAAGCTGGTCTTCGGGGAACTGGGCGTCGAAGGTGGACCCGATGACCTGGGTGATCGTGCCGGTCGTGGCCATGAAGTTGGTTCCTGCCTGGATGATCGCGAAAGCCCCGATGCGGCCCCGTATGGCCGGCTCGGAGGGGCCCAAAGGATAGCCCGGATGGTCCCGCAACTCCACAACTGGCGGGGCTGCCGCGGGCGCGACGGCCTGGGAGCGGCCGCTACGATGCCGCACCGGGAACGGCCGCGAGGTGAGTTCCAGGAGCATCGCAGGTGGAGCGCCTCCGAACCGCGATCCTGCTCGCCTCGCTCGGCGCAGCCGCACAGGCGGGCGCTTCTGGCGAGGGTGGCGGATCAGCGCCGGCCGGTGGCTGGCTGGAAGGGCTCTCTCAGCCGTCAACTGATCCCGCCGCTGTCGACCCAGATGCGCCAGAACTGCTGAACGACGTCCCCCGCGCCAGTCCGTCCGGGTTCTACGGCCGCATCAGCGGCATGATCGTCGAGCAGCAGGAGGAGGTTGAAATCTTCGCGGGAGGCTCGGCCGGCGCCTACAGCTTCGATCGTGGCGTCGGCGTGACGGCGGCCCTCGGGCGCCGCCTCGAACAGATCCCCATCAGCATTGAGATCGAGTACGCCTACCGCAACGTGAGCGACGACGACATCCCGACGGGGTTCTCTTATCGCGGGCCCATCCTCGCGACCGGCGACCTCGACCTGCACACGCTCACGGCCAACCTGCTGCTCGACCTCCCCGATCTTCTGGGCCCGGTGGGCGTGTACGCCGGCGCTGGCATCGGGTTCGCCCGCGGTCACTTCGAGACTCGGTCGCAGTTCCGGGACTCGAATATCGACGTCAGCGGCGATGGCCTCTTCGTGCAGGCGATGGCCGGGCTGACCGTCTCGATCACCAGGAGCGTGCAGTTGTACGGCGGCCTTCGCTGGTCTGACGCCGGGCGAATCGAGAACGAGAGCGCCAGCGTGCGAGCCGAAATGGTGGCCGCGGAGGCTGGCTTGCGCATCTTCTTCTGACCAGTCCCTCCCCGCCGCCGGCCCCGACGCCGCGCGCGGAAAGTGGTTCCCGCCTGGGAAGGTCTGGGGAGAGCCCCGATCCGACCCCGTCTGGCGGGTCCGGAGGGTCGCGACACTCGAACTCCGCGCGACGGTCCCGCGCGCGGCGCCCGCACCGACGAGCGGCCGTAGGATTTGGCCGCGCCGCAACGGCGGGGCGCCCCCGGTCCGAAGGAGTCGGTCTTATGTTCCGAGCCACCCGCTGGCCGCTGATCCTGTGTCTGATTCTGGCGCCCGCCGCCCCGGGACAGCCCGCCGGCGCATCGGGCGCAAAGTCGTGGACCGACGGCGTCGCCACCCGCCAGCCGCTCAGCGACCCCGCGGCGGTGAGCGACCCGCAGCCGACCTTCTGGGACCCGTTCCCCGAAGCGCCCCGCGCCGGGATCTACGTGCGCTTCGGCGGCCTGGCGGTCGAGCAGCAGGAAGATGCGCGACTGGTCGAGGGAGGCTCGACGTCCATGGTCACCTTCGACCGCGGCTACGGCTTCGTCGCCGCCATCGGGCAGAAACTGCACGAGATGCCCCTGAGTCTTGAGTTGGAATACGCCTACCGCAACATCACCGCCGACCAGATCGTCGGGGAGTTCGAGACCCGCTCCGCCGGGGGTGACCTCGACTTGCACACCTTCAGCTTCAACGTCCTGCTCGACGCTCCCGACCTGATCGGCATCCTCGGCGTCTACGCCGGCGGCGGCGTCGGCTTCGTCGCCACCGACCTGGCCGTGCGCTCCAGTTCCGGGCAGGCCGCCGTCGCGGTGCGCGGCGACGAACTCTTCCTGCAGGCGATGGCCGGAATCACCCTCTCGGTGAGCTACAACATGCAGCTCTACGGCGGCGTCCGCTGGGCCAGCGCCGGCACGATCGAAGACGAGGAAGACATGGTGTCCCTGGACACCGAACTCGTCGGCGCCGAACTGGGTCTGCGCATCTTCTTCTGAGCCGGCGCTGCGAAGCTCAGCCCGGGCCAGGCGCCGGCGCCACGCGCACCGCCGTCACCGGCGACTCGTCGATCCGCCACGCGCTTCGAATCGGCAGCGTCTGGACCATCAGCCCGGCCCGGCGCAGCGCCTCGATCGGCGCCCCCGGCTCGGCGTCATCATCCGGGCGATCGAACAGAAACACGATGCGCCAGCCGCCCCCGGCCGCCTCCAGGTCCGCCCGGAGCTGCGCCACATCCCGCGGGCGCACGAACCCCGGGGCCCGCAGCAGCCCGGTGGTGTATGGCTGCACGCGCGCCCCGACGTAGTAGTCCAGCGACGGCTCCCAGATGTCCAGGCTCACCGGAGGAGCGTCGACAAGCCCGGCCCGCTGCAGTTCCCGCACCAGGCTCCGCGGCGAGCGCCACTGGTACAGCGCCTCGCGCCCGTACCCATACCACAGCCCCTGCCCGGCGCCCAGCGCAACGACGATGACGCACAGCCCGGCTCGAACGCCCCGGAACCGCGCTGCCCCGAGCCCGCCGGCGCCCGCTGGCATCGACGCCAGCGCCACACCAAGCCCCGCGATCATGGCGACCCCCGGCCACATCGGCGTCAGGTACCGCGCCACCCCCTTGCCCAGCACGCTGAAGGCCACCATCGACAGGCCGACCCAGGCGGCCGTCACCGCCCAGCCGGGGCCGAATCGCGGACGCCGCCGGGCCAGCCACAGCAGCATGATGATCGCCAGCGCAGACCCGAGCCCGACTCCGTAGCTGGCCGCCTCCACGTTCGTCACCGGCGAGTCCAGCACCCAGATGCGCAGGTTGTCCTCCGCCTCCGCCGCGGCGGCCCCGGCGACCGCATCGTGTCCGATCCGCCTGGACACCAGCGCTCCCCACGCCCACAGCGCCCCCAGCGGCGCCCCCAGCACGATGACCGGATGCGTGCGCGCCAGGGCGCGCAGCACAACCAGCCCGTCCGCGCGCGCGATCTCGGCGCCAACCCACGCCAGTCCGATCGACAGCAGCGCGAGCCCCAGCGTCTCGTTGGCGTCGCGCGGCCAGCCGGAGACCAGTGCGGTCGTCGCTGCGCTCGTGAGCAGCCCCGCGACCACGCCGACCGCCGCGCGCCGCGTCGACTGCCGGCCGGACCAGGCGCTGTCGAGCACGATCGCGCCGTACCCGGCCAGGCCGATCACCAGCACCCCCGGCGGCCCCTTGGTCAGCGCCGCGCAGCACGCCGCGGCCGCGGCCAGCAGGATCGCCCACGGGCTCTGACGGCCCTCCAGGCGCCAGCGCCGCCAGGCGTGATGCACCGCCCCCACCGCGACCACCACCGCGGGCACGAGCAGGATGTCCAGCTCCCCGATGCGGCTGGACCGCACGTAGAGCGTCCCGGTCGCCAGCGTTGCCGCTGACCAGAACGCGCCGCGCTGCACGACGGCCGGCGCAGCGCCCTCCAGCAGCGTGTCGGCAAGCAGCCGCCGGGCCACGAAGTAGGTCGCCAGCACCCCAAGCGCCCCCGACAGGGCCACGACCAGGCGAAGGTCCAGTTCACTCGGCTCGTCGCCCCGCAGCCCGGCGACCGCCATCTGGGCCCAGTAGATCATGGGCGGCTTGGCGAGATAGGGAACCCCGTCGACCGTCGGGACCAGCCAGTCCCCCCGCGCGGCCATGTCCCGGGCTACCAGGGCCCGCTGGGCCTCCTGCCAATTTGTGAGCCCGTGGGTGGTCAGACCGACGAAGAAAGTAATGGCGCACAGGGCGCCCAGGGCCAGCAGATCGCCTCGCATCGTCCCAGAACCGCGCATGCGGCCCAGCGTAGGACCATCAGGCGCTCAGTTGTCATTGATGGGGCGCCTCGATCCGCTTAGACTGGGCGTGGGCGGCGCGTATCCGCCCACCCATCCCGGGCCGGGGGCGCCGCCGCGATGAACGACTGGCTGGATGCCGAACAGCACGTTGAGCGAGCCCACGAGCTGTTCGAGGCGGGCCGCTGGCGCGAAGCCGAGACCGAGCTTCGCGAGGCCATCGCCCTCAACCCCTACCAGCCCGAGTGGCACTACAACCTCGGCCTGACGCTGGAAGCCGCCGGCGAACACGCCAAGGCCGCCGGCGCCTTCGCGGAAGTCTTCGGCCTCGGCGAGGGAGACGCCCAGGTCGCCATCGCCGTGGGCGCCAACCTGCTACGCGCCGGCCAGGCCCGCGAATCGCTCGAGTGGTTCGAGCGGGCCGAGAAGACCGACGCCTCCGACGCGGCGTCCTTCACGCACCGCATCGCCGCTTATCGACAGCTTGGCCAGCACGACCAGGCCGAGTTGATGTTCTACATGGCCCAGCAGCTCGAGCCCGACAATCCCGACGCCTACGCCGAGATGGCCGACAGCCTGCTCGACCAGGGCAAGCACGAGCGGGCCGTCTGGTGCCTCCGCGAAGCAGCCCGCCTCGACAGCCAGATGCCGAAGGTGCAGGCCCGCCTCGCCGAGGCCTACGCCGCCACCGGCCGGCTGGAGCGGGCCCGCCAGCTCTATCTGCGCGAGCTGCGCCTTGATCCCGGCGACATCGACACCATCCTCGACCTGGCAGAGTTGCTGGTCGACATGAACCGCCTGCCCGAGGCCCGCGAGAAGTACGCCCGCGTGCTGGAACTGGAACCGGACAACGCCGACGCCCACTACGGCCTGGCGCAGGTCGCCGAGCAGCTCGGCGATGTCACCCAGGCCGCGACGCACTACGACGTCACGCTGCGCCTCGACCCCGAGTTTTCCGAGGCACGCCGTCGCCTCGCCCGGCTGCTCCTCGGCCGGGCCCAGGGGCAGGACCGAAAGCACGCCCTCGACCTGCTGGCCCGCGAGGTCGGCCGCTTCCGGCGCAACCCCGACGACATGGGCCCCGCCGAACTCGATGAACTCGGCCTGCTGCTGCTGGATGCCGGCGCCGCCGGCGAGGCCGTGCGCATCTTCCGGCGCATGACCGAGATCGAACCGACCGACGCCCTCGCCTGGCGCCGCCTCGGGCTGGCCCAGCTCCACGCCGGACAGCGCCGCGCGGGCATGGAGTCCTGCCGCCGGGCCATCCGGCTGGACCCCCGCTGCGTCCCGGCGATGCACAACCTCGCCCTGGCCCTGATGCGCGAGCGGCAGTGGCTGCGGGCCCGCTACTGGGTCGAGCAGGCCCTGCGGGTCGATCCCGAGGACGCCTCGCTGAAGCGCCTGCGGATGCAGCTTCGCGTGCAGGCCGGCTGGGTCAGCGCCCGCTGGCTGGCCCTGGAGTTCATCCTCCGCCGCCGAGCGATCGCGCCGGACCCCTCGCGGGAATAGGCGCCACCGAGGGCCGCCCAGCCGGTAGAACCGGCGGGAGGCCTGCCCATGCCAGGTCTGGATGGAATCCGGATGCCGCCTGGGGCGCTCGTGCGCCCGGGCAGTCCAGTGCAGTCGAGGAGATCGCCATGTGCCGCCGCAGGATGATGTGGCCGGTGTTTGCTTGTGCGATGTTCGTACCCAGCCTGGGGACCGCGCAGGACTGCCAGCAGTGGCTGCCGGTGGAAGGCCTGCCGGGCGTGGACTATCGGGTCTGGGACTCGACCATGTGGGATCCAGATGGCGCCGGCCCCCGCGAGCCGTTGCTGGCGCTGGCAGGCAGGTTCGAAATCGCCGGCAACATTTTTGCCAACAGCGTCGTGACGTGGGACCCGGCAACCGGAGCGTGGGAATCGCTTGGTGAAGGCGTGAACCGGTGGATCTACGCCGTCGCCGCGCTGCCGACCGGCGAACTCGTGGTCGGCGGCGACTTCGAACTGGCGGGAGGGAAGCCCGCCAACAACATCGCCATGTGGGATGGGCGCCAGTGGCAGCCTCTTGGCGAGGGAACCGACGAGTACGTCTCCGCACTGACCGTCGCTCCGACCGGTGAACTCATCGTCGGCGGCTACTTCACCCGGGCCGGCGGGCTCGACGCCAGGAATATTGCCCGATGGCACGACGGCGTCTGGAGCACGATGGGCGCCGTCAACAGCGCTGTCTTTGCGCTGACGATCACGCGCGGTGGCGACATCATCGCCGGGGGCTACTTCAGCAACGGTGTCGCCCGCTGGGACGGTGAAAGGTGGGCGCGACTCGGTCTGGGAATCACGGGCAGGGAGGCCTACGTCGAAGCGATCGCCCCGCTGCCGGATGGCGGTGTCGTGGTCGGCGGCAAGTTCACCGGCGCCGGCGGCGCGCCGACCTCCAACATCGCCCGCTGGGACGGAAGCGCGTGGCACACGCTCGGTGATGGACTGGACCAGAAGGTCCACGATGTCATCGCCATGCCGGGCGGCGACTTCATCGCGTCAGGCGAGTTCACGGACGCCGGAGGTGATCAGGACGCTGATTACATGGCTCGATGGGATGGCACGCGGTGGTGGCCGGTGGGGCGCGCGCCCAACGGCGCCTCACGAGCCCTTTGCTTGCTCCCAAGCGGCGCCCTTGTGGCCGCAGGGAACCTCACCGGCCGGTCCGGCGTCCACCCAGCAGCCTATCACTTCGCAACCGTTGCAGCGTGGGACGGTTTGAGTTGGAGTCCGATCGACCGCGGTTTCAATGATGAGATCTTCGACCTGGCGCTGACTGCCGAGGGCGACCTGATTGCCTGCGGCATATTCAGTTCCTCCGGCGGCCAGCTTGCAGCAAAGGTGGCGGTGCAGCGCGACGGCCGCTGGACTCCGCTCGGTGGCGAGATCAAGTACCGCGTCAGCGCTGTGGCCGCGCACCCCAGCGGCGACATATACGCCGCAGGCAGCTTCGTGGAGGCGGGCGGAATCGTCGTCAACCGGATTGCTCGCTGGGACGGCGCCCAATGGCGCCCTCTCGCGACCGGATTGGACGATCCTGCGCTCGACCTACTGGTGACCACGACGGGCGAAGTGATTGTCGGCGGCTACTTCAAGATGGCGGGCGGCGTCTCCGCGCCAGCCGTTGCCATGTGGGACGGGCGACAGTGGACATCGATGGGCGACGGGCTCCCGGGTGTCGTGCGGCAACTCCGACAGCTTCCAGCCGGCGAGATCTTCGCGCTGGGCACGACCAGTTCGTTCGGCGCGCCGGTCCCGTACCTGGCCCGATGGGATGGAAGCGAGTGGGCGATCATTCACCAGGGCGACGTCAGTTTCGGGATCGCGGCCATCGCGGTGTCGCGCCGCGGCGCCCTGCTGGCCGCGCTCGAGAACACCCGTGCTCGAACCAACGACGACACCACCCACCTGCTGCAATGGGACGGAACCCGCTTTCGGACGCTCGCAACAGGCATCGAGAGCAAGCTGACCGCGATCGCAGAACTGCCGAGCGGCGACATCATTATTGGAGGATGGCTGCTGGAGCGAGCCGGAGGCGTACCCGTCAACCACATCGCCCGCTGGGACGGCTCGAACTGGCACGACATGGACGGTGGCGTCGACGATTACGTATACACCCTTCAGGCGATGCCGAATGGCGACGTCGTCGCCGGCGGCCGCTTCCTCACCGCCGGAGGGCGGGTCTCGCCGTACATCGCCCGCTGGGGCTGTGCGCCCTGCCGGGCCGACTGCGACGGATCGGGCGGGCTGGACGCTCTCGACCTGCTCTGCTTCCAGAATCTCTTCGCCGCCGGCGCTGCCGCGGCCGACTGCGATGACAGCGGCGCGCTGGATCTGTTCGACTTCCTGTGCTTCCTCGACGACTTCGCCGCCGGCTGCCCGTAGCGCCGTCAAGCGACCTGCAGCGCGCACAGGAGATTCGCTCACTCGCTATTCGCTCACTCGCTTCCCCCTCAGCACCCCGCCCCGAACTCATCCTGAAACGCCAGAAAGTCGAACAGCGTCAGCGCGCCATCGCCATCGAAATCCGCGGCGAGGTCGCCGGCGGCGAAGAGGTTGAAGAAGGTGAGGAAGTCGAAGAGGGTCAGCACGCCATCGCCATCGAGATCGACGCGGCAGAGGATGCAGGTGAGGTCGAAGACATAGGCTGCTCCGGCGCTGTCCACTGAGCGGACCGTTTCGTCGGGGGCGCCCACGGCCACGAATGCGCCGTCCGTCGCCAGGGCGCTGCCGAACCCAACGAAGGGGCCGGGGTCGGGCTCTGCCATGAGCCGAGCGCTGCGGCGCCACGCGCCGCTGGCGTCGCGCCGGAACACATGAATGGCGCCGCGCCCCGTCAGGGCAGCGTCCGCCGCGGCGCCGACGAGCGTGGCGCCATGGAGCGCCACGGCGCTGGCGAAGCCGATATCGGGCGCCGGGTCAAGCGAGCCGTTCCACTCCCAGCGATCACCTTCCAGTCGGTACAGATGCAGTAATCCGTCGGGCTCGTCGTAGGGTGCGCTGACCACGAGCGTGTCGCCCTCGGCGGCGAGGGCGTAGCCGAACAGGACCGGCTCGGCGCCCGGAGCCGTGAGCTTCTGTACAAGTTCTGCGGTTGGCCCGGGCTCGATGCGATAGACGTACACAGCGCCCTCGCCGTAGCGGGCGCCAACGAACAGCCAGCCGTCAATGAGGGCAAGGGCCGCGCCGAACTCGTACCCTCCGGACGGATCGGTCAGCTTCTGGCGGAACTCCCAGCCCGATGGCGTCTGCTCGTAGAGCCAGACGGTGCTCCGTCGGAACTCCCCGACGGCTGCGAGGGTCGCGCGCATCCGCACCGGCCGCCCGAAGCCGGTTCCGTCACGCGGCTCTATGGGTTCGATCTGCCCCGTCTCAACCCAGCGGGAGCCGTCGTACTCGAAGATGTACGCCGCGCCAGCGTACGGGCTGACGCGACTGCTCGCGGACGCTCCCACGATCAGCCGATCACCATCGAGATCGACCGAGCGCCCGAAGGTCCAATACGGGCCTATGTCGGATGAGAGGACCGTCTGCGAACGGGCCCATGCGCCTGCGCCCTCATCGAAGCGATAGGCGTGCACAGCGCCGTTGCCGCAATTCTGGGTCACCTGGCACAGCGTGGCGTCGAGGGGATCGCCTACGACGAGATGCCGCTCGTTCAGCGCGAGCGAATAGCCGTATTCGGCCCGGTACCACGGCCTCGGCGGCTCCAGCCGCTGCGGCGGGCATTGGGCGATCGCGCCCAGCACCGGCGCCATGCAGGCTGTCGCAAAGGCCAGAATACGGGCGGGGCGCATCGGTTCGCTCCCTGTTCGCAGGGCGCCGGCGCGCGCCAGCGCCAACTCCATTATTCGCACGCTCACGGGAAACGCAAGCCATGCTGAGATAGACCGCATATGCCCGCTCTGCGCGCGCAAACCCGTCCCGCCGCCCATGGGTAGAGAGACACCCATTTTCAGGGCCGCATCATGACCGCACTCGCCATCGCAAAACCGCCCTCGTGCGACGCCAGCAGCCCCGTTTCCCCCGCGCCGCCTCCCACGCACGCCACCGACCACCCCATCGACCTGCTCACGCTGCGCGCGCACCGCGGACACGATTGCGTGCGAGAGCCCGAAGAACCCGCCGCCGACCGTGAAGATTCTCCAGCGACAACATGATCGACGCCCCGCGCCGCGGCAGGAGCGTCTACAATGACTGATACCAACGGCTTCAGCGCCTCAGAGCTATTGGCGGTCATGAGCAGCCGCCTTCTGGAGGACGGCCAGACGGTTTTCGCCGGCGTCGGCATCCCGTTGCTGGCGGCAACGCTGGCGCAGCGCCTGCATGCGCCGGGACTCACGATCCTATTCGAAGGCGGCACGCTCGGCCCGTTCATCGTGCCCGGCGAATTGCCGCCCTCGACCAACGAGCAGCGCTGCACGCGCCGCGCCAACATGGTGCTACCGATCACCGACGTCCTGCTGCTGTTGCAGCGGGGATATGTCGATATCGGCTTCATGGGCGGCGCGCAAATCGACCGTTACGGCAACCTGAAC
>JBICIE010000213.1:0-9395 GCA_043101635.1 Phycisphaerales bacterium JB039 | reverse complement strand
CAACCCGACCAGACGCGCCCGGTCACCCGCCTGTCGTTCCATGACATTCATGCTCGGCCTCCTGCCAGTTGCTTCAGTCTGGCACGGATCCGAACAAGCGCCAGCCAGCGCCCGAAAATTTTGTGCGGATGGTATCAGGCCATGGCCTGAAGAGTTTTCCCCATGGCCGGAGGTCTTCCGGCGATGGTCTGAGGCCCCGCGTCGATGGCTCGAAGCCCGGCGGCCATGGCTCGAGTCATGCGAGCCATGGCTGGCGCTCCGCAGGCAATGGCCGCAGCTTCGCAGGCGATGGCGTCAGCGCTGGGGGCGCTCGTCAGCGCAGTGCGTTCTCGCCCGCCGCGAGCAGCGCATCCAGTTCCTCCAGCGTGAAGCGCACGCAGGCGATCCAGGGCTCAGCGCCCTCGGTCCAGTGGCCGTAGGTGACGCAGACGACCGTGCCATCCGGCAGGACCTCGACGCCCGGGTAGGCGCAGTCCCAGCGGTGCAGGTTATCCATAAGGCGCACCCGGTACTCGCCCTCGCGACCCTCGACGATGTCGTCCCAGGAACCGACCCATGCGATCCAGTCGCCCTGCGTCGGGCTGTCTCGTGTGGTGTCGCGGAAGGAGATGACGAGGCGGCCATCCGGCGCGTACTTCGCCGTGTGCCGGTCGCCGGTGAGGGCGCCTGGAAGCTCGCGCGGCGGCGACCACGTGGCGCCCTCGTCGGTCGAGAACATCACGTGGCTGTTGCGCACCCGCCGATTCTCGCGCAGCAGGATGGCCATGGCGGCGCCATCGGGCGAGCGGATCAGGCCCGGCTCGCACAGGTGGATGTCCGACCCGCTCCAGACTGCCTCGGGAAACGACCACGTCAGCCCGCCGTCTTCCGAGAACGTCTGGTAGAGCGTGAAGACGACCGGATCTGCGCGCGCGCCCTCGGCGGTGAAGAACCGCCCATCATCGTGGAACATCGCCAGGTAGCGCCCATCCGTGAGCCGCCCGACGAACCCCATCACGACGATGCCGCCCCAGTCGCCGGCGGGGGCCAGCGGCGTCCACGTCTCGCCGTCATCCTCGCTCGACGCCAGGCGCGCCGGGTACAGCCCGGACCAGACGATGAGGCGCTTTCGGCCCGTCTCCGGATCGATCACGCGGTGGATCGAAGGCGTCTCCTTGCTGGTGGCCCAGTTCTCGGGGACCAGCAGGCGCTCGGACCAGGTCTGGCCGCCATCATCGGAGCGCTTGAAGACGATGCCGCCGCGACCGTGGCCCTTGGGATAGACCGTCAGGATGGTGCGCCCATCCTCCAGCAGCACGGTGGTGGGGTGGCCGAGGTACTGGCCCGCCTCGCGATCGACGACGATGGGGCGATCGGCGTCCTGGGCAAGATCGATGACCGGGATCGAGTAGCCGGCGGGCTGCTGGGCGGAGACGGAGAGGCATGGAACGCAGAGGGCGCAGAGGAAGACGCAGAGGGCGCAGAGAAGAGACTTGTTGTGAGGGGCGAAGGATACCGGGCTCATCTCGGGCTCCGATCTACCAGAACTTCCACCATGGTCTTCGGGCGAGGACGGATCGCAGAGAGCGCGTGCCGTAGGTGTACACATCGGTGATCTGCGCAAGTTCGGCCTGCGGATCGATGATCTCGCGTCCGATCTGCGGGTCATAGATGCGCAGACCGTGCTCGCGACAGATCGCGAGGAGCGCTGCGATGCGCATAACGGTTTCGCGCGCTTCAGCCCCTTCATACCAGTAGGGGATCGAGTAGCCGACTTCGTCCGACATCAGGCTGATCGTGATGGGCAGGTCATCACCGCCGAACAGTTCGTCGGTGGGGCCTTCGAGTGACGGCTCGGCAGCGCGAAGTGCGGCGTGCAGCGTCGCCAGCTCACCGTTCGAGATCGGCCGCAGCATCGGCGCCGGATTGGGCCCATCATCCTCTGCGTGAAGTTCGATCGCTTCGGTAAGCGTCTCCAGCGAGACGCCGTCGGCCGTTCTGAAGAGCCTCAGGTCGTAGCTCACGCATCACTCCGGTAAAGGCGCGGAGCGCAAAGGGCGCAGAGGAAGACGCAGAGGGCGCAGAGAGGGAGTTTGATTTGGCGAGCCGGGCGGTCGCGGCGCACGAGAATCTCGTTCCTTTCACGCGCACTCATTCTGAACACCCTTCCCCCTCTGCGTTCTCTGCGCTCTCTTTGCGACCTCTGCGTTCCCGCCTTCCTTCCCGCCTTTACGCCCCCGGATCACACGCCCGGTACGCGTCGATCACGGCCCGCTCGCCTTCCTTGCCGGGCTTGCTGTTGCCGTGCTCCATGCCGACGACGCCGGTGAAGCCCTTGCGTTTGATGTGGCCAAAGACATTGAGGTAGTTGATCTCGCCGGTCGTCGGCTCGTTGCGGCCGGGGTTATCGCCGACCTGGAAGTACGCGATCTCGCTGTACGCCTTGTCGATGTTGGGGATGAGGTTGCCCTCGGTGATCTGCTGGTGGTACAGGTCATCGAGGATCTTGCACGAGGGCGAGTTCACCGCGCGGCAGATCTCGTAGGCCTGCGGGACCTTGGTCAGGAACAGGCCGGGGTGATCGCGCCAGGGGTTCAGGGGCTCGAGCACCATCATGAGGCCCGCCGGCTCGCAGACTTCGCACATGGCCCGCAGGCAGTCGACGACGTTGGCCGTCTGGTAGCCCCACTCGAGCCGGTTGTCGTATGGACCGGGGACGACCGTGGCCCACTTCGCGTTGACGCGCTTGGCCGTCTCGACAGCGCTGCGCATCTGGTTCTGGAGCATGGAGCGGGTCTCGGCGCTGCCGCGGGCGTAGATGGGCTCGCGCCATTCGGCGTGGGCGACGAAGACGCCCATGGTCATGCCGAGGCGGTCCATTTCGGCGGCGATCTTCTCCTGATCGGCCGGGGAGCGGCCCATCATGCCGTTGTCCTCCCACGCGGTGAAGCCCTCATCGGCGGCGAACTTGAGCTGATCGATGGGATCGTCCCCGGCGTGGTGTCGGAACATGCCGAAGTGGGGGGCGAACTTCATCGTGAACGGGGCGCTGCTGCGGCTGGCGCCCGATGCGCGCGCGCCGGAGGCGATTGCTGCCGCGGCGCCGGTGGCTGCCGCCGATGCGAGAAAGGCTCTACGGTCCATTGGTCACTCCTTCAGTCAGGAACGCAGAGAGCGCAGAGGAAGCGCAGAGAACGCAGAGTTGAGGAGCTGAGATTGTCGGTTCTATTGCCGCAATCATAGACTCAAGCTCGTCTCTGCGCACTCTGCGCTTCCTCTGCGCCCTCTGCGCTTCCTCTGCGCCCTCTGCGTTCCTGCTTTCACTCTTTGAACCCGTCGTCCCAGTCGTCGGTGCGGAATGGCGGCGCCGGCAGGCCCGCGCCGTTGTACAGGTTCGGCTCGGCGGTGGCGGTGAAGGCGAAGCGGACTGCGACCGGCTCGGGGACATCCGGGCTGCTGACGAGCACGGTGTCGCCATCGATCGTCGCGGTGGCGTCGCGGAAGACGCGATCGGGCCCGGCGATCTGGAACTCGCTCAGCTCCGGCCCGTTGCACATCAGCCCGCCGGTGGTGTGCGTGAAGTGGATGCGCATGCGCCTGCCGGTCCGTTCGGCCCGCTCGAAGACTGGGCCGCAGTACTCGATCGCTGCGCCGTAGTCCTTCGCCATGGCCCACAGCGCCAGGCGTCGGCCGACTTCCTGCTTGTTGCGCGGGTGAATGTCGCCGACGTTGCCGATGTCGCAGGTGGCCGCCATGCCCGTGCCGGGCAGGCTGAGCGTCATGGCCTGGGCCTCGCGGAGGCGGGCGATCTCGCCGGTGTCGTTGCCGTAGTTGAACGGAGCGATCTGGACGAGGTAGAACGGGAAGTCGCCGCGGTCCCACTTTGCGCGCCAGTCTTTGATCAGCCCCGGCATGAGCCGGCGGTACTGTTTGGGGCGCTCGCGGTTGCTCTCGCCCTGGTACCAGATGGCGCCGCGGATGGCAAACGGCTGCAGCGGCGCGATCATCGCGTTGTACAGGGCGGTCGGCGTGTTCTGGTTGACCGGCGAGGAGACGGGCCAGCGGTTCAGAGCGCTCATGGGCGCGCCAGAGTGAACTTTCCACGCGCCGGCGAGCGGGATGCGCTCGCCTGATCGCAGCTCCAGCGACAGCGCCGCCGTCTCGTCAGCCGCCATGCCGGCCGCCCCGCCGGTATCGACGATGCGCACCGCGATCGTGTTGGCGCCGGCTTGCAGGACATCTGCGGGCACGGTGTAGCTGCGCGGCGTGTTCCAGACGCCGGCCCGCTCTAATCCACCGACGCGCTGGCCGTTGATCCAGACGGTGTCCATGTCATCGATCGGACCGAGAGAGAGCTTCGCATCCGTGCCGGGCGCCCGGGCAAGCTCGAACGAGCGCCGCATCCAGATCACGCCGTCGAAGCCGTCGAAGTCGCCGCCGAGGACGCCCGGAGCGTTGACGGCGCCCCAGTCGCTGTCATCGAAGTCCGGGCGGTTCCATCGCCCTGTGCCGGGATCGCGCTGGGCCAGCGCATCCCACCATGCGAGCCGGTTCTGCTCCTGGCGCTGCTCGAGCCCGTCGCCGATCGTGCGCAACTGATCGAGGGCGCCATCGAAGTCGCCGAGGGCTCGCAGCCCGCCCTCGCTGGTCCACGCCTCGGCGACGGTGCCGCCCCAGGTCGAATCGATCAGACCGATGGGCACATCAAGCTCGCGCAGCAGATGGCGCCCGAAGAAGTATCCGACCGCGCTGAAGCCCGCGGCCGTCTCGGGCGAACAGGCCGTCCACTGGCCGCGGCAGTCGTCCTGGGGCTCGGTCGCAAAGGCGTTGGCGACCTGGAAGAAGCGGATCGACGGATAGCCAGCCGCGGCGATCTCCGCCTCGGCGTTGTCGGAGGCCCGCACGGGCCATTCCATGTTTGACTGTCCGGAGCAGACCCAGACTTCGCCGATGAGCACATCGTCGAGGGCGATCTCCTCATCGCCGGCGCGGACCCACAGCCGGCGCGGCTCGTGGGAGGCGTCGGGCGTCGGGATGATGGCCTTCCAGCGCCCGCGGGCGTCGGCTTCGGCCTGAATCGTGGCGTCTAGCCAGTCGGTCTCGATCTCGACTGACTGCCCGGGATCGGCCCAGCCCCAGACCGGCGCCCGGGCCTGCTGCTGCATGACCATGTGATCGCCAAAGATGGCGGGCAGGCGCAGTTCCGCCAGCGCTGAAGAGGTGAACGCAGAGAGCGCAGAGAGAGCGCAGAGGACGCGGAGCAGGAGATTGGGTCTTCCAGTCGGATCACACTGGCGCATGTCGGCCCGCGTCCTTCCTCGGGCGCACGCAGCGCCACGGTCAAAAGCCAGTTCGAACTCTGCGTTCTCTGCGCTCTCTTTGCGCTCTCTGCGTTCCTGCCTGCGTTCTCAGATCAGCGGCGTCCGCCCCGGAACGGCGACCTCGGGCGTCGGCAGCGGGCCGAAGGCGTAGCTGTCGGGCGACAGGTCAAGTGCGGAGTTCATCGCCTGCTCCCAGGTGACTTCCTTGCCGGTGTAGGCGCTCATGCGCCCCATGATCGCGGTGAGCGTGCTCTCGGCGGTGCGTTTGGCCTCGTTGAGGCGCGACGCGCTACCGCCGATGGAGGCGATCAGGTCGATGTGCTCCTGCACGTACGGGCTGCGCCGGTTCTGCGGCGCCTTCCATTCGCTGTTGCCGCTGCGGATCGTCGCCCAGCCGGAACTGGAGTGCATCGTGCCGTCCGAGCCGTGCACCACTTCCTGGACGCGGCTGGCGCAGCCGTCGATCTGGCGGCACATGCTGATCATGTACGCGCCCGACGGATACTCGTACTCGACGGCGAAGTGGTCGAAGATGTGGCCGTACTCGGGGCCGGTGCGGACCTCGCGTCCGCCCATGCCCATGCACTTCGCCGGCGTCTCGCCGACGACCCAGTTGATGACATCGAGGTTGTGGATGTGCTGCTCGCAGATGTGGTCGCCGCTGAGCCAGGCGTAGTACAGCCAGTTGCGGCACTGGGCCTCCATGTCGGAGTACTCGGGCTTGCGGGCGTGATGCCACAGGCCGCCCTGGTTCCAGTAGGCCCGGGCGGAGACGACCTTGCCGATGGCGCCATCCTTGATCTGCTCCATCGCCGCGAGATAGCAGTCCTCGTGGCGCCGCTGCGTGCCGGTGACGACGCTGAGCTTCTTCTGGTCGGCGACGGCTGCGGCGGCGATCACGCGACGGACACCGGCCGGGTCGACCGCCACCGGCTTCTCCATGAACACGTGGTGGCCGGCGTTGATGGCGGCCTCGAAGTGCAGCGGGCGGAAGCCCGGCGGGGTCGCGAGGATGACGTAGTCGACCTCGGCGTCGGCCAGAAGCTGCTGGTAGGCGTCGAACCCGACGTACTGACGCGACTGGGGCACATCCACGCGATCGGCGTAGGCGCCCTCGTCGTGGCCCTTGATGCCGCGCAGGCTGCCGGCGAGCCGGTCGGGGAACAGGTCGGCCATGGCGACGATCCGCACGCCGGGATCGGCGGTGAGGGCGTCGACGGCGGCGCCGGTGCCGCGTCCGCCGCAGCCGATGACGCCGACGCGCAGGTCGGCGCCGCGCCCGGGTCGGCCGATGGCGAAGGCGGGCAGGGCCGTGGCGGCGCCGACGGCCGCGGCGGTCTTGACGAAGTCACGCCGGGTGAAGCTGTCAGTCATGGTCGATCCTCCCCGCGCCACCGGCGCGATCTGCAATCCGTGGTCGATTATCCGATGTCCAGCACTGTGTTCATGCGCTGGGTGATCTCGCGCAGACGGGCGGCGTCGCCGCCGCCGACCTCGGCCGAGGCCCAGCCGGCGTAACCGATCTTCTTCAGCGCTGCCCGGACCTGCGGCCAGTCGGCGTCGCCCTCGCCGATGGGCACGCCGAAGCCCTTCCACAGGCCCTCGTTGTCGCGCTTGGAGCGGCTGAAATCCTTGATGTCGAGTTTCAGGATGCGCGGCCCGAGGATCTCGATCCACTGCGCCGGCCAGCCGTAGTTGATGATGTTGCCGATGTCGAAGAACCAGCCGACCATGGGTGAATCGAACTCGTCGACGTAGCGAGCCGCTTCCAACGGGCTGAGCAGGAAGTTGTTCCAGACGTTCTCGAAGGCGATCTTGACGCCAAGCTCGTGGGCCACCGGAAGGGCCTTGCGCACCTCCGCCTGCGAGCGCTGGTACGCGTCGGCGTAGGAGATCTGCGCGTTGACGACCGCCGGGACCAGCAGCACCGTTGTGGCGCCGTAGTCATGGGCGTCGCGCAGGGCGGTCAACAGGCCTTCCAGCCCGCGGGCCCGGACCTCGGCGTCCGGGTGGCCGAGCGTGTCGCGCCAGTGGACCGAGTCGACCACGCCGGGGATCGCAATCCCCGCCGCGTCGCGGGCCTTGAGCACTTCCTCGGTGTCAAAGCCGTTGGGGCTGTCCATCTCGACGCCGTCGAAGCCGGCGTCGCGGGCGATGATGAACTTGTCGGCGATGGTTTCGCCCCCGGCGATCATGCCATACTTGACCGCCTTGAAGATCTCAAGCTTGCCGGGCATGGCGCCTCCCGCGGCCGTCGCAGGCGCCGGCGCAGCGCCGGCGCGACCGGTTGCAGCCAGCGCCGCGACTCCAAGGCCGCCGCAGGCTGCGCCGATGAACTCACGTCTGTTCACGGTGTTCTCCCGAGCGAGTCTACACGAGCTTGGTCCGTCCCGGGACCGGCATCGGCCGGATCTCGCGATCCTGGTCGAAGTCCCACGGCTGCGGATTGAGATCATCCTGCAGGTTCAAAGCCTGTTCCCACGAGACATCCTGGCCGGTATACGCCGCCTGGCGCGCCATTATGGCCAGCAGCGTGCTGGAGGCGAGATAGTCGCCATCGTTGACGTGCTTGCCCGAGCGGATGGCCGCGAACAACTCGTTGTGCTCGGTCTGGTACATCTTGCCGGTTTCGTTGTCCCTGGCCTCGCCCTTCCACGGCCGCTTGCCGGTGATGGTGTGGCGGCCGTCCCACGGGCTCATGTTGAGCACGCCGTCGGCGCCCATGACCTTGGCGGTGTTGTCGAAGGGGGTGTTGGGCCAGTGGCGGCACATGTGGAAGCCGCGCACGCCCTCCGGATACTCGAAGACGGCGCTGAAGTGATCCCAGACGTTGCCGTACTCGGGCTCCATCGGGCGGCACTGGCGTCCGCCGACGGCGTGGCACTTGATCGGCGGCTTGTCGCCCATCAGCCAGTTCATCCAGTCGATGGCGTGGATCGCCTGCTCGACGATGTGGTCGCCGCTGATGGAGTAGAAGTAGTGCCAGTTGCGCACCATCCAGTGATACGTCGCCTCATCCGGCTGGCGCACGCGCGGCTCCACCCAGCCGCCGGCGTTGTAGGTCGTGTAGATCGCGCGGATGTCGCCGATCTGGCCCGCGGCGACCTTGTCCATGGCCTCGCGCACCTGCCCGTTGAAGCGCCAGCAGAAACCGGAGCGCAGCGACAGGCCCTTCTCCTTTGCCATGCGGGCCGACTCCATCGCCGAGCGCACGCCCGGGCCGTCCACGGCGACCGGCTTCTCGCTGAAGATGTGCTTGCCGGCCTCGACGGCGGCCCGCAGGTGGGCCGGGCGGAAGGCCGGCGGCGTGGCCAGCAGGACGACATCCACGCCGCTGTCGATGACCTGCTTGTACGCGTCGAGGCCGGCGAACTGCCGGCTCTCGGGCACCTCCAGGCGCGAACTGGCGCCGGCTTCGGGGCCATCGGGCTCGACGGCCTCGCGCAGGTTGTCGAGGCTGGCGGAGACCTTCGGGGCCCAGGCGTCGGCCATGGACCACAGCACGGCGTCCGGGTCGGCGCCGAGGGCCTGGGCCGCGGCGCCCGTGCCGCGCCCGCCGCAGCCGATCAGGCCGACGCGCAGCGTGTCGCGCGACCGGCGCGTCCGCGCGAAGGCGGCGCCGGCGATGGTCGGGATGGCCGCGGCCGCGGCGGTGGTCTTCACGAAGTCGCGTCTGGAGATGTGCGTCATGGAGTGGCTCCCTCGCTGTCGCCGGGTGCGTCGATGTCGCCGGGCTCGCACAGGATGCGGAAGCCGGCGAACGGGCCATCGGAGAGCCACCACGGGCTCTTCGGAATCTGCGGATCGGTCATGTTCCAGGAGCGGTCCTGCTTCTGGCTGGACCGCGTCGTGAGCATGTCGGCGGGATCCTGGTAGGTCCCGCCCATGAGGATGCGCGGCTTGGTCGCGACCCACTCGCCGACGTTGCCGTAGACATCGTGCAGGCCGTACTGATTCGGCTTCCTGGTGGCGACCGGCTGCGTGGACTCTTCGGTGTTCTCGGCGACCCTGGCGTAGTCGGCCAGTTGCGCAGGGTCATCGCCGAAGAAGTTAGCGGAATCGGCGCCGGCGCCGGCCGCGTGGATCCACTCCTCC
>JBICIE010000212.1:0-16785 GCA_043101635.1 Phycisphaerales bacterium JB039 | reverse complement strand
TCCGATCTCTTCATCGCCGCTCCCGACTACAAGCAGATCAAGGCGGAAGACGGGCATGTCGCCTGGGACATGGCAAGCTACCAGTGGCTGCTCGAGGATGAGCAGCACGACTCCATCCACCCGTCGCTCCAGCGGCAGGCGGTGCTCAACATGGCGTACGGCCTCTACGAGGTCGTGCCCGACAAAATCTACCAGGTCCGCGGCTATGACCTGGCCAACATCAGCTTCATCAAGGGCGACACCGGCTGGATCGTCATCGACCCGCTCTCCTGCAAGGAAACGTCCAAGGCCGCGCTGGACTTCATCAACGAGAAGGTCGAGGAGCGGCCAGTGGTTGCGGTCATCTATTCACACTCTCACGCCGATCACTTCGGCGGCGTGCGCGGCGTGGTGGATGAGGCGGATGTCAAGAGCGGCAAGGCGCCGATCATCGCGCCGGTGGGTTTCATGGAGCACGCCATCGCCGAGAACGTGTACGCGGGTAACGCGATGAACCGCCGCCTGTTCTTCCAGTACGGCATCCTGCTTCCGCGCAGCCCATTCGGCCACGTGGATCAGTCCATCGGCAAGAACGTCTCCTCGGGGACCATCGGCCTGCTCGAGCCGACTCGCTACATCACGAAGGACTTCGAAGAGCTGACCATCGACGGCGTGAAGATGGAGTTCCAGAACACGCCCGGCACCGAGGCGCCCGCCGAGATGAACACGTGGTTCCCCGACCTCAAGACCTTCTGGGCCGCGGAGAACATCACCGGTACCATCCACAACATCTACACGCTGCGCGGCGCCCTGGTGCGCGACGCCTTGGCATGGTCCAAGCACATCAACGTCGCGCTGTACCGCTACGGGCAGGATGCGGAAGTCATGTTCTCGTCGCACTCCTGGCCGCGCTGGGGCAATGATCGCATCCAGGAAGTGATGCGGACGCAACGGGACGTCTACGCCCACCTCAACAACGAGGTGTTGCATCAGGCGAACCAGGGCGTGACCATCAACGAGATCCACAACGTCTACACCCTGCCCGAGAGCCTCAAGCAGCAATGGGCGGCGCACAGCTACCACGGCTCGGAGGAGCACAACAGCCGCGCCGTCCTGAACCGCTACCTCGGCTACTGGGACGCCAACCCGGCCACGCTCATTCCCCTGTCCCCGCGCGATTCGGCGCCGCTCTACGTGGAGATGATGGGCGGCTCCTCGAACATCATCCGCAAGGCCCGCCAGCTCTACGAAGAAGGCGAATATCGCCTCGCAATGGAGATCCTCAACAAGCTGGTGTACGCCGAGCCCCAGAACACCGACGCGAAGGACCTGCTGGCGGATGTCTTCGAGCAGATCGGCTACCAGAAGGAAAGCCCCAGCGTGCGCAACAGCTTCCTCGCCGCGGCCTATGAACTCCGCAACCGGCTGCCCGCCGGGGCAACACCGAATACCGCCGGTCCGGACACAATCCGGGGCATGTCCACTGAACTGTGGCTCAACTCGCTGGGCATCAGCATGGACAGCAGCAAGGTCGCCGGGAAGCACTGCGTCATCAACCTCGTCACGCCGGACAACAAGGAGAAGTTCGTCGTCGAGCTCAGCAACTCCGTGCTCACCAACATCGCCGGCCATCAGGCCAAGAACCCGGACCTCACCATCACCGTGAACCGCGCCGACCTGGAGAAGGTCATGGGCGGCGCCGCCACGTTCGACGACTTGCTCAAGGAAGGCAAGGCAATCTTCAAGGGCGACCGCACGGGTTTCGACCTGATTCGCAGCGCGATGGTGACCTTCACACCCGACTTCGAGATGATGCCGGGCACAGCGCCCACGGCGCCGACGAAGACGACCAGGAAGCCGCTCGAGGTACACCCCCCCGCTGACACCGCGGGAGGCTGAGGCGCGCCGCGCCGGCTGCCAGATTACTGACCAATGAACGGACGCCGCCGAGCCTTCCTCGGCGGCGCTCGTTGTTCATCCGCCCCCACTCAGCGTCCCAGCCCCGCCTTCCCCAGCAGTTCGATCACCTCATCATCATCCGGGATCGTCCCGCGCTGGTCCGCGTTGGTGTAGATCATCTTCCCATCCAGCGTGATGTCATACCCGCCGCGCTCGCCGCTGACGAGATCGGCCTCGACATCGAACTCCTCCGCGATCCTGGCCGCCAGACCGGCGGCACGGGGGCGGTAGTTTCAAGCCACGCAATACGCGATCTGAATCCGCGCCATCGGGTCCTCCTTCGTGCCAAAGCGTAGCGCCTCGGCGACCTTACTCGAAGATCGCGCCCGGGCCAAGCTCCAGCAGGCCGCGATAGCGCACCTGAAGCTCGCGGCCCCACTCCTCGTGGTCGGTTCGATCTTTCAGCCCGAAGTGCTCGCGCAGGATCGCCAGCTTCCGCAGCTCTTCGACGCCAGGCGCCATGTCGGGCTCGTCGTCCGCGGGGCCCGCGATCGTCAGGTGAAACGACCGGGCAGACACGCCGAGTTCGAGAAAGTCCCGCAGGTTCTTCCCGGCGATGATGTGCTGGGCGCTGAAGTCCATCGGGCAGGTCTCGACCACCGGCCACTCGCTCTCGGGTCGATCCGGCAGCGCTACCAGACCGAAGTGCACGCCATCTACGCCCGTGTACGCGAACGTGCGGCTGTTCAGTGGCGTCGACGCATTTCGATAGTCGTCATCAGCCAGACACAGCCCAAGACAGTCGAAGGCGCCAGACTCACCCTCACCGCTCGCCTGCCCGACGATTGCCGCGAGTCGCCGCAGATCAGCAAGCCGAATGGGGCCGGAATGCGTCATCAGCGCTTCGCTCCCCGCAGCGCCCGCCGCTACTTCCCCACCGGCTCCGCCACTTCCTCCTCCGCCCCGCCGCGCCACGCGTTGTTCGCCCGGCGCACATCCGGGAACACCCCATCCGGATCCACGATCACCATCGCCACCCCGCGCCCGCCGGTATCAATCCGCGCTGTCCACTCGTCGCTGGCGTGCCACGCCTCCACCGGCAGCCGGAACCGCTCCGCCGACCCGTCCGTGTACTGCACTTCATACACCAGCGGCATCACAAGCTCGCCCAGGTTCTCGAAGCGCACCAGGGTCTGCCCGCTCTCGCTGTCATACCGCACGCTCGTCACCGCCTGATCCAGCGTCCCCGTCGAGTACATCCACCCGCGCCAGAACCACGCCAGATCCATCCCGGCGCCCTGCTCCATCATGCGGAAGAAGTCCGCCGGCTGCGGGCTCTTGAACGACCACGCGCTGATGTACGCCCGAAACGCCGGATCGAACCGCTCCGGCCCCAGGATCTGCTCCCGCAGCAGCACCAGCCCCACCGCCGGCTTCTCGTACATCAGGAAGCCCAGCCGGCCCCGGTACAGCCGGTCCGGCTCGGTCATCATCGGCTGCTGGTTGGCCGCCAGCATGTCCTCGATGGCCCCCTCCGCCGTTCCCCGCCGCGGCGTCGAATCCGGGTACCGCTCCCGCCGATGGTAGTAGTTGATGAACGTGTTGAACCCCTCATCCATCCACGGATACCGCCGCTCATCCGTGTTCACCAGCATCGGGAACCAGTTGTGCCCGATCTCGTGCGTCGTCACGCCGAACAGCCCCTGCTCGCTGCCGCGTCCGCGGCAGTAGATGATCATCGGGTACTCCATCCCGCCGCAGCGCCCGCTGATGTTGCTGGCGATCGGGTACGGGTACGGCCGCCACCTGCGGCTGTAATGCACGATCGAGTCCCGCAGCATCTGCGTGGCGTCCGTCCACCACTCGCGGGCCTCTTCCGGGTACAGGCTCTGGCACAGCACGTGATGATCAAGCTGCCCCGCCGGCCCCTCCACCGTGCTGGGCTGGATGGATGCGGCGTCCCAGATGAAGGCGTCCGAGGCCGCAAACGCGAACGTCCGGGCGTTGCTGCTGGCAAACTCCCAGGTGAGCGGCCCCTCACCATCGAGGATCATCTCCGGGTCCCCCACTTCATCGGGCCCGATGATCGTGACCGTCTCGTCGCTGCCCAGGGCCTCGCGCACGCGCTGGCGGACCACCGGGCTCAGCGTCTGGTCCGGGTTTGTGTGCAGCCCGCCGCCCACCACGATGAACTCACGCGGCGCCGTGATCGATACGCGGTAGTCCCCGAAGTCCGTGTAGAACTCGCCCTGCCCGAGATACGGCAGCGTGTTCCACCCGCGCACATCATCGAACTTGCAGACCGCCGGATACCACTGGGCGAACTCGAACACCTTCCCCGCGCGCACGTACTCGATGCCCATGCGGTCGGCCCCGTACGGCGGGATGTTGAAGGCGTAATCGATCTCGAAGGTCACCGCCCCCCCGGGCCCCAGCGGCGCCGGCAGTTCCAGGCGCCCCAGCGTGTCGTACACCGCCAGCTCGAGCTCGCGCCCCCCGCTGCGCGCTGCGCTGATGTCATAGCCCCCATCGAACATGTCCCGGTTGCCGAAGCGGGCCCCCGGCGCTGTCAGCGTGGCCCCATCGCTGCCCGGGCGGAACAGGTTCTGCTCCAGCGTCAGCCACAGGTACTCCAGCGTGTGCGGCGACTCGTTGTGATACGTCACCCGCGCTGTTGCGCTGAGCCGCTCGGCCGCCGGATCCAGCATCGCGGCGATCACGTAGTCGCAGCGGTTCTGCCAGTAGCCCGGCCCCGGCTCCCCGGCGGCCGTCCGCACATCGGTCGGCGCCGGCAGGTCCAGCGGGCTGAAGATCGTCCCCATCTGCAGCGGCCGCTGCGGGCGCACGGCGTCGCCCGGCGTCCCGCCCCCCACCACGCCCGCAGCTGCGCTGCCGCTCGGCTCCGCCGGCCGAAGCTGGGCACAACTCGCCATCGCAACAAGCGCGCACACTGCGCCGGTGATCGCTGCCCGCATGCGTATCTCCCTGCTGCGCCGGGACCTGCGCCCGCCGCGGTCGATGATACCGCCCCGCCGGGCCCGGCCCGGGGGCCCCGCCAGCGGCAAAAAACCCCGCCGCCGCCGAATCCAGCCCGCCGCCGGCTCGAACCGCCGCCGCAGGAGGCCAGAGAGACCCAGGGCGCATCGCCCGCGGACCCGCCGCAACGCCCGCTACGGAAGGAGAGCAACGTGACCAGAGCCGTTTCCTCAGCCCTCGCCCTGCTGGCGGCCGCCGGCGCTGCCGCAGCCCAGGATGCCCGTGTCCGCGCGGTGCACGCCTCGCCGGACGCCCCCGCCGTGGACATCGCCGTCGATGGCGCCAAGGCCATCTTCGACCTCGGCTTCACCCAGGCGACCGACTACCTCGGCCTGCCCGCCGCCACCTACAACTTTCAGGTCACCCCCGCCGGCGCCACCATGCCCGTGGTGATCGATGCCGATGTCCCGCTGGCCGCCGGCGCCACCTACTCCATCGCGGCGGTCAACACCCTCTCGGCCATCGAGCCGCTGGTGCTGGTGGATGACAACACCATCGTCCCGGGCCAGGCGCGCGTGCGCTTCGTGCACGCCTCCCCGGATGCCCCGGCCGTCGACATCGCCCTGACCGGCGGCGGCGTCGTCTTCGCCGACACCGCCTTCAAGGGCGCCAGCGACTACCTGACCCTGGCCCCCGGCGACTACGACCTGGAGGTCCGCCTCGCCGGCACGAGCACCGTCGTGCTCGACCTGCCGACCCTCTCGATCGGCGGCGACACCGTCTACACCGTCTGGGCCATGGGCTTCGCCGCTCCCGGCGCCAGCCCGGCCCTGGATGCCATCGTCACGGTGGATGCGATCCCGGCGCCCGGCGCTGCCATCGCCCTCGCCGGCCTCGGCGGCCTGGTCGCCACCCGCCGCCGGCGGCACTGAGCCCCCGCTTACCGTCGCCCGCTGCGCGTGCACGGGCGGCGGCTTTTCCCATCTCCTCGCGCACTGCGAGGATCCCGGACCCCGCCGCCTCCGTTCGCGGCGGGGTCTGGCGCGCGCCCCGCGCCTGCCGCGGCGCCGGGGTACGCTTGCGGTCGCATGCGCCGCATCACCATCCTGACCACCGGCGGGACCATCGAGAAGACCTACGACGAGTTCACGGGCGAACTCGCCAACCAGCGCTCCATCGTCCGCCGCATGCTCAAGCGGCTCCGGCTCGATGACACCGACATCACCGTCACCGAGCTGATGAGCAAGGACAGCCAGGATCTGACCGACGATGACCGGGCCGAGATCCTCGCCGCCGTCGGCAGCGCCCTGGCCGCGCAGCCGGCGCCCACTGCGATCCTGATCCTGCACGGCACCGACACGCTGGCGGTCACCGGCGAACTGCTGCTGCGCGAGCTGCCCGAACTGCCGGTCCCCATCATCCTCACCGGCGCCATGCGCCCCTTCCTGATGACCCGCAGCGACGGGGTGCAGAACCTGACCGAATCCATCTTCGCCGCCGGCGTGCTGCCGCCGGGCGTGTGGTGCGTCTTCCACGGCAAGGCCCTGCCGTTCCCGGGCGTGGTGAAGGACCGCAGCCGCGGCACGTTCGTGGGGGCTGAAGAGAGTAGAGAATAGAGAAGAGAGACCAGACAGGAGAGAGGAGAGAGCAGAGAGCTGAGAAGAGAGAGGGGAGGGCGCCGCCTCGGCCCGAAGGGCCGGCCGTCCATAGCCGGGGGCCCAGCGAGCGCAGCGAGCGGCGCCCCCGGACCGCCGCCCCCGGGCCCGGCCGACCCCGAAGGGGTCGCCGTCGCGCCCGCCGCGCCGGCGCCGCCAACGTCCGATCATGTTGCGTCAGTCATCGACACACGTGCGTCAGCCGCCGACGCACGCGCATCAGTGATCGACGCACGGTCATCGGGCATCGCCGCGACGGCGTCGGCCGCCGACGACATCGCATCAGGCGTCGATCATGTCGCGTCGGCGCCCGATGCGCTCAAGTCAGCGCCCGACGACGCCGATCCCGTGATCGCCATGCGCACCATGCCCAACGGCCGCATCGATCTGATCCGCTTCTTCGAGGCCCGGCTGGGCGCCTGGAGCGCCGATCCGGCCGCGATCGGGCTCTCGGCCCAGCAGCTTGCGGATCTGAGCGCCATGGTCGCCGCCGGCCGCGCTGCGCTGGATGATGCCGAGGAGCTGCGCAACCTCGCCCGCGCGGCGACGCTCACCTTCAACGACGCGGTCGGCGACATCCGCAAGGCCGGCGGCAGCGCGCTCAACACGATCCGCGCCTTCGCAGAGGCGGGCGCCGATCCGGCCGCCGTGTACGCCGCCGCGCAGATCCCGCCGCGGGCCCAGCCGAGCCCGGCCCCCGCGCCGCAGGCCCCGACCGACTTCGCCTTCACGCTGCTCGGCGATGGCGCCCTGGAACTGCGCTGGAGCGCGCCAGCGCCCATCCCCGGCGCCGAGGTGTTCACCACCATCCACCGCAAGCTCGATGGCGCTGGCGACTTTGCCCTGCTCGCCGGAACCGGCGAAGAGAGCTGGACCGACCGGACCATCCCCGCCGGAACGGTGAGCGCCCAGTACATGCTCCGCGCGCTGCGCCGCGGCCAGGTGAGCCCCCCCAGCGCCATCACGACGGTCTACTTCGCCGCCGCCCCGGCCAGCGCCACAGCTGCGCCGCGCATCGCGGCGTGAAGGCGCAGCGAAAACCGGTTTTCACCACAGAGGCACAGAGAGCACAGAGGAAGACAGGGAAGCGGGTTGAAACACCTGCGAGCGCAGCGCCCCTGCCTTTTCAACCCATTCCCCGCTCTGTGCCCTCTGTGCCTCTGTGGTGACAATCTGCGCAGCGAAAACCGGTTTTTACCACAGAGGCACAGAGATCACAGAGAAAGACAGGGAATCGGGTTGAAATACCCCCGCGCGCAGCGCCCCTGCCTCTTCAACCCATTCCCCGCTCTGTGCCCTCTGTGCCTCTGTGGTGACAATCTGCGCAGCGGAAGACGGTTCTTACCACAGAGGCGCAGAGATCACAGAGGAAGACAGGGAAGCGGGTTCAAATACCCGCGCGTGCAGCGCCCCTGCCTCTTCAACCCTCTCCCCGCTCTGTGCCCTCTGTGCCTCTGTGGTAAATATCTGCTTTCCAGCGGCGCCATCAATCAGATGTGCGCCACCGCAAGCGCCTCGTACTCCTGCAGGCACTTGACATCCCAGTCCCCCGCCCGCAGCGCCTCGATGGCCCGCACCGCGGCCGTGGCGGCCGTGGCCGTCGTCAGCATCGGGATGCTCAGCCGCACCGCCGCCGCCCGGATCACGCCCTCATCGGTCTGCCATCCCGTGCGCGTCGGGGTGTTGATGACGAAGCGGATGGCGCCGGATTTCATCAGGTCGAGCACGTTCGGCCGGGCCCCGGCGGCGATCTTCTGCAGCCGCTTGGGCCGCACGCTGTAGCGGGCCAGGTAGTCGGCGGTGCCGCCGGTGGCGTAGACATCGAAGCCCATCGCCATCAGGCTGCGGCAGACATCCACCATCGCCGGCTTGTCGGCATCGCGCACCGACATGAACACCCCCCCCTCGGTGGGCAGGTTCACCCCCGCGGCCATCAGCGCCTTGGCGTAGGCGATCGGCAGCGCCACATCAATCCCCATCACCTCGCCGGTGGAGCGCATCTCCGGCCCCAGCACGAAATCCACCCCCGGGAACTTCTGGAACGGCCACACCGGCGCCTTGACCGCAAAGGCGCCGGTGTCGGGCACTTCCTCAGCGCCGAGCTCGGCCAGCGTCTTGCCCATCATGCACTTGGCCGCCAGGGCCGGCCACGGCACGTGCTTGGCCTTGCCCACGAACGGGGCGGTGCGGCTGGCGCGGGGGTTGACCTCGAGAATGTAGATGGCATCGTCCTTCACCGCCATCTGCACGTTCATCAGCCCGCACACCCGCAGCGCCTCGGCGAGCTGGCGGCTGATGGCGCGAATGCGCTGCACCAGCGACGGCCGCATGCTGAACGGCGGGATCACGCAGGTCGAATCCCCGGAGTGCACTCCTGCATGTTCGATGTGCTCCATCACCCCGCAGACGAGGGCGCGGCGGCCGCCGGAGGAAGTGGCAGAGTGGCCAGGTGACAAAGTGGCAAAGTGCTCCGACCCCGAGTCCACTTTGCCACTGTGCCACTCTGCCACTTCGCCACTTTCATCCTCCGTCCCCAGCGGCACGAAATCCCCCACCACATCCACATCCACCTCGATCGCCGCGCCGAGGAACTGGTCGATCAGGACCGGCGCGCCATCCAGGTCGCTGGCATCCAGCGCGCTGGTGATGTAGTGCCGCAGGGCCTGCTCATCCGGGCAGATCTCCATGCCGCGCCCGCCCAGCACATAGCTCGGCCGCACCAGCACCGGGTAGCCGATCCGCCCGGCCACCGCGATCGCCTCCTCCAGCGAGCGCGCGATCCCGCTGGCCGGCCGCTGCAGCCCAAGCCGCTCGAGCAGATCGTCGAAGCGGTCGCGGTCCTCCGCCAGGTCGATCGAGTCCAGCGAGGTGCCGATGATGGGCACGCCCGCCTTCGCCAGCCCGTGCGCCAGATTCAGCGGCGTCTGCCCCCCGAACTGCACCACGCACCCGTGCACGAGGCCGGAGGAAGTGGCAGAGTGGCCAGGTGGCGAAGTGGCAAAGTGCGCAGCAGCGGACGCGGTCCCCGGCCGCCTGTCCCCGCCGTCGCCGGCCCCCACTTTGCCACTCTGCCACTCTGCCACTTTGCCACTGTCAAGAGCAGCGCCATTCAGCCGCTCAACGACATTGACCACATCCTCCAGCGTCAGGGGCTCGAAGAACAGCAGGTCGCTGGTGTCATAGTCGGTCGAGACCGTCTCCGGGTTGGAGTTGATCATCACGCTCTCGAACCCGAGCTCGTGCGCAGCGAAGGCGGCGTGCGTGCAGCAGTAATCGAACTCGATCCCCTGCCCGATCCGGTTGGGCCCCCCGCCCAGAATGATCACCTTCGGCCGGTCGGTGATGCGGATCTCGTCTTCGGAGGACGAGACAGAGAGACCAAGAGACGGAGAGACGGAGTGCTCGCCGCCCGCGCCCCTTCCTTCCACTTCGTCTCTCAGTCTCTTCATCTCTCCGTCTCTCCCCCCCACCCCCCCCTCATACGTGCTGTAGAAATACGGCGTCGCCGCCTCGAACTCGGCCGCGCACGTGTCCACCAGCTTGTACACCGGCTCGATGCCGAGCTTCTTGCGGTGGGCCCGCACCCGCAGGATCGTCTCGCTGGAGATCTTGCCCAGGTACAGATTGGCAAGCTGGGCGTCCGAGTATCCCAGCTTCTTGGCCTCCAGCAGCACATCCGCCGGCACATCCTCCAGCCTCGCGTGCGCGCACAGCGTGTCCTCGAACTCGACGAGCTGCGCGAGCTGATCGATGAAGAACGGGTCGATCCGCGTCAGCTCGCAGATGTGCTCGATCGACCATCCCATCTTCAGCGCGTAGCGGATGAAGTACGGCCGACCCTGGCTCGGCGCCGCCAGCTTCCGCGTCAGCTTGTCCACCGAGATGGGCCACTCGATCGGCTGCCCGTCCGCCGTCCGCAGGCCGCTGGTCGCCTCTTCCGCAGTCGACGGACTCTCCCCGCGCCGGGCCGCCCCCGCAATGTCCAGCACGAGCTGGTCGCTCTCCACCGCCCGCATCGCCGCCAGCCACTTGTCGTTGCGGTCCAGCCCGAACCCGAACCGCTTGATGTCCATCGAGCGGATCACCTTCTGGAAGCTCTCCTTGAAGGTCCGCCCGATCGCCATCGCCTCGCCGACGCTCTTCATCTGCGTCGTCAGCGTCTCGTTGGCCTCCGGGAACTTCTCGAACGTCCACCGCGGCATCTTCGTCACGACATAGTCTATCGTCGGCTCGAAGCAGGCGCTGGTCGTCCCCGTGATGTCGTTGCGCAGCTCATCCAGCGTGTACCCCACCGCCAGCTTCGCCGCGATCTTCGCGATCGGAAACCCCGTCGCCTTGCTCGCCAGCGCGCTGGACCGGCTCACCCGCGGATTCATCTCCACCACCACGAACTCGAAGCGCCGGCGCCCGTCCGGCCCCGGCTCCGGATCCGGGTTCACCGCGAACTGCACGTTGCTGCCGCCGGTCTCCACCCCCACCGCCCGCATGATCGCGAACGCCGCGTCCCGCAGCGCCTGGTACTCCTTGTCCGTCAAGGTCAGGATTGGCGCCACCGTGATCGAGTCGCCCGTGTGCACGCCCATGGCATCAATGTTCTCGATGCCGCACACGATCACGCAGTTGTCCTTGCGATCGCGCACCACCTCCAGCTCGTACTCCTTCCACCCGATCAGGCTCCGGTCGACCTGCACCTGGTGGATCATGCTCGCGCCCAGCCCGCGCAGCACCAGCTCGTCGAACTCCTCGGTGTTGTACGCGATCCCCCCGCCCCAGCCCCCCAGCGTGAAGGCGGGCCGGATGATCGCCGGCAGCCCCACCTGCTCCAGAAACGCCCGCGCCTCCTCCAGCGAGTGCACGCTCTGCGACTGCGGCGTCTTCAGCCCGATCCGGCGGCAGATCTGGCTGAACCGGTCCCGGTCCTCCGCCCGGTGAATCACCTCGCGGTTCGCCCCGATCATCTCGATGCCAAACCGCTCCAGCGTCCCGTCATCCGCCAGGGCGCAGGCGCAGTTCAGCGCTGTCTGCCCCCCCAGCGTCGGCAGGATCGCCTCGATCCCCTCCCCCTCGGTCACCTCCTTCTCGATCACCTTCCGCACCGCCTCCGGCGTGATCGGCTCGATGTAGGTCCGATCCGACAGGGCCGGATCGGTCATGATGGTCGCGGGGTTGGAGTTCACCAGCACCACCCGGTACCCCTCCGCCTTCAGGCTCTTGAGCGCCTGGGCCCCGGAGTAGTCGAACTCGCAGCCCTGCCCGATCACGATCGGGCCGGAGCCGATGACGAGGATGGTGCGAAGATCGTCGCGCTTGGGCATCGGACCTCGGCTCTTTGCCCCGAAACGGGGCCAGTGGTGGCCGGCGACCCCCCTTCTGGAGGCCGAGCCGCCCTGCCGGAAAAACCCGCGGCGACCTAAAGTGAGAGCGTAGGCGTGGTGGCTTCTGGGAGCCACTTGCGCGACGTCGGAAAGGGGGCCAACATGTACCGCGCGCTCGCATGTCGGATGGCGTTGGCGGGTTGGGCCGCGGGCACGCTGGCCGTCGCCGCAGAGGCCCAGGACCGCGTCACCTTGCGGACCCTTGGCGCACTCCCGGCAATGAAGCAGTACAGCGCCGCGAGGGGTGTCAATGGCGACGCGTCCATCATCGTGGGCGACTCAGCCTGGGACGGCGGGCTCTCGGAAGCGATGGTCTGGACAATTGCGGATGGCATGGTGGGGTTGGGCGTGCCGACGGGCGCAAACGGCACAACCGCTCGCGCGGCGAGCCGCGACGGATCCACGATTGTCGGGGAAGTACACTTCGATCCCCTCCAGGGCGATCGAGCGTTCCTCTGGACCCGGACATCAGGCGTCACGTTGCTTCCCTCAGCGCATGGGCCGGATGCTCGTACTGGCGCGAGCGATGTGAGCGCGGACGGCCGCATCGTTGTAGGTCATGACACCGTTCCCGGCGAGCGTCGCATCGCTGTTCGTTGGGTTGACGGTGGTACGGCCGAGCCGCTTGGGGCGTTCCCCGGCGGCGAAGTCAGCAGCGCTGTCGCGGTGAGCGATGATGGGATGATCATCGCTGGCAACATGAGCTCCCCACGCGTCCCCTTCCGGTGGACCGAGTCAGGTGGAGTCCAGGCGCTTGAACTGCCTCCGGGCGCAACCTCCGCAGTCGCCAATGCGATGAGCGCCGACGGGAGCTTCATCGTCGGAAGCGGCTACTTCCCGGGCTACCAGCTCTTTCGATGGACGCAGGCGACCGGAATAGAGCCTCTTGGCCGCTTGCCCCAAGCCGACCGTACCTTCGCGCAGGCGGTCAGTGATGACGGCCGCGTCATTGTCGGTGGCTACTGGCAGTACTTCGGCACGATAGAAGAGTTCGACAGCGCAATGATCTGGATCGAGGGCAAGGGACAGTTCGATCTCGGTTGCTATTTGGGAAGTCTGGGCCTCCCGCTGGGCTGTGAAGATGTGTTCGAAGCCACCGCGCTCTCCGCCGATGGCCGCATGATTGTCGGCACGACGGCAACTCCCGCCACGTCCCCATACTCCCAGGCGTACGTCGCAACGATCCACTCTTGCTACGCCGACTGCGACAATGACGGCTCCTTGAACTTCTTCGACTTCCTCTGCTTCCAGAACCGCTTCGCCAGCGGCTCCGTCTACGCCGACTGCGACGACAACCTGGCGCTCGACCTGTTCGACTTCCTCTGCTTCCAAAACTACTTCAACGCTGGCTGTGGCTGAGCACCGGCGCCGTCGACTTCGGCGTTCCTGCTGACTACCCTCGCGGCTCGCACCAGCGGCGGAATCACCCGCCGCCCGGAGCCGCCCCGTGCGCCGCTTCGTCCCCGCCCTCATCGACGCCCTCCGCCAGGGCGTCACCCCCGCCAGCCTCCTGCGCGACCTCCTCGCCGGCGCCACCGTCGCCGTCATCGCCCTCCCCCTGGCGATGGCCTTCGGCATCGCCTCCATCCCCGAGCACGTCGCCGCCGAACTCGCCGCCGCCCACCCCTGGCTCACCCCGCCCGCCATGGGCATCTTCACCGCCATCGTCGCCGGCTTCATCATCAGCGCCTTCGGCGGCAGCCGCGTCCAGATCGGCGGGCCCACCGGCGCCTTCATCGTCATCGTCTACGCCATCGCCAGCGAGCACGGCTACGCCGGCCTCGCCACCGCCACCCTCATGGCCGGCGTCATCGTCATCATCATGGGCGTCGCCCGCTTCGGCTCGGTCATCAAGTTCATCCCCTACCCCGTCACCACCGGCTTCACCACCGGCATCGCCGTCATCATCGCCACCGGCCAGCTCAAGGACTTCCTCGGCCTGCGCATCGACGGCGGCGTCCCCGCCGAGTTCATCCACAAGCTCCAGACCTACGCCCGCCACATCGGGACCGTCGATCCCGCCACCGTCGCCCTCGCAGCCGCCTCCCTCGCCGCCCTGATCGCCCTCCGCCGCTTCGCCCCGCGCCTGCCCGCGGCGATCATCACGCTCATCGCCGCCGCCCTCGCCGTCCGCGCACTCGGCCTCGATGTCGAGACCATCGGCGCCCGCTTCGGCGACATGCCCCGCGCCCTGCCCACGCCCCACCTCCCCGACCTCGCCCTCGCCCGCGACCTCATCCCCGAGGCCACCACCATCGCCATCCTCTGCGCCATCGAGAGCCTACTCAGCGCTGTCGTCGCCGACGGCATGACCGGCGACCGCCACAACGCCGATGCCGAACTCGTCGCCCAGGGCGCTGCCAACATCGGCGCCGCGATGTTCTGGGGCATTCCCGCCACCGGCGCCATCGCCCGCACCGTCGCCAACATCAAGACCGGCGCCTCCACCCCCATCGCCGGCGTCACCCACGCCGTCGCGCTGCTGGTGATTCTCCTCGTCGCCGCCCCCCTCGCCGGCGCTGTCCCCCTCGCCGCCCTCGCCGCCATCCTGCTCATGGTCGCCTGGAACATGAGCGAGCTCGATCACTTCCGCACGCTCCTGCGCGCCCCGCGCAGCGACATCGCCACGCTGCTGACAACCTTCGGGCTCACCGTCTTTGCCGATCTCACCATCGCCGTCGGCGTCGGCGTCGTGCTGGCCTCCCTCCTGTTCATGCGCCGCATGGCCGAGGTCACCGGCATGGGCGCCATCGCCGACGAACTCGAAGATGGCCTGGACCGCGAAGACCGCTTCAGCATCCACGACCGCCACGTCCCCCACGGCGTCGAGGTCTACGAGATCAACGGTCCGTTCTTCTTCGGCGTCGCCGACCGCCTCGCCGACACCCTCTCCGACATCGAGCCCCCGCCCAGAGTCTTCATCCTCCGCATGCGCCACGTGCCCGCCATGGACGCCTCCGGCGCCCACGCCCTCGACGAGTTCTGTGCCAAGTGCCGCCGCCACGGCACGACGCTCATCCTCTCCGGCGTCCGCTCCCAGCCGCGCCAGGCCCTGCACAAGCTCGGCCTGCTCGATCGCATCGGCCCCGCCAACCTCCAGCCCGACATCGACGCCGCCCTCGCCAGGGCCCGAGAACTGCTCTGACCCCCCCGGCGCTCGAACCCGCCCCCAGAACCCGCCACCGGGCCGCCTCGTAGCATCCGCTGAGCCGGGCTGACGGCGCCCGCCCGCCCGCGCCGATACTGCCCCAGAGCGCCAACGGGGAGGCGCCAGGAGAGAAGCCCCATGTGCGGAATCGTCGCCTACACCGGCTCCAAGCCCGCCAGAGCCCTCCTGCTCGAAGGCCTCAAGCGCCTTGAGTACCGCGGCTACGACTCCGCCGGCATCGCCATCCTCAACGGCGACGGCCTCTCCGTCGCCCGGGCCGTCGGGCGCGTCGGCGTCCTCGAGCAGAAGGTCAACGCCGCCCCCGGCTTCGACGGCCCCCTCGGCATCGCCCACACCCGCTGGGCCACCCACGGCGCCGTCACCGAGGCCAACGCCCACCCGCACCGCGATGACCGCTCCGGCGTCGCCATCGTCCACAACGGCATCATCGAGAACTACAGCGCCATCCGAACCTATCTCGAGGAGAAGGGTCACGCCTTCACCAGCGACACCGACACCGAGGTCCTCGCCATGCTCATCGGCGAGCTGTACGACCCGGATGCCGGCGTCGATCTCGAAGCCGCGGTGCAGGGCGCCCTGCGCGAGGTCACCGGCGCCTACGCCATCGCCGTCATCTGCGAGCGCGAGCCCGACACCCTCGTCTGCGCCCGCAAGGGCAGCCCGCTGATGGTCGGCGTCGGCGCCGGCGAGTTCATCGTCGCCAGCGACGCCTCCGCCATCGTCGCCCACACCACCCGCGCCTTCCCGCTGGAAGACTACAACGTCGTCAAGCTCACGCCGCACGGCTTCCGCACCAGCACCATCCACAACGTCTCGGTCACGCCCAAGATCTCCCAGCTCGAACTCGATCTCGAGCAGATCGAACTCGGCGGCTACGAGCACTTCATGCTCAAGGAGATCTGCGAGCAGCCCAAGGCCATCCGCAACACCCTGCGCGGGCGCATCGATTTCGACGAGGGCAAGGTCGTCCTCGGCGGCGTGCGCCAGTTCTCCAAGGATGTCGTCCGGGCCCGGCGCATCATCCTCACCGCCCAGGGCACCGCCCTGCACGCCGCCATGATCGGCGAGTATCTGCTCGAAGACCTCGCCAAGATCCCGGCCGAGTGCGAGTACGCCAGCGAGTTCCGCTACCGCAACCCCATCATTGAAGAAGGCACCATCGTCATCGCGGTCAGCCAGTCCGGCGAGACCGCCGACACCCTCAGCGCCCTGCACGAGGCCAAGGATCGCGGCGCCCTCGCCCTCGGCGTCATCAACGCCGTCGGCTCCAGCATCGCCCGCGAGACCGATGCCGGCGTCTACCTGCGTGTCGGCCCCGAGATCGGCGTCGCCAGCACCAAGGCCTTCACCGGCCAGGTCGCCGTGCTCACGCTGCTGAGCCTGTTCATCGGCCGGCGCCGCTTCATGAGCAACCAGCAGAGCCGCGAGCTGCTCCAGGAACTCGCGGACATCCCCGGCAAGATCGAGCGGGCCCTCGAGTCGGCCGCCGAGGTCCGCAAGGTCACAGAGCGCCTCATCGAGCGCGAGAACTGGCTCTTCCTGGGCCGCGGCTACAACTACCCGACCGCACTCGAAGGCGCCCTCAAGCTCAAGGAGATCAGCTACATCCACGCCGAGGGCATGCCCGCCGCCGAGATGAAGCACGGCCCCATCGCCCTGATCAGCGCAGGCATGCCCGTCGTCGTCATCGCCACCCGCAACAGCCAGTACGAGAAGGTGATGAGCAACATCC
>JBICIE010000211.1:0-14317 GCA_043101635.1 Phycisphaerales bacterium JB039 | reverse complement strand
GTGTGCTCTTCCGATCTGGCCGGAGATCCTTTCGACCAGACTGCCGCCCGGTTCGAGGCTGATGTGTACGTGGCGTTCAGGATGAGTTGCAAGTTACAAACGAAGATGCGCGCGTGGGACGACCTCGCAATGTACATTACGACGTGTATCGTCGATGCGCATAGCCATCGTCGATCTGATGAACCGCTCGGCGCAGTATTTGAGGACCGCATCGACGTCTATGGCGCGGCGTGGAACGCGTGCCTAGATGATGGCAAGACTTATCCGGCCACGAAGTGTCTTCAGCTTCTCCGGAACTACGTAATCAGCGGCGCGAGAAGCCATCGGATCATCAAGCGGCCGCCGTTCGATGTAGGCGGCGGCTTGGTGTCGGGGATGGCGACGACCGCATCGCTCGTCGAACTGGACGTGTGCGTGCTTGGCAAACTTGATTGCATGCTCAAGCACATTCTCCAGCTCCCTGGCGACCTCTCAGGGCAGAGCGAGCAGGCAGTGTTGCTGGCGGCGGGACGCGGCGCCGACGAGTCGGACAGGGTGCTCGGTATCGCGGACGGGCGGCGAACAGTTCAGAGCCAGCTGGCGGCCGCGATGCAAGGCCACCCGGCGGGTGGCGCACGGCGACCGGAGCAGGCCGCGAAGCGATGGTGGGAGTTTTGGAGATAGCGTTGGCGGGCGCCGCCTTGCCACTCTGCCACTTCGGGCGGGTGGCCCTGACGGCCTCTGACCGTGCCACTACGTGCCACTGACGGCCTCCGTCGGTGCTTCGCGCGGGGGGCTCGCGACGGGATCCACTGACGGCGGCCGTCAGTGGCACGAAAACCCTCTCCTCTCTCCTCTCGGCTCTCTCCTGTCTGCTCTCACCGCATCAGCGCCAGCAGCCGGGCGATGCGGTCGCGGATCGGCGGGTGGGAGCTGAACATGCTGTCCAGCGACTGGTGGCTCTGGCGCATCTTGCGCAGCGGGTTGACGATGTACATGTGCGCTGTGCCGCGGTTGGCGGTGTCGACCTGCGGGTCTTCATCGGTGGCCAGGCGGCTCAGGGCGCTGGCGAGGGCTTCGGGGTTGCGGGTCAGTTCGACCGCGCCGGCATCCGCCAGGTACTCGCGCTGGCGGCTGTAGGCCATCTGGATGATGCGGGCCGCGATGGGGGCGAGGATCGCCAGGACGAGCGCGATGATGAGCATGACGGCCTGGGCGCCCCCACCACCGCCGCGGCCGGAGGAACTGCTGCGCCGGCCGCCGCCGTACCACAAGGCCCGCAGAAAGCCGTCGCTGACGACGGCGATCAGGCCGACCATCGTCGCCATGAGCATGGCGAAGCGGATGTCGTAGTGGCGGATGTGGGCCATCTCGTGGGCCATGACGGCCTGGAGTTCGTCGCGGGTGAGCTTCTCGCGCAGGCCCCTGGTGATGGCGACGACGCCGTGGGCGGGGTCGCGCCCGGTGGCGAAGGCGTTCATGGCGCTGTCGCCGATGAGGTAGATCTTCGGCATGGGGATGCCGGCGGCGATGCGCATCTCATCGACGATGTTGAACAGCTCGGGATCATCTTCCTTGCGCAGCGGCCTGGCGTGAGCCATCTTGAGGATGGCGCCGGCGCCGCCGTGCCAGCTCCACGCGGCGCTGAGGGAACTGATGATCAGGGCGATGACCGCGCCGGCGGCGAGGCCGGGAGCGAGGCCGAGCAGCAGGTTGCGATCCCGGCCATCGGGGCCGGTATAGCCGATGACCGCGCCGCCGATGGCAGCGCCGAGCAGTGTGCCGAGGCAGAGCATCACGATGATGAGCAGGGCGCTGTCACGCTTGTTGCGCCGGATGAGGTCGTGGAAGGTGAGCGTGCCGGGGTAGGCCTTGATGGCAGCGCGCATCTGCGCATCGGGCGCAGGCGCCGGGCGGCGCCGGGGCTGGCCGGGCGGCTTTGAAGGACGCTCGGCGCCGGCGGGCGGATCCTCGAGGGGATCCAGCCCGGGATCCCATTTGGGGTCTTGCCTCGGATCCTCGGGGCCGGGGGGCATGGGTCAGGAGAAGGAGACCTTGGGCGCCTCGCGGGCGGCGGCATCCTCGACTTCGAAGTACTCGCGCTGGGCGAAGTTGAAGGCGCCGGCGACCATGTTGGCGGGGAAGGTCTGCCGGGCGGTCTCGTAGCGGCCGACGCAGTCGTTGTAGTGCTGGCGGGCGAAGCCGATCTTGTTCTCCGTGCTGGCGAGTTCTTCCTGCAGGCCGAGGAAGTTCTGGTTGGCCTTGAGATCGGGGTAGGCCTCGGCGAGGGCGAAGAGGCGGCCGAGGGCCTGGGTGAGCATGTTCTCGGCGCCGGCCTTCTGGGCGGCGTGCATGGCGTCGGAAGGGACGGCGACGGCCTGGTTGCGGGCCGCGATGACGCTCTCGAGGGCCTCGCGCTCGTGGCTGGCGTAGCCCTTGACGGTCTCGACGAGGTTGGGGATGAGGTCGTGGCGGCGCTTGAGCTGGACATCGATCTGGGCCCAGCCGTTGTCGCAGTCGACCCGCTTGCGCACCAGGCCGTTGTAGATGCCGATGATGATGAAGAGCGTGATGAAGAACACGCCCACGACGATGCCGATTGCGATCCAGGCCATGGCCATGGCGCCCCCTTCCTGCCGCGGCTGCGGCGACCGCCGATCCTAGGGCCCTACCATCGCCCGCTCATGAGCGAGCGCCATAGCGGCACAATCGGGCAGACCCCGCCGGTGCGTTTGGAAACGCTGCTGGAGGATTTTGTCTGGCTGCATCTGGGCCGGGCGCCGCTGCTGGCGCTGTCGCCATCGCGCTGGGGGCTGGGGCTGCTGGCGGCGCTGGCGATCAGCGCACTGCAGGAGTCCTGGGGGGCGCTGAGCGATCAGGAGCACGTGCTGGGGCGGATCGGGCGGGAGATCCTGGGGCCGCTGCGCAGCGCGGGCGTGGACCTGCTGACGCTCGATCCGGCCGGCGCGCAGATGGGACTGACCCGGGTCGCAGCGGGGGTGACGAACCTGCTGGTGCAGCCGCCATCGCTGGCGTCGGTGGCGATGGGGCTGCCGGAGCTGGTGATCTGGCTGCTGGTGGGCGGGGCGCTGTGCCGCATGGTGGCGCTGGACTTCGGGCGCGGTCAGCCGCCGGGACCGGCGGAGGGGGTGCGCTTCGGGGTGATGCGGCTGGGCTCGGCGCTGGGGGCGATCGGGGCGCCGGCGCTGATCGCGGCGGGGCTGGGGGCGATCGTGGCGGTCGGCGGGCTGCTGGGGGCGGTTCCGGCGCTGGATGTGGTCGGGGCGATCCTGGGGGCGCTGGGGATCGTGTTTGCGGTGGTGGCGACGCTGATGGTGGCGGGGGTGCTGATCGGGGCGCCGCTGGCGCTGCCGGCGATGGCGTGCGACGGGGCGGATGCGGCGGACGCGATCCAGCGGACATACGCGTATCTGCTGGCGCGGCCGATCCATCTGATTGCCGCGGCGCTGGTTGCGCTGGGGCTGGGGGTCGTCCTCCTCGAAGTCGTCGGGTGGCTCATCAATACCGGCGTGATCGCAGCGCAGGGCTGGGCGGGGGCGTGGTCGCAGCGTGCGGGGGAGGTCGCGGCGGGCGAGGCGGCGGGGGCGACGGGGGCGGTGGCCTCGTGGATCGCGCGGATGTGGGCGGAGCTGGCGCAGGCGGCGGTGGTCGGGCTGGGGATCAGCTACTTCTTCACGGCGTCGACGGTGGTCTATCTGCTGGTGCGGCAATCGTGCGACGGGCAGGACTACACGGACATCTGGTCGCCGGGGGCAACGGAGCGCGTGGTGGAGGAGGCCCTGCGGGCCCGCGCCAGCGCATCGCCGGTGGGCGAGGATGGCTCGAGTCGGCTGGGCGCGCGTGGGGATCGGGCGGATCTGGCGGATTGAGGACGAGGAAAACGCCGATATATTGGCAGATTCTGCGCTGCAGCGCGGTCTGCGGGTATCCTCGTGTAGAGCATTCAGTGCGGTGCATGGCGAGACAGCCCGGTCATCGACGGCTCCGGCTCGTGGCCGGCGCGGCGCTGCTTTGGGTGGCCGGCGCGGGCGCGCAGGTGGAGCCGGCGTCGCTGCCGCCGCGGGTCGCCGAGGCGGTGGTTGCGCTGTCGGACGAGCAGGCGCCGGAGGAAGCGCGGCTGCAGGCGGCGCGGGCGCTGGTGGGCGCTCAGAGCGATGCGGCCCGGGGCTTCGCGGCGGACCTGCTGGCCACAGCCGAGGAGACGGATCCGCGTCCCGGGCTGCTGCTGCGGGCGCTGGCGGAGGCGCCGGTGGCGGCGCTGCGGCCGACGCTGCTTGCGGGGGTGCGTCCGGAGAGCGGGTGGCCCGAGGCGCGGCGCATCGGGGCGATCCGGGCGCTGGGGGCAGAGCAGGGGCGTGAGACGGTGGCGGCGCTGATCGAGCGGCTCGACCCGCGGGAACCGTCGGCGGTGCGCAGCGCCGCGACGGCAGCGCTGATCCGGATCACCGGGCGGGATGACGATGACGCGCGGCGTCGCGGCGAGAAGCTGGCGTGGGAGGCGTGGTTTGCCGACCGCGCCCTGCTGCCGGAGCACCTGTGGCTGTCGGAGCTGGCGGCGGGCTGCGCAGCGCGGGCGGAGCGGCTTGCGGCGGCGAAGCGCGACGTGGAGTCGCAGTACCGGCGGACGATGGAGCAGTTGTACCAGGCGTCGGACAGCGAAGCGCGCATCAGCATGCTGCTGGCGATGCTGCAGGAGCCGCTGGCGCCGATCCGGCAACTGGGGCTGGACCTGGTGGAGCGGGCCCTCAACAGCGGGCAGCGGGTGGCGCCGGAGGTTGCCGGGCGGGTGGTGGAACTGCTGGGGGATCCGGTGGCGGACATTCGGGGCCGGTCGGCGGTGCTGGTGGACCGGCTGCGCCCGGAAGGCGCCGGGGCGAAGGTGGCCGAGGCGGTGCTGCGGGAGACGGATCCGCTGGTGGCGGGGCGTCTGCTGCTGGCGCTGCGCAACTGGCCGACGCCGGTTGCGCGGGATGTGGTGCTGCGCTGGCTGGAGCATGAGGATCCGACGATCCGGCGCCGGGCCGCGGCGGCGGCGCTGGCGGCGCACGAGGCGGGGCTGATGGAGGCGGAGCAGGACCGGCAGCGGATCCTCACTGCGCTGCGCCGGCCGGCGCCGGAGACGCTGTCGCGCGAGGGGATGGAACTGCTGTGCGCGCTGGGGGACGAGTCGGACCGTGAGATGATCGCGTCGCTGCTGGCGAGCCCGGACAGCGCGGTGCGGCTGCTGGCAGCGCAGATCGTGGCCCGCGACCCGGCGCAGCATGGGCGACTGCTGGCGGCGGCGGCATCCGATGCGCAGCTCGTGCCGGTGGCGATCGAGGCGATCGCCGGCAACAGCCCGACGCTGGAGGACTATGACACGATCGCGGCGCTGATCCCGGCGGAGGATACCTCGCGCGATGACCGGCTGGCGCAGCTGGCGGCGGGCCTTGGGCTTCCCGATCTGCTGCAGGTGGCGTCGCGGATGCCGGCCAACAGCCCGTTTGCGGATCGCATCCTTGCCCGGTGCGTGGAGATGGCGTCGGCGATCAACGGCGCCGAGCCCGAACACCCCGAGACGCTGGCGCGGGCGCTGCTGCTGCTGACGGAGATTCGCCTTGGTCTCAACCGTCCGGACATGGCGCTGGCGGCGGTGGAGGTGATCCGGCCGTCGTGGGCGACGGATCTGACGCCGGAGATCGACCACGCGCGCACGGTGGCGCTGCTGTGGCTGGGGCGGCTGGATGACCCGCGCCTGGCGGAATCGCCGGAGGCGTGGCTGTCGGCGCTGGAGCGGTGCGTCGAGCAGCAGTTGCCGCACAGCGCGCAGGTGCACGAGGCGATGCTGCGATTCACGGAAACGCTCAGCGACGAGCAGCGGGCCCGCCTGGCCGAGTACGGCGCGGCCATCCGGACCGCGGCGGCCGAGGGGGGCGCCGGTGGGGCGGAGATCGATGATCCGCCCGCGGGCGGGGGCGGCTGAGGCTCAGGCGCGAGGTCGTACCTGGCCCGGCGCAGCGAGGCGCAGAAGCGGTACGGAACCACAAGGTCATATCTCTGCGGCGCGGAGCGGCGGCCCCGCCACGGCGCCCACCTTCAGGAGCGCAGGGCGCCGCGGACCCGTCCGAAGACGGTCTTGACGGTGAGCGGCTCGCGGTCCGCGGGCATGCGCTCGGCGGAGGGGAGGGCGTCGAGGGCCTCGCGCGCGGTGGCGAAGCCGCCGGCGGGCTCGAGGCCTTCCTCGAAGAAGAGATCCCAGCGTCGCGCCAGCCTGGGCACAAGCCGGGAGGCGGGCATGAGCAGTTCATCGGGCTCATGGCCGGTGACGAGGCGATAGCCGAGCGCAACGAGCGAGCGGACCTCATCGCGGGCCAGCTCGGCATCGACGCCGCGGAGGCCATCGAGCCGGCGGGAGACGCCGACGAGTTCCACCACAGCGCGTCCGGAGCGGTCGACGAGGATGCGCTGCGGCTCGATGGGGCCCCAGCCGCAGCCGCGCCCGTGGACGTGGTCCATCGCGTCGAGGAGCTGGCGGAGGAGACGGTCGGTCTCGGTGGGGTCCATCTGGCCGCCCTTCTCGGCGACCAGTTGCTGCAGGGTGACCAGGCCCTTCTGGTTGCCGGGGTAGTCGCAGACGACCATGGCCCGGTTGCCGACGAACGCGAAGTGGTCCACGCGGAGCACGTGCGGGTGGTCCATCGCCATCAGCGGCTCGACGGCGGCGACGACGCGCCGGCGGTCGGACCGGTCGAAGCAGGGGCCGAACTGATACACCATGTGGCTGGTGTGCTCGCTGTCGTGCACCGCGAGGAAGCGCTCGGCAAGCTCGCACTCGCCAAGCCGACGCGTGAGCCGGTAGGGCCCGAAACTCGTCGGCTGGATCGAATCGTCCATTGCAGCGTTCCTCGGGTCCGGACCGCCCCGATGCGCATCCGGCCCAGACCCGCCCGCGACAGACACCTCGCGGGCCTTTCGGCGAACCCCTCCGTCATCGGGCGTCGCCGCTGATGGTCTGGATATTAGGCGGCGCCTGTGAGCCGGCTCTCATGCCGAGGCTCGTGGCGCCGGGCGGCGTAAGTCTTTGCGGGGCCGGAGGATCGGCAAAAGCCCGCAGGGCGCCGGCCGGCAGCGCGTAGAATGGGCCTGTTGCGGGCCCGCCGGCGCCTGTGGGCGGGGGAGGGCCCTATCCGATCCCGAACACCCTCTCGCGGCAAATTGGAGGGAAACACCCATGTCCACGCTCGCCACCCCAAGCGCCAAGACGGCCGTCGACCCGCTGGAACTGATCGATGTCGATCACGTGCGGTTCTTCGTCGGCAACGCCAAGCAGGCGGCCTACTTCTACGCGTACACCTTCGGCTTCGACATCCAGCAGGTCGAGGACCTGACCACGGGCGTGCGCGACCGGGCCAGCTACCTGCTCAGCCAGGGCAACATCCGCTTCCTCCTGACCACCGGGCTGCACGAGCAGCACCCGGCCCAGCAGGACTGCCTGAAGTACGGCGATGGCGTGAAGGATGTCGCCTTCACGGTGGCGGACGCCAAGGCTGCGTGGGAGCGGGCGATTCAGAACGGCGGCGAGAGCGCCTACGAGCCGACCGTGCTCGAAGATGACAGCGGGCGCATTGTGATGGCCGGCGTGCAGACGTACGGGCGCTGCGTGCACAGCTTCGTCAGCCGCGAGGGGGAGTACGCGCTGGACAAGGTCAAGAAGGGCGGGCAGTTCGCCCCGCAGTTCCGCCACGCCGCCATCGACTCGATCAACGAGTACAACCGCAAGCACCCGTGCGGGCTGCGGTTCGTGGACCACCTCGTCGGCAACGTCGAGGAGGGGAAGATGAACTTCTGGGTCGAGTGGTACGAGAAGGTGCTCGAGTTCAGCATGTTCAAGCACTTCGATGACAAGGACATCAGCACCGAGTACTCGGCGCTGATGAGCAAGGTGATGGCCAGCGGCAACAACCTGATCAAGCTGCCCATCAACGAGCCGGCCAGGGGCAAGAAGAAGAGCCAGATCCAGGAGTACCTGGAGTGGCACAACATGGTCCCGGGCGTGCAGCACCTGGCCCTGCGCACGGATGATGAGCTGGCCAGCGTGGCCGAGCTGCGCCGGCGCGGCGTGGACTTCCTGGCCCTGCCGGACAGCTACTACCAGATCGTCTGGGAGCGGGTGGACGCGATGCTGCGCAAGCACGGCCACGAGCCGGTGCGCGAGGACCACGAGCGGGTGCGCGACCTGGGCATCCTGGTGGATGCCGATGATGAGGGCTACCTGCTGCAACTGTTCACCAAGCCGCTGCAGGACCGGCCGACGCTGTTCTTCGAGATCATCTGCCGGCGCGGCAGCCAGTCGTTCGGCAAGGGGAATTTCAAGGCGCTGTTTGAGGCGCTGGAGATTGAGCAGGAGCGGCGGGGGAATTTGTGAGTGGCGATGGCGAGTATGGGCCGCCCGACATTGTTGGCGAGCGATCGGACCTGGCCCGAGACTTGAAGGCATGCTCAGAGTTGCTCGCCCAGCACGGCGAGGAGCACTGGAGTTCCCGGATCGACCGGGTGTTGGCAGATGACGGTACATTGCTGAGAGAACGGAGCGTTCGAGAGGTCATGTCCTGGTTCGGCGGAATGGGTAGCTTCAACGACATCCTGATATGCGCCCACAACGGCCACCGCATCGAGCAGAAGCACGAAGATCAGATAAACAAGGAAGTTCGCGACTTGCAGAGTGCGATATACAACTCCGCCCATTCGATACTTCGCGCGCTCAGGTAGCCGGGAAGGCGAATGCGAAGGCGCAATCGCCTCGCTCGCGCTGGCGTTCCTCACCATCATGGCCACTCCACCGGACAATCCCATCGATGCCGTCCAGATGAAGCGCGACATCCAGGCCCGCATGCACGAGGAGACCCACGGCATGTCGGTCGAGGAGCGCATCGCCTACTACCGCCGGGGCGCCGATGAGTTCCGCCGCCAGATCGAGCAGGAGGCGGGCAGCGACCCGTCTCGGTTCAGAGCGCTGCTCGACGCCCTCAGCCGGCGAGATCAGGTCCGGGCGGATCGGGTGCCGTGACAACCCTGGAGTTGCAGTATACCGACGAACCGTGAATCAGAGGCCGTCCGCATCAAGCGCGAGGGGCAGGCGCGGATCGACCGCGAAACCGAAGGCATGACGCCTGCTGAGCGCGACGCCTGCATCAACCGGCGGGGTGGCACTGACGGACGACTTCCGTGCCACTGACGGCCGCCGTCAGTGCTTCTTTAATCTACCGGGCCTCATCGCGGCTGCGACGCCGGGCTTCTGCACGACTGGCCGCCTGTTGCACGACGCACTGACGTCAGAGCACGTCAGTGGCACGAAGAACCGCGCCGCCGAAGCTGCTGCGTAGCATTCTGAGGCTGGCGGGCCTGTCCGAGTACAGGGGATCGCAATGATCGCAACACAGGCGCCGGCGGACTGGCCCGAGTGGTTTACCAGGGTTCCACCCGGAGTGTGGCTGGCGCTTTCGCTCGGGATCTGGCTGCTGTTTGCGTGGATGGTCGGGCGGCAGGCGAAGGGCGAAGGGCCAGGGCTTCTTGCGGTGGTTCATCGCGTCGCTCTTGTTCAGCCCGCTTGCGCTGTCGCTGGCGCTGCATCTGATGCGGGATCCGCGGAAGCTGCAGCGCGCGAGGTAGCGTTCGACCGAGATGCTCGCACGGCGATGCAGATGTGGGGGCGGCGCCTCCACGCCCCCGCCCGGAGGGCGCAGGCGCGGCGCCGGGCGCCTTGGGCCCCTGCCGCGGGGGGAGGCGTGGGGGGCGCCGCCCCCTTCGCACTGCGCGCTTCGCAACCGATGCAAGGCTGATCTGGTATATTGGCTTGGGCCCCCGGCCCTGATGCGGGAGGATCAGCCATGCAGCACCGGAGCGTTCGAATCGCGGCGGCGACGGTACTTATCCCGGCGATCTGCGCGGCTGGTCCGGCCCAAGCAGGCCAGGACGCGGCGCCGGACGAAGCCGCGCTCATCGTGCGCATCCAGCCCGACCGCGCTGAGTGGGAGTACCGTGAGACGATCACGGGCGTGGTGAAGCTTCTCAACCGCGGCGACGCTCCGATCGAACTCGACGCCTGGCGCCTCGACAGCGTCACCCCGCGCGATCCGGACGGGATGATCCCGGAGCCGTTCTACATCCTCGGTTGCATCCTGTCCGAACCTGGCGCTCGCTACACGCAACTCGCGCCGGGCGCGGAGCGAACCGAGCGATTCGCGATCTACACCGATCGCATGCACACCATGGAGAGCGGGTACTACCTCGAGCCGGGCGTCTGGGACCTCGTTGGTCCGGGCCGTATCGCCACCAACTCCGATGTGGACATGCGCGGGGCGCGCATCCGGGTGATCCTGGCAGAAGGCCAGTACGCCGGGCCGCGGATCCAGACAGTGCTCGGCGCCGGCGGCAGCCTCGTCATGGAGCGGGAAGGCGGGATCTTCGACGTGTTCGATGTCGGCGCCGGCGAGCGCAAGTCGATGAAGCGGCCGGATGAGTACGTGGCCGGCTGGATCTGGAAGGGATCATGGCCGGTCTTCGATGACGGTGGCCACCGCGTGGCGTACTGCGCAAGCCGCGAATCGCCGGTCTTCATCGAACTGCTGCACGGCGATGCGCTGGCGCTGCGCGCCGTGAGCCCGCCGCCCGACCTCGATGTCGGCCCCGGAGGCTTTTCGGCGAAGCGGTTCTCACCGGACGGTTCGTCGCTCTACTGCTCCACCAACTACGTGTGGTCCTTCATTGATCTGGCGACGGGCGCCGAGCGGAACCGGGCGAAGGTCCCGATGATGTGGAGCGAGATCTCGCCGGATGGCCGCTGGGCGGTGTCCGTGGAAGCTCCGCTGGCGAGGATCGTCGGGCACCGGGGCAATGATGGGTACGAGGTGAAGGCCATCGACCTGCACGACCCGGAGCGCATCCGCAGCGTACATGTGGGCGGGCATGGCACAGCGCCATCGCTGCATCCCGGTCACACCGGCGCATATCTGTGCGATGAGTTCTCCGCAAGCCTGGTCTACGTTCCGTACGGCGGCGAGGGCTTTTCGGAGATCACAACAGAGGGCCCGTGTGACTTCGTCGGCGAGTCCGGCGATGGCGCCTATGTCGCGGTCGCCTCCCCTGGCTGGGAGGAGGCCGAGGAGGGTGGCAAGCCGACGGTGATCGAGGTCTTCCGCACCGAGGACCACTCTCGCGCTTGTCGCATCGAACCCGGCGAGGCCGTGCGCGCTGCGCTGCTCTCGAATCCGCCGAGGATCGTCTGCCTTCCGGTGCGCCGGGTCACGGACCCCTTTGGCGGCTCCGGATGGCTGGGGGAACAGGGATCCGTCCATGACGCCACGACGGGCGAGTTGATCAAGGCAGTCGATCTGACGCCGAGCGCCGATGCGCTGCCCGCGGACGATCGCAAGTAGAAGGGCGCGGCTGCATAGCCGGGGTCGTCCCTGCGACTGACGGCCGCGATCGCAGATGTGGGGGCGACGCCCCCACGCCCCCGCCCGGAGGGCGCAGGCGCGGCGCCGGGCGCCTTTGGCCCCTGCCGCGGGGGGAGGCGAGGGGGGCGCCGCCCCCTTCGCATTCGCGCGCCCGTCGCAACCGATGCAAGGCTGGTCTGGTATATTGGCATGGGCCCCTCGGTCCTGATGCGGGAGGATCAGCCATGCAGCACCGGAGCGTTCGAATCGCGGCGATGGCGGCCGCGTGGATCGCCGCAAACGCAGCGGCCCAGGCGCCGTGGAAGCTCACGCCTCCGGCCACCTCGCCCGCCACCGCTTTCGGCCACTCCATCGCAGCGCACGGCAACCTGATGGTGATCGGCGACCGCCACGCCGCCAGCAGCGAGGGCCGCGTCCATGTCTATGAGCGCAGCGGCCAGGGCTGGTCGCACAGCGCCATCCTCATGCAGCCACCACCGAGAAGGGGGAGCACGCTCTTCGGCGACAGCGTGGCCACGGACGGATCGCGCATCCTCGTGGGCGCATCGCTGGCGGCCGCGAAGGGCGAGTCCGATGGCGCCGCGTACCTCTACGAGCGCCGCGGGGGCGCCTGGCGCCTGGCGGCGACGCTGTCCGGCTCCTTCTCCAGCGCCGGGCTCTCGTGGTTCGGGTGGGCGGTCTCCATCTCCGGCGATCGCGCCGCCATCGGCGCATGGGCCGATGAGGTTGCAGGGGTGCGGCAAGGCGCTGTCTACATCTTCACGCGCCGGGGCGGCGAGTGGGAACTGGAAGCCCGCCTGACCGAACCGGGAACTGACCGCTACGGCGGCGCTGTCTCGATCAGTGGGGCGCGCATCGCAGTGGGCGCTCCGCTCGATGATGCGGGCTGCCCCGGCACGGACTGCAACGCGGGCGCGGTGTACATCTACAAGCGCACAGGCGCCGGCTGGCAGCTCGAGCAGCGGCTCACGCCGGAGACGACCGTTGCCGCCACGTTCGGCGCACGCGTGCTGCTCGACGGACCCGATCTGTTCGTCGGCGCTCCGGCCGATACCGGCCTTGCAGAACGGTCCGGGTCGGTGCACATCTTCAGGCGGACCGGCGCCCAGTGGCAGCGGCGACAGGTGATCATCTCCTCGCTCGGCGGGCGGAATGGCCGCTTCGGAGATTCGATGGCGCAGCGCGCGGGCTGGCTTGCGATCGGAGCGCCATGGGAGGAGGCCGGCGGTTACGTCGAAGCCGGGGCGGGGTACATCTTCGAGCAGATCGATGGCGCGTGGATCGAGCGAGAGAGGATCACTGCGCCCGATGCCGGGCGGCGCTATGCGCTTGGCTATTCGACCGCGCTGACATCCACCGGTGTCGTGCTCGGGGCGCCGGGAGCGTACCGGAACGGGGCGGCCTACCTGGCGCCGTTGCCGGCGGCGATGGGTCGCGCCGGCGAGGATGGCCCCGATCTGCGCGACATCGTCGAGTTCCAGCATCTGGCGGCAAACAACGACAGCCGGGCCGACCTTGACGGTTCCGGCGCGATCGACATCGAAGACCTGCTCCTGCTGCTCGACCGCATCGACCGGTGAAGCGGCGCCGGGGTGGCGCCGGCGGAGGAACTGCCGTGCCACTGACGGCCGCCGTCAGTGCTTCCTGCCCTACCGGGCCTCATCGCATCCGCAGCGCGGATCTCGTGCAGGGATGAACGCCTGCTGCGCTTCGCACTGACGTCAGAGCACGTCAGTGGCACGAAGAAGCGGCCTGTTCAGCGGGGCAGCGCGGGCGGGTCCCGGGGCGGGGGCGCAGCGCCCCGGGGCGGAGCTGCGCGGGACCGGGGCGGAGTTATTCTGCCCCGGGACGAAGTCATTGTGTCCCGGGGCAGCGCGGCGTTGTACCGGGACAGAATCGCGATGAACCGGGGCAAACGGGCGGCGCCCCGGGAATCTGCCGCGCTGGCCCCCTCTGCGCTCAAGTGCGGCGGTGATCGGGCCGATCCGCATCGCGGGCCGGGCCGCCCGGTCGCCGATTCGGCGCCCGGCGCGCGTGTCGCCCTCATTGCTGACCCCGACTCCTGACTGCCTGATCCGATCCCTGCTCTCTGATCTCTATTCTCTAATCTCTGCTCCCCCCACCATGCCCACCGCACTGCCGCGCAACACCTCCGACCGCATCTGGTTCTTCCGCATCCTCGCCGACCAGTGGGCCGAGCTTGCCGACCCGGCCGCGGCCATCGGCGTCTCCCCGGCGCAGGTGGCGCAGCTCGAAGCCGTCAGCGCTGAGGCGCTGGAGGCGTACCGCGCAGCGCTGGCGGCCCGCGAGGCGGCGCAGGCGGCGACGGCCAAGCTGAGCCGCGCCATGAGCGCGCTGGGCGAGCGCGGCGGGGCGCTGGTCGGCCAGGTGCGGGCCCATGCCCGCACGACCGGCGATGACAACGTCTACGCCGCAGCCCGCATCCCGGCGCCGAAGGCGCCATCGCCCGCGCCGGCGCCGCGGCCGCCGCGCCTGCGCGGCATCGATGTCAAGTACGATGGCGCCCTCGAGATCACGTGGGATGTCACCCAGCCGGCGCCCGGGGCCCAGGTGCACACGCAGATCGAGCGGGCCCTGCAGACCGGCGATGGCGCCGGCAACATCGGCCCGTGGCGGCTGCTGGCGGTCACCAGCGCCAAGCGTTACCTCGACCGGACCGTCCCCGCCGGAACCTGGGCCGCGCACTACCGCCTCGGCGCCAGCATCGGCGCCCGCCGCCCCACCGCATGGAGCGCCGCGACCATGCTGCCGCTGGGGTCGCTGGGGCACAAGGCGAGCGGGGCGCAAGGCGCGCAGGCGAAAGCCGCGGCCTGATCTGGTGTGACCATGCCTCCGCGGGGGGAGGCGAGGGGGGCGCCGCC
>JBICIE010000210.1:0-16662 GCA_043101635.1 Phycisphaerales bacterium JB039 | reverse complement strand
CATCCATCGCCCGGCGTCGTCCTTGCGGACGATGAGGCCGACGGCGGGCGGGTTGGCGGCGCCGGCGCCGAGGGGCGGGGAGAAGCCGGCGCCGTCGTTGGGCGGGGGATTGAGGCCGGCGTACGGGCCGGCCGGATCGCTGACGACGTTGGGAGGGAAGGCGAGCACGCCGGCGACGGCGGGATCGATGCCGCCGCCGAGGATGGTCGAGCCGTTGCCGGATTCCCAGATGGCGAGGTAGACCTGCGAGCCGTCAGGGCTGACGGCCATGGCGCGGGGGTCTTCGGCATCAATGGGGATCTCCAGCGGCGGGGCGCTGAGGTCGCCGAGGTCGAAAACCTGCACGAGGTTGGCCTGCGAGCAGGCGACGAACAGGCGGGCGGGGTCGCCGGCGATGATGCAGTCGAAGGGCTCATCGGCGGTCTGGAGCGTGCGGACGACGTTCATGGTGGTCAGGTCGACCATGCTGACCGAGTCGGAGATGTGGTTGACGACCCAGGCGAACTGATCGCTGGCGGCCCGCACGCTGACGGGGTCGAGGCCGACGGGGATGGACCCGAGGTGGAAGGGCTCGGCGCCGGTGATGTCGAAGACCTCGAGGCGGCCATCGGGCGTGTTGGTGAGCAGCAGGCGATCGCCGCCGGGGGTGATCTCGAGGGAGTGGATCGGGTGGTTCTCCCAGTTGACGAAGTCGCCGGGGCCATCGGGCTGCGGGGCGGCGCCGGTGGGGGGCTGGGGCGTGACGAGGCCGACGACGATGGTGGTCAGACCGATGGTGGCCCCGAACGTGGTCAGGGCGCCAATGCCTCCGAGTCGCATGCGGATCTTCTCCCGCTGGGGCCGGGCGGCCGCCCGGTCGGGCGTGGTCCCCCATGTTGCCAGAAGGATGGGAATCTGGCAAGCAGAATTACGGGGCTGGTCGGATTAGACCGGCTGGCCCCGTTTCGGGGGAGGGCAATGCGTTCATTCACGCGCGGAGGGGCTTGCAAACCGGGCCGGGTTGGGTCACGATGGGGCTCGGGGAGCCTGCGCGCAGGCCAGAGCAAGCGAGGGAGCGTCAGAGATGAGAGTGAATTCCGCGATTGCCGCGGCAGCCGGCTGTGCGATTGCTTCGGCCGCCCTTGCCGGCGGCGGGCCGGACAACGTCCTGCTGATCATCGACCCGTCCGATCCGGACTCTCTGCACATCGGCAACGCGTATGCGGAGGCCAGGGGGCTGCCGGAGGGCAATGTGCTCTACCTGCGGCCGTGGGCCGATAACCATCAGGACTTTGCGGATCAGAACCTGGAGGCGCTCTTCGGCGAACTGGCCCAGCGAAAGATCGCGGGGCGGATCGACTACATCCTGGTGGCGCCGACTGATCAGTACCGGCTGAGCGCCAGCAGCACGATCGTGGACTCTTGCTCACCGGTGACCCGGTTCTCAGTTTCAAGCTGCTACACGATGGCGTTCGTGGCGGAGGAAGTGCTGGGCGGGCTCCCGGTGGAGTACCCGAACCGGTATCACTATCCGGTCGGTGATCATCTCGGATTCGATTCCGAGACGGCGTACAGCTCCGGGCAGCCGAGCACCGCTGCGACGGCGCGCCGGTACTTCATCGGGTGCACTCTCGGGTACACGCGCGACGAGGGCAACACGGTCGATGAAGTGTTGGAGATGATCGACCGCAGCGTGACGGCCGATGGCTCGTTTCCGAGCGGGCGGTTCTTCTTCATGAACAACGAGGCGGACCCGGCCCGGAACGTGCGCGCGACGAGCTACTCGCGGGTGATCGGCGACATGCAGACGCTGGGCGCTGACGCGATGCAGGTGGACGGGCGGCTGCCATCGAGCCCACCGACAGCGCTGGGGGTGATGACGGGTTTCAGCAGCGCTGACATTGTGGGAGCGGGCTTTGATATGGCCCCCGGCGCGTTCGCGGATCACTTGACCAGCTACGCCGGCGTCCTCTCCGGCACGAGCCAGACCGTCCTGAGCAATTGGGTCCGCAAGGGGGCAAGCGGCTCGGCGGGCGCTGTCCAGGAGCCGTGCAACTACCCGGGCAAGTTCCCGCACCCGCGGCTGCACCTGTTCTACTACCAGGGAGCGTCGCTGGGCGAGGCGTACCTGCGCTCGGCGCGGTACCTGCCGTTCCAGATCATGCTGTACGGCGATCCGATCACCAGGCCGTTTGCGCACATCCCGGTGGTGCGCGTGCCGGACCTGCCGAGCGGCGCCGTCAGCGGGAGCATCCAGATCACGCCGGAGGCGACGACCAGCCATCCGGCGGCGGGCATTGAGCAGTTCGAGGTGTACCTCAATGGCGCGCTGCTCGACGCGGGGGCGCCGGGGACGGTGTTCCAGATCGACACGACACTGCTGCCGGAGGGGCCGTGCGAGCTGCGCGTGGTTGCCACGGATGATACCGATGTGGCTTCCGCGGGTGTGTTTGCGGGCGACCTGCTCGTGGACAACGATCCGCGCAGCGCAACGCTGGCGCCGGACGTGTCGATGCTGAGCCTCGGCGGGCAGACGCAATTGACGGCCAGCGCGCCGGGGGCGCGCGAGATCCGCATCGTGCAGCACGGGCGGGTGGTCGGATCGATCGCCGGGGACTCGGGGATCGTTCCGCTGTACGGGCAATCGCTCGGGGCCGGGCCGGTGGCACTGCGGGCAATCGCCGAGTTCGATGACGGTTCGCTGGTGCGCAGCGACCTTGCGCAGCTCACCGTGACGCCGGACGGCGCGACGAGCGGGGCGCTGCCGCAGGCGTTCGGGTACACCCGCACGGTGGATCCGGCGGCGCCGTTCGTGCTGGAGCTTCCGGCCAGCTACGACGACTCGATGCGGGACGCCAGCTACGCGATCACGCAGTCGCCGGCGCAGGCGACAACGCTGTTTCATGGCGGGCGGCCGGCGGTGATCCTGAGCCCGGACGCCGGGGCCAGCGGGACCGATGAGCTGCGCTTCCGCGTCACGACCTCCGGCGGCGAGTCCGGCGAGGCGACGATCACGATCGTGTACGCCCAGGAGGCCTGCCGCGCCGACCTGACGGGCGACGGCGTGCTGGACTTCTTCGACTTCCTGGAATTCCAGAACCTGTTCGCCGCCGGCGATCCGAGGGCGGACTTCGACGACAACGGGATCCTCGACTTCTTCGACTTCCTGGCGTTCCAGACCGAGTTCGCGGCCGGGTGCCCCTGAAGCAGGTGGCCCGCTGAGGCGGCTGGCGAGGGCGCCGGGCCGCGGCTCTGGCTTGGGTTTCACTTGTGAAACCGCGTTTCTGCGTGCGTACGGCGGGTGTTGGGGAAAAATGCGGTCTTGACACAGGCGGCCTCTCCTGCGAGGATGGGCCCAAGCGTGGTTCGTGGTCCCGATGGCGGGGCCGGTCATGGGCGGCTCGGACGCCCGTTTTGATAGATGTTCATCCCGGATGCGCCGGGATGACGTTGGGAGGCTGCATGACATCAGGGAAGATCGCCCGCGTCGGGTTTGCCGGCGCCGCTGCCACCGTCGCCGGCATGGTTCTGATCGCCGGCGCACACGAGGAAGACTGGCGCAAACTCGCCGAGGCCCTGCCGCCGTACCAGGGGCCGATCGTCACGCTGCATGATGTTCGGGCGGGGACGGTTCCGATCGACATGATGTTCGACTCGGAGAACATGACGATGCTGTCGTGGGTGCCGCTGAGCGAGTTCGCAGGCGGGCATCGCTCCGGCAATGACATCTGGGGCTACACGTCGCCATCCGGTCGCGAGTACGCGATCATGGGGCTGGAGGCGGGCTACGGGTTCGTCGAGATTACCGATCCGACGGCGCCGGTGGTGCTGGACGTGATCAGCGGCCCCGCAAGCACCTGGCACGATGTCAAGGTGATCGGCGAGTACGCTTACGGCGTTTCCGAGGCGGGCTCGGGCATCCAGGTGATGGATCTGTCGCAGATCGACTCGGGCATCGTCCGCCATGTGATCGACAAGACGCAGGCGGGCCATCGCAGCACGCACAACATCGTCTCGAACCCGGACTCGGGGTACCTGTATCTCGTCGGCGGCAACATCGCCAGCGGCGGGCTGGTGGCGGTGGATACGACCAATCCCGAGGATCCGACGATCGTGGGGCAGTGGTCGAGCTTCTACGTGCACGACGCCCAGGTCGTGTCGTACGACAGCGGGCCGTACGCCGGGCGCGAGATCGCCTTCTGCCTCGGCGGGCTGTCGAGCGGGTGGAGCAGCACGGGCCTGCGGATCGTGGATGTGACCGACAAGAGCAACATGTTCACGATCACGGAGGTCTTCTGGACGGCCGCGGGATACGCCCACCAGGGATGGTTGAGCGAGGACCGCAAATACTTCTACGTCGATGACGAGCTTGATGAGGAGCAGGGCAAGGTCCCCGTGACGACGACCCGCATCTTCAACGTCGAGGACATCAGCAACCCGAGCTTCGTCGGCACGTTCACCAGCGGCATGCCCTCGACGGACCACAACCTGTACGTCAAGGGCAACCGCATCTACGAGGCCAACTACACCAGCGGCGTGCGGGTGTTCGACAACACCGATCCGGAGAACCCGGTGCAGATCGCATGGTTCGACACGCACCCGGAGACGGACGCCAGCGGGTACAACGGCATGTGGGGCGTGTATCCGTTCTTCGAGAGCGGCACGATCATCTGCAGCGACCGCTCGCGCGGCCTGTTCGTGCTGGAGGTCGACAGCGACAGCACGTGCCGCGTCGATCTGACCGGCGACGGGCTGCTGGACATCTTCGATTTCCTGGAGTTCCAGAACCTGTTCGGGGCCGGCGACCTGACGGCCGACTTCACGGGTGACGGCGTGCTGGACTTCTTCGACTTCCTGGCCTTCCAGAACGAGTTTGCCCTGGGCTGCCCGTAAGGGTCGCCTGAGGCTGAAAAACGTTGGGCAGCCGGCTTTGCGGGGAGGCGGGCCGGCTGCCCGCTTTTTTGCGCGCAGTCGGCGTGAACAATGACCCGTGCGAATCCTCACCGAGCATCGCCCGTGGCCGTGCCCGCGCTGGCCGCCGGTCGCGTCGATGACGTGGCGCCAGTTGCTGTTTGCGCACTGGCCGGTCGCGGCCGAGGCGCTGCGGCCGCTGATTCCGTCGGCGCTGCAGACCGACACGTTCGAGGGGCAGGCGTGGCTGGGGGTGGTCCCGTTCACGATGTCGATCGCGCCGCGCGGCGGGGGTGTGTGGCCGCTGCGCCGGGACTTTCATGAGCTCAATGTGCGCACGTACGTGACGATGGACACGCCGGAGGGCCCGCGCCCGGGCGTGTGGTTCTTCAGCCTCGACGCGGCGGACCGGCTGAGCGTGCGCCTGGCGCGGCGGCTGTGGCGCCTGCCGTACTACGACGCGGCGATGTCGCTGGAGGAGATCGATGGCTGGATCAGCTATCGCAGCGCGCGCACGCATCGCGGGGCAGGGGCGGCTGCGTACCAGGCCCGCTACCGGCCGACCGGCCCGGCCCGGCAGAGCGAGCCCGGCTCGCTGGCGGCGTTTCTGACCGAGCGCTACTGCCTGTACGCCCCGGGGCGCGGCGGGCGGGTCCGGCGCGGGGAGATCCACCACGCGCCGTGGCGGCTGGCGCCGGCGGCCTGCGAGGCGCAGGTCAACACCATGACGGGGCCGCTGGGGGTTCAACTGCCGGACGCTGAGCCCCTGCTGCACTATGCCGCGGCGATCGATGTGGTGGCGTGGCTGCCGACAGGGGCGGGCGGGTGACGGCGAGCGTGATTTCTGGTATGGTCACGCCATGGACGACACTGGCGCGCCTCCGCCTGGGCCTCCCGGGCTTCCGGTTTCCCGGCCCGATCTGAATCAGGACGATGTCGCGTGCCTGCGCTGCGGGTACAACCTGCGGGGGCTGCGCCAGGACGGGGTGTGCCCGGAGTGCGGCACGGCGGTGGCGCGGTCGCTGGAGGGTGACCTGCTGGTCTACAGCAGCCCGGACTACACGGCCTCGCTGCACCGCGGCGTGGCGCTGATCCTGGCGGCGATCATCGCGCAGATTCTGGTGATGGTCGCTTCGTTCGCCATGGCGTTTACCGTCGGGCTGGGCGGGGCGGGCGGCGCGGGGGCGGCGGAGGCGCTGCTGCAACTGCTGTCGCTGGGGGCGTCGATCGCGATGGTGGCGGGGTGGTGGCTGTTCAGCGCGCCGGACCCCGGGATGCTGAGCACGGACAAGGGCGACACGCCGCGGAAGATCGTGCGCATCACGGTGGTGATTCAGGCGATCTCGGTGGTGGTGCAGTCGATCATGACGGTGGCGCCGTCGATGATGACCAACCCGCTGGGCGGCGGGCTGATGATGCTCGTGGGGATCGCGTCGCTGGCGGCAATGGTTGTGGGGTACTTCGCGCAGATGCTGTATGTGAAGTGGCTGGCGCCGCGCCTGCCGAGCGAGCGTGTGTTCAAGCGGGCTCGAACGCTGCTGTGGCTGGGACCGGTGCTGTACACAGTGGGGCTGCTGCTGCTGGGGCTGGGGCCGCTGATTGCGCTGATCCTGTACTGGAACATGCTGGACTGGGTGCGCAGGGACCTGAAGCGGATCCGGGAGGAGCAGGCGGCAGGCGAAGCGGCGCTCGGGTGAAGCGGCCGCGAAGTCCGTCGGTCTCACGACTGCACGCCGACGCGGGCCTGCGTTGTCGCCGAAGCGCTGTTGTCGCGCCCGACGTCCTGCTTGCGGCGGGCGCCGAACTCCATTAGACTGACCTCGGCCGGCCTGCGGAGCCCGGTGTGGATGAGGAGTGACGTAATGAGAGCGGCGAGAGTTATCGTGGCGGCAGTCGGTGGGGTCCTTGCGGGCGCGGCGGGCGCCGAGGATCCGTATGAGGTCACGTGGAGTCTGCAGATCGCCACCCCGGAGACCGAGCAGGCGTACGCGGTCGCGGTGGATGGCGCGGGGGACCTGCTCGTCACGGGCTACACCTGGGGGGCGCTGGCGCCGCCGAGCGCCGGCAGCACGGACATCTTCCTGGCGAAGTACGACGCATCGGGCGGGCTGGTGTGGATGCGCCAGTTCGGCTCCTCCTCGGGGGATAGCAGCAACGCCGTTGCGCTCGATGCCGCAGGCAGCGCGTTCATTACGGGCACCACCCACGGCAGCCTCGCCGCGCCGCCTGCGGGCGACAGCGACGTTTTCGTGATGAAGTACAGCCCGACCGGTGCGCGGCTGTGGACGCGTCAGTTTGGCTCCCCGGTTCGAGACTACAGCGGCGGGGTGGCCGTGGATGGCGCGGGCAACGCCTACATCGTCGGATCGACCAATGGCAGCCTCGGGGCGCCAGCCGCCGGCGACTCCGACGTTATCCTCGCCAAGTACAGCAACTCGGGCGCCCCGCTGTGGATCCGGCAGATCGGGACGTCCGAGCTCGACTCGGCACGGCAGCTTGCGGTGGACAGCGCGGGCAACGTGGTGTTCACCGGGCGGACGCTCGGCAGCTTCGCCGGCGCCAGCGCCGGCGGATACGACATCATCCTCGGGCGGTACGACGCCGCCGGCGGACTGCTGTGGACGCGCCAGTTCGGGACCGCGGCGTGGGATTTCGGCGAAGGCGTTGCGCTGGACAGCGCCGGCAACATCTACATCACGGGCTCGACGGAGGGCAATCTGGCCGGCCCGAGCGCCGGCAGCGCCGACATCGTGCTGGCGAAGTACAGCCCGTCGGGGGCGCGGCTGTGGGTGCGCCAGTTCGGCACAACGCAGCGCGACGAGGGATACGGCGTGGCGGTCGATGACGCCGGCGACATTCTCATCACCGGGACGAGCGAGGGCAGCCTGGGCGGCCCCGCGGCGGGTGATCGCGACGCGTTTCTGGTGAAGTTCGACGCCAGCGGCAACCGGCTGTGGACCTGGCAGATGGGGACCGCCGCGCTGGACTGGGGCTTCGGTGTCGCGGCAGCGAACGGGCGGGCGTACCTGACCGGGTGGACGGAGGGGGCGCTCGCCGGGCCGGCACTGGGACGGCTGGACGCGTTTCTTATGCAGCTCGGGCCGGTGTGCGTCGCCGACTGCGATAGCACGGGCGAGCTGAGCCTGTTCGACTTCCTGTGCTTCCAGACGCTGTTCGGCACTGGCGATCCCGACGCCGACTGCAACGGCGACACCGTGCTCGACTTCTTTGATTTCCTGTGCTTCCAGAGCGCGTTCGCTGCGGGGTGTCCGTGACGCTGGCGCGGAGAAGGCGCCCAGCCAAGAGAGCGTGATCAGCTCTGCATGCCGACGAGGGCGGCGTTGTCGCGGAAGCGGTTGAGGGCGGCGAGGAGCTGCTCGACCTGCTGGGGCGGGGGCATGTTGATCAGGCGGCGGCGCAGGGCGGTCATGGTGGCCAGTTCCTGCTCGCTCATGAGCAGGTCTTCCTTGCGGGTGCCGCTGGCGGCGAGGTTGATGGCGGGGAAAAGGCGGCGCTCGGCGATCTTGCGATCGAGGATCAGCTCCATGTTGCCGGCGCCCTTGAACTCTTCGAAGATGACCTGATCGCCGCGGCTGCCGGTGTCGACCAGGCAGGTGGCGAGGATGGTGAGGCTGCCGGCCTCCTCGGTGTTGCGGGCCGAGCCGAAGATCTGGCGGGGCATCTCCAGGGCGCGGCTGTCGATGCCGCCGGTGAGGGTGCGCCCGGATGAGGCGTGCTTCTGGGAGCGGTTGAAGGCCCGCCCGAGGCGGGTAAGCGAGTCGAGGATGACCACGACGTGCTTGCCGGCCTCGACCATGCGCCGGCAGCGCTCCATGGTGGTGAGGCTGACGTCTATGTGGCGCTCGACATCGTGGTCGTTGGAGGAGGCGATGAGCTGGACGCGAGCCGGGTCCCAGGGGCGGTCCCACTGGGCCGGGTCGGACCCGGGGGCGGGCAGCAGGGTGCGCCGGAAGTCGGTGACCTCTTCGGGCCGCTCATCGACCAGCAGGGCGATGAGGTGGATCTCGGGGTGGTTGCGCAGGACGCCGGTGGCGATGTCCTTGAGCAGGGTGGTCTTGCCGGCCTTGGGCGGGCTGACGATCAGGCCGCGCTGGCCGCGTCCGATGGGGCAGAACAGGTCGATGAGGCGGCAGGCGGCGGGGCAGCCGGGGTATTCGAGACTGATGCGGGGCGCCGGATCGACGCTGGTGAGGTCCTCGAACTGGGGGCGGTCGGCCCAGGCCTCGGGGGGGCCGCCCTCGATGGCCAGGACGCTCTCGACGACGGTGCGGAGGCTGGGGCGGCCCTTGCCGCGCCGGCGGCGTTTGCGCTGGGCGATCTCGACGGTGACCTCGAGGCCCGGGCGCAGGGGATACTGCTGCCGGATGTCCTCCGGAATCAGCGGGTCGTTCTCGCCGTGAACGATCCGTCCGCCCTCGAGCCGGCGCACGCGCGCCTCGGCCGCTTGGGGCCATTGGATGATGCCCGTCAAGGTCGTCATGTTCGATGCAGAGAACCGGCCTCACCCTGGCCGACCGCGCTGGCCGTCCCGCCGCGCAGGGCGCCAGAGGCGAAAGCTGGGCCATTCTGAGCGGGGAGGGGGCGCCGTGTCAAGCCCGGAGGCCAGTCTTCCGGATTTCCGGGGATCCTGTCGGCGGGCGGCGGGACGGCGGATCGGCGGACATAGGATGGGGCCGCATGCGGCCGGCGGGCGCCGGCCCCGAGGCCCTCCATGCAGATCGTCAAGGGCATCCCGGTCTCGCCCGGCATCGTCATCGGGCGGGTGTTCGTTCAGGACGACCGGACGCAGCGGATCGCGCCGCGCGCGATCCCGCCGGAGCAGGTCCCGCAGGAGCTGGCGCGGCTGGAAGACGCCCTGGCGAAATCGGTGGCGGATCTGACGGCGGTGCAGCAGCGCTCCGAGCAGGAGATGGGGTCGGAGGCGGCCAAGATCTTCCTGTTCCACATCGGCGTGCTGCAGGACCCGACGCTGGTGGGGCCGATGCGGGAGATCGTCGCCGACGAGATGCTGTGCGCCGAATATGCGGTCTACCACGTGTTCCAGGAGTGGGCGGCCCGGTTCGCGGCGATGAGAGACACGGCGATCACGACCAAAGTGGACGACCTGCGCGACCTGGCCGGGCGGGTGCTGGATCACCTGATCGGCGAGCACGCGGTGCGTCTGCGTCAGTTGCCGCACCAGGCGGTGGTGCTGGCCAGCGACCTGACGCCGAGCCAGACGGCGGACTTCGACCGCGAACTGGTGATGGCGTTCGCCACCGACCTGGGCGGGCGCACGAGTCACACGGCGATCGTGGCGCGGGCCCTGCGCATCCCGGCGGTGGTGGGGTGCCACGACCTGACGGGGCGGGCGACGGAGGGGCAGCGGGTCATCATCGATGGCGACCGCGGGCTGGTGATTCTCGACCCGGACCGGGACCATCTGGACCGGTACCGGCAACTGATCGAGCAGGCGCGGACGTTCCAGCTCTCGCTGCGGGAGCTGTCGATCCTGCCGTGCGAGACGGCGGACGGGGCGCCGGTGTGCATTCTCGGGAACATCGAGTTTCCCGATGAGATCGCATCGATCCTGGAGCTCGGCGGGGAGGGCGTGGGGCTGTACCGCACGGAGTTCCTGTACCTGACGCGTCAGAGCGAGCCGACGGAGGAGGAGCACTACGAGGCCTATCGCAAGTGCGTCGACCTGCTTGCCGGGCGCGAGCTGACGATCCGCACGGTCGATCTGGGGGCCGACAAGTACACGCAGACGCAACTGGAGGCGCCGGAGCGCAACCCGTTCCTGGGGCTGCGGTCGATCCGCTACAGCCTGAACCACCTGCTGGATTTCAAGCGGCAGTTGCGGGCGATCCTGCGGGCCAGCGCCGACGGGCCGATCAGGATCATGGTCCCGCTGGTGACGAGCACGGGCGAACTGCGTCAGACCCGGGCCCTGCTGCGGGACGTGATGGAGGACCTGTCCGACGAGGGCGTGGCGTTCGATCCGGACATCGATGTCGGGATGATGGTGGAGGTGCCGGCGGCGGCGGTGATGGCCGACACGTTCGCCCGGGAGGCGGACTTCTTTAGCATCGGGACCAACGACCTGGTGCAGTACACGCTGGCGGTGGATCGGACCAACGAGCGGGTGGCGGGGCTGTTCACGCCGTTCCACCCGGCGGTGCTGCGCCTGATCCGGGAGGTGACGCGGGCCGGGGAGCGGCGGGGAACGCCGGTGAGCTGCTGCGGGGAGTCGGCGGCGGACCTGGAGTTTGCCATATTGCTGCTGGGGCTGGGGTTGCGTACGCTTTCGGTGGCTCCGCCGTCGATTCCGCAGTTGCGGCGGCTGGTTCGCAGCGTGACGATCAGACAATGCGAGCGCATCGCCCGCCGGGCGGTGGCGCTGGATTCCGACAGTGAGGTCACGGCGTACGTCCGTGACCAGGCCAGAAAGATCATCCCCGAGGCGTTCGAGGGTCGTGCCCTCGATGAGTAGGCCAGTCCACCGCCCCGGAGACACAAACGCCGGCGCTGCCGCGTCGCCCATTTCCCCGCCCGGCCTGTCCGGACGCCGGGGGAATGCCGGCAGGCAGCGTCACAATCACCCGCCCTGCGCGCCATGACCAGCCGCGCCGCACTGTGCGATCTGCCCGGAGCAGGCGTCCGTCGCCGGCGCCGCCGGGATGCGCCTGCGCAGGGCGAGGAGCCGCTATCGCATGCCCAAGACACAGATGCTGATCAACTACGCGCCCGGCGACGAGTGCCGGATCGCGATCGTTGAGGACGGCAAGCTCGAGGAGTACAGCAGCGAGAGCCCGAAGGCGATCAGCCGGGTGGGCAACATCTACTACGGGGTGGTGAAGAACGTCGAGGCCTCGATCCAGGCGGCGTTCATCGACTTCGGGCTGGAAGAGCACGGCTTCCTGCACATCACCGACCTGCACCCGAGCCTGTTCCCCGGGGCCGAGAGCGACGCGGCCGACGCGGTGGGCAAGAAGACGCCCCGGCGCGAGCGCCCGCCGATCCAGGAGTGCCTGAAGCGCGGGCAGAAGCTGATGGTGCAGGTGCTCAAGGAGGGCGTGGGCACCAAGGGCCCGACGCTGACGAGCTATCTGTCGATCCCCGGGCGGTTCCTGGTGATGATGCCGCAGATGGACCGCGTGGGTGTGAGCCGCAAGGTCGAAGATGACGAGCAGCGGCGCAAGATGCGGGAGATCCTGGATCAACTGGATCTGCCCGACGGCTTCGGGTTCATCCTGCGGACGGCGGGCTTCGAGCGCACGAAGCTGGAGCTGAAGCGGGATCTGGCGTATCTGCAGCGACTGTGGAAGGACATGGAGACGCGGCGCAGCAAGGGCAGGGCGCCGAAGCTGCTGTACTCGGAGAGCGACCTGCTGGTGCGGTCGCTGCGCGACCAGCTCACCGGCGACGTCTCGGAGATCGTCATCGACGAGGAGAGCGCCCTGGAGCGCACGGCCCGCTTCCTGAAGATCCTGACGCCGCGGTCGCGCCCGAAGCTGCTGCGGTATGCGGGGGCGACGCCGCTGTTCCACGCCTTCGGGGTCGAGCAGCAGATCGTGAACATCCATTCGCGCGAGGTGCCGCTGCCTTCGGGCGGGCGGCTGGTGATCGACGAGACCGAGGCGCTGGTGGCGATCGATGTCAACAGCGGGCGCAGCCGCCGGGCCCGCGACGCCGAGACCAACGCGTATCAGACCAACCTGGAGGCGGTCGACGAGATCTGCCGGCAGATCCGGCTGCGCGATCTGGGCGGGCTGGTGATCAACGACCTGATCGACATGCGCGACCGGCGCCGCCGGCGCGAGATCGAGAACCGCTTCAAGGAGCGGCTGAAGCGGGACCGGGCCAAGAGCACGGTGCTGCCGATCAGCGAGTTCGGCATTCTGGAGATGACGCGCCAGCGCATGCGCGGCAGCCACGAGTCGGTGCACTTCTCGGAGTGCCCGACGTGCCACGGGCGCGGGCTGGTGCAGCGCCCGGATTCGGTGGCGGCCGACGCGCTGCGCACGCTGGCGGCCATCGTCGGGCACGAGAAGGTGGCGCGGGTGGAGATGGTGGTGTCCGGGCGGGTCGCCGGGAGCCTGCTGTCGGCCCGGCGCGCGACGCTGGGGCGGATCGAGCGCTCCAGCGGCAAGCAGGTGGATGTGCGCGTCAGCGATACGGTGGCGATCGACCGCGTGACGTTCTACGCGTATGACGAGGCGGGCTCGGATGTCGAACTCGACAAGCTGCCTCAGGGCAAGGCGCCGCGCGAGGCCCTGCAGGAGGTCGCGCCGGGCGGGGAAAGCGACTGGGCGGTCGATCCGTCCGAGGAGCAGCGCCCCGCGGCGCCGCCGGAGCAGCCCGAGGAGCGAGCCGGCGAGCCGCAGGAGCCGCACCCGATCGAACTGGCGGCGGAATATCTCGATGAGGAGGACGAACTGGACCAGCCGGGCGAGGAAGGCGCGACGAAGAAGCGCAAGCGCCGCCGGCGCCGCCGGCGCAAGGGCGATACCGAAGCGCCCGATGCGCCCGAACAGGGCGTCGGCGAAGGGGCCGGGCAGGAGCCCGGCGCCCAGCAGGATGGGCCCCAGCCCGACGAGGCGCCCGATGGAGAAGCGCCCGGCGAGGCGCCGAAGAAGAAGCGGCGTCGGCGCCGTCGCCGGCGCAAGGGCGGCGAGCCGCAGGCGGAGGGCGCTTCCGAGGCCGATGGCGGCGCCGAGACCCAGCAGAGCGCCGCGGCCGAAGCGTCCGATGCGCCCGACGATGGCGAGGTCGGGCCGCCGGACGCCGCCCTCGACGATGCCGACGAGCCCCCGAAGAAGAAGCGTCGCCGCCGGCGCAAGCGCAAGGGAGCGCAGGCGGAGGATGGCGCAGGTGAACCACGAAATGCCGGCGCAGAGGCCGGGCCGGGCGCCGGACCCGAGGTCGAGGCGCCGGTCGGCGACGATGGCGAGGCGCCTGCGCCCAAGCCCGCGGCCCGCAAGACCCGCCGGCGCAAGAGCGGGGCGGCCAGCGCCGACGGGGAGAAGCCTGCGGGCGCCGGCGCCTCCGGCCCATCGCCGGCGAAGCCCGAGCCGGCGCCGAAGCCCGAGCCGGCGCCGGAGGCGAAGCCCAAGGCTCCTCGCCTGCTGTACACCGCGCGGCGGAAGCTCTCTGCCAGCGAGCGGGCCCGCATCGCCGACACGGAGTAGCGCATGGCAGGCGAGGCGCGCCGGCTGATCATCCTCGGAGCGACCGGCTCGATCGGCGCCCAGACCGTCGAGGTTGTGCGCGCCCTGGCGGCGGGCGGAGGCGAAGCCGGGCGCACAGCCCCGATCGAGATCGTCGGGCTGGCTGCGGGCTCGTCGCTGGATGCCCTGTGTGCGCTGGGGGACGAGCTTGGTGTCGGGGAACTGGCGCTGGCCGATGGCGCCGGCGCACGCGCTTCAGCGCACGTGCGCACCGGGCCGGACGCTGCCGAGCGCCTCGTGCGCGAAGTCGAGTGCGACATCGTGATGGGCGCCATCGTTGGCGCGGCGGGGCTGGGGGCGACGCTCGCGGCGGTCGAACTCGGGCGCGACATCGCGCTGGCGAACAAGGAGACGCTGGTCGCCGCGGGCGAGATCGTCGTGCCGGCCGCGCACCGTTCCGGCGCCCGCCTGCTGCCGGTGGACAGCGAGCACTCGGCCATCTGGCAGTGCCTGACGGGCCTGGGCGCCGAGCCATGGCCGCCGATGAGCACGCCGGCGTGCGTTCGCAAGGTGACGCTGACAGCGTCCGGCGGGCCGTTCCGCTCGTGGCCGGCCGATCGGATTGCGCGCGCAACGCCGGCAGAAGCGCTCAACCACCCGACGTGGACGATGGGGCCGAAAGTCACGATCGACTCGGCGTCGCTGATGAACAAGGCGCTGGAGTTGATCGAGGCGCACTGGCTGTTCGGGCTCTTGCCGCAGCAGCTCGATATCCTCGTGCATCCGCAGTCGATCGTGCACGCGCTGGTGGAGCATGTGGACGGTTCAGTGATCGCGCAGCTCGGCGCCCCCGATATGCGCTGCCCGATTCAGTACGCGCTGACGTTTCCGGATCGCAGCGCCGGTCCGGCGCCGAAGCTGGATCTTGCGCGCGCAGGGCGGCTCGACTTCGTGCGCCCGGACTACGACGTGTTCCCCGCGCCGCTGGGCGCGATGCGCGTGATGGAGCGCGGTGGGGCGGCGGGGGCCATCTTCAACGCGGCCAACGAGGCCGCGGTGGAGGCGTTCCTGGCGGGCGCGATCGCGTTCGGGCGGATCGGGCAACTGGCGCTGGGGGCGCTCGACGCGCTGGCGGATCCGGCGCCGCAGGTCGGCTCGCTGGCCGATGTGCGGGCTGCCGACGCCGAGGCCCGGCGCTGGGTGGCCGGCGAGATCGGTGTGGCGGCGGGCTGACGGGACGATCCCGGCGCCCGGCGGCTGCTTGCGGCCTTCTGCAAGATCCAGTACACTGGCCGAGTTCGGGGCCGCGGGCCCCGGGGGAATCGATCGTGACCTGGATTGGGCCGGGCGGCTCTGCGTTCGGAGCATGCAGTCAGGCGTGTATTGCGCCTCGTGGGCTCGGCCTGGTCAATGCGGGTTGATCCGGCTGCGAAGCGGGCGCCTGCGAGGAGATCAGCATGCGCGGCAACCTTCTGATCGCTGCTCCGACGACGCTGGCGGTGTGCGCCGCGGCTGCGGCGCAGAGCTTCACGGGGCTGGGGAATCTGGGCGGCTCTCTACCGTCCAGCACCGGGTGGGCCGTGACCAACGGCGGGGCCGTCGTCGTGGGGGAGAGCTTTGCTCCCGGCGCGATCGAGGCCTTCCGCTGGACGCCGGCGGGCATGCAGAGCCTCGCCACGATGCCCGGGGGCGGATTGTCCAGCCTGGCGAGGGGGGTGAGCGCCGCCGGCGCGGTAGTCGTCGGGCAAAGCCGCGACGACGGGTTTGTCCTCGAAGCGGTCAGGTGGACCGAGAGCGCGGGCATGGAGGGCCTGGGCTTCCTGCCCGGCCATAGTGTGAGCATCGGCGCTGCGGTGAGCGGCGATGGCGCCACGATCGTGGGACGTTCGTCGGTGTCGACGGTCGCGCAGGCGTTTCGCTGGACAGAAGCGAGCGGCATGGAGGGGCTGGGCTTTCTGCCAGGCGACGTCGTCAGCGACGCGCGCGGCGTCAGTGGTGATGGGTCGGTGATCGTTGGGACCAGCGGGCTCGGCTTCAGCCCGACGTCGGCGCGCCAGGCCTGCCGCTGGGTAGATGGCGTCGCGAGCGGTCTGGGCTTTCTGCCCGGCGACAACGGCAGCGGCGCGCTTGCGGTGAGCGCCGATGGCGCCACGGTGGTTGGCGGCTCGTTCTTCATCGGCGGCATCGGCTCGCACCCGTTCCGCTGGACCGAGGCGGGCGGCATGGAGTATCTAGGCCTTGGCCCGCAGTCGAGCAACTGCGATGCGCTCAGCGTGAGCGGCGACGGCTCGATCATCGTCGGGACCTGTTACACGGCGTCACGCGCCATCGCGTGCATCTGGACGGCAGCGGAGGGCATCCGGCCGCTCGAAGATGTTCTGGTCGATGAGTATGGCCTCTCGCTGTCGGGCTGGATCCTGATTGTCGCCCACGGTGTCTCTCCTGCCGGCGACGCATCGTCGGCTACGGGGTCAACCCGCGCGGCGAGCAGGAGGCGTTTCTTGCCGTGCTGTCGGCGGTGTGCGCGGCCGACTGCGACGGCGACGGAGAACTGACCTTCTTCGACTTCCTGTGCTTCCAGAACCTGTTCGCGGCGGGTGAT